>NZ_AHAM01000184.1 GCF_000236565.1 Mesorhizobium alhagi CCNWXJ12-2 | reverse complement strand
GTTGCCGCTGTAGTTGGTATAGCGAAGCTGGCCGGCGACGCCGGAAAATGCGGCGCTGCCGATGAAGGAGAACGCCTGGTTGCCGCCGACCAGTGTGTTCGCGTCGATGGTCGCGAGATCGATCAGGTCGAAGCCGTGGCTGAAGCCGCCGACGATCGAGTCGCGAAGCGCCGGTCCGGTCGGACTGTCGGAAACAAGGTCGAAATCGAACCGGTCGTTCCCGGCGCCGCCGTTGAGAATATCGCTGCCCGCGCCGCCGATCAGCGTGTCGTTGCCGACGCCTCCGGTAAGTGTATCGTTGCCGGCTCCACCGACGATCCAGTCATTCCCGTCACCGCCGCTCAGGCTGTTATTCCCGAAATTGCCGACCAGCGTGTTGTTCAAGCTGTTGCCGGCGCCGTTGAGATTGCCTGAACCTCGCAGTTCCAGTCGCTCGATATTGGCGCCGAGCATCCAGTTTATATAGGAGCGCACGGTATCGATGCCGCCATTGGCGGCCTCTATCGTCCAGTCGGCAGCGGCCACGACGAATATGTCGTTGCCCGCGCCGCCGACCATGTAGTCTCTGCCGGCGCCGCCGTTGAGCACGTTATTGCCCGAATTGCCGACCAGCGTATTGTTGAGCGCATTGCCGGCGCCGTTCAGGGCCGAGCCTCGCATCTCCAGTCGTTCGACATTGTCAGCAAGCGTCCAGTTTATATAGGAGCGCACCGTATCGGTGCCGCCACCGGCATTCTCGATGGTGCTATCCACTGCTGCGGCGACCACGAATATATCGTTGCCGCTGCCGCCATGCATTTCATCGGCGCCGGCGCCGCCGTTCAGAAGGTCGCCGCCAAGGCCGCCGAAAATCGTGTCATTCCCTTCGCCGCCGTCGATCACATCCGCGCCATCGCCCGCCGCAGCGCCCGGGTCGAGCCTGTAGATGGCCCCGGACACGCTCACAACATAGAGATTGCCGGCGTTGTCAGTGCCGAAAGACGATATCTGCCGAATGTCGGCGCCAACCAGTTGAGCCGTGCGCTCAATCGCATCTTCCGGCTCGCCATTGACCATGCGCAGCGTCATGAGCCGCCCACTGACGAAATCGGCGAAGAAGTAGGCACCATCGAGGCCGGGCGCCGGTCCGCGGTAGACATAGCCGCCGGTGATGCTTTGGCCGAATTCGCGGGGATACTCGAAAACCGGATCGGTGAAGACAATCGGGGGGTTCGGTGGCGTGCTTGGACCCTGCAGCGTCCCCTCACGGTAATCCCAGCCATAATTGAATCCGCCAGGCCCGCCCGCCGGCTCGAAATTCACCTCTTCCCGCGCCGCTTGGCCAACGTCCGCGATATAGAGATCGCCGGTCTGCGGGTCGAAGCTGATGCGCCAGGGATTGCGCAGACCGTAGTCCCAGATCTCGTCGGCGCCCGACGTAGCGCCTGCAAACGGATTGTCCTGGGGGATCGCATAGTTGCGTGCCGGATCGCTCGGAAAATCATCGCCGTCCACATCGATCCTGAGGATCTTGCCCAGCAGGACGTCGAGATCCTGGGCATTGCCGGCGGGATCGTTGGCGCCGCCGCCGTCACCGGTTGAGATATAGAGGTACCCGTCCGGGCCGAAGGCGAGCGAGCCGCCATTGTGATTGCCGAAGGTCGGGTGCGGGATGGTGATCAGCGTTTTGACGGGCGTAGGGTTGGCCACGGCCGGGTTGGCCGACCGGGCATATTCCCGCACTTCGATATCGCCAGCCGCATTGGTGAGGAAGGCAAAGAAGCGGCCGTTGGCCTCGTAATCGGGATGGAACGCGAGACCGAGGACACCTTGCTCGCCGCCGCTGGTGAATTGCGAAGCGGGAATGTCGAGGAAGACCGACTGCGCCCCGGTCGCCGCGTTGATCCGGACGATGTCGCCGACATCCTTCCTGAGAGCGTAGACAAAGTTGCTATCGCCCGGCGCGCCGGTCGCGAACACCGCGCCCGAACCGATATTGGCGAGCAGCGTTGCGGTGATATCGCCTGAATTCGCGTTCAGGTCGGCGACGCTGTGACCGTAAATGGTGTCATTGCCGCTGCCTCCCCGAAGCGTGTCTGTCCCGTCGCCGCCCGAAATCGTGTCGGCGCCGCCCAGGCCATCTATTCGATCGCTTCCGCCCAATCCCTGGATCGTATCGAGACTGCTGGTTCCGTTGAGGGTTTCGCTGGCATGCGTGCCGGTGATGTCGGACATGATCGAGCCTCCTCAATTCCGAGTGCCCTGACACGCCCATCCGGTGCGATTGTAGCATAAATCAATCGATCGCGCCTGCGCGCGCTCGGTGCCGATCGTAAAGGATCAGTGACGGCCGCGCGAAAAGCCTAACGGCCGGACGAGCAGGAAGAACCTACCATCGCGCAATTTGCCGGCGTGTAAGCCCCGGACGTCGATGTCGATTGACAGCCCATCAGCGCGCATATCGCGGTACCGGCAATAAGCGCCGTCATCCTTCGGTGAATTCGAAGCATTCTGGACCTCCTCGATTTTCCCGCCGCTTGCATCCGACAGCAACTCAATAACGACCCATCGCGCCTTGCAAGGGCGAACGTGATCGAAAGCAACTGGATTTTGAATGTCGAGCAACGCTGGCCGGAGCCCTGACGCTGGTCCCCGGGGAGGGCAGCCATGTGACGGAGGTCACCAAACACATGTGACGGAAGTCACTGACAGCATTTTCCATCGCGTACTAAGAAATCTGACGGACCGATTAAGCGAACAGATTCTCTGTCTGGCACACAGGAGATGGTCAATGCTGGCTACAACGATTCAGACGCGAAACAAAATGCAGATGAATGGAGAAAGCAAAGGCCAAGTCTACCTATCGTCGGAAGTGCAGCAAAACAGCGTCTATGAGGCTCGTTGGATCATTGGCCCTGTTTTTCTGCTCGCTTTCGTCTTGGCTGTTGCCGGGGCTTTGGCGTGAGCCTTTAGGAACTCGTCGGCAAAAAAGGTCCAAGGGGAGGGCTTCTCATTTATGGAAATTGCGCGGGCATTTCTTGCTGTTGCGGCGGTTTTAACGGCTGCCCCCGGACTGATCGGCTGCATGATCATCGATACTCGCCCCCCGATTGCCGTTACACCGCTGGCTCCGCAGGCCGCCGCTGCTGCACCGCAGGGCATAGAGGGCGAGTGGGTCAGTACGGATGGCGTCGCCGTCACGCAGTTCTCGGAAGGCGCCTTCCAGACCGTTGCCCTCGACACGGGCAAAAAGCTGGCCGACGGCAGCTATCGCATGGTCGGCGCCCAGGCAGCAGAAATAAGGATGCGTTCGCTGATCAGGCAAACCAGGAGCAACATCAATTGCGCGCTGGTCTCGGTCGAGCAGCTCAACTGCACGGCTTCCGGTGGTCGGCAATTCGTGCTGATGCGCCGTCCGATGGTCAGTTGATCCCTCGCCAGCAGGCGAGGGGTAATAGTTTGGGCGCCGGGGCAATGCCCGTCACCGGAAACGGTGGCGGGCATTTCTTGCAACGGATTCGTTTCCTGCAAAGGCTGCTTAGCGGTTGTCGATATGCCGCGGGGCCATGTTCAATGTGTCGGCGCCTGCGCGTTCATCGAACACGACCGTACAGCCCAAGGCGATGGCGGCCTCCGATATTGCTTCTGCCATCTCCTCGTCGGGCGTGATGAAATCTCCTGATATTATCCGGAGTTCTTCGATGGCTTTCGAAGTCGAGAGCAGCGATCCCGCGCACCGGCTGTGAGCACAGGCCTTGACGACCGAAATCAGATCGGCTGCAACGAATTTTTTGTTGTCCACGACGGCTCTCCGTCAGTCGAGCCCCTTCGGCCCCCTCAACCCGTGACTGCCGAAAGGGTTGCATTAGAACAAGCTGATGGAATTCTGCGTCCGCGAACGCGGTAGCCTCGTCTTCCGCCCCATCTCCTCTATTTTCCCGAATGAAGGGCTGCTCAGTGATTGGAGCACGAAAATGGAGCGACGATTATTCCTGACCGGACTGCTTGGCCTGGCGGGTGCGGCGGCCGTTGCCGGCGTGGCGCGGCCGGCGCATGCCCTTGTACCCCGAGGCGACGGGATACTCGACGAAATTGATACGCCCGAACCGGCTGTCATCGAGGGCGATGAGCCTCCGGCCGAAGTAGATGACGTAAGGCACCGACGCGGCCATTGGCGTCGCCGCCGCAGGCGCCGCCGTCGCCGTCGGCGGGTTTGGAGACGTTACTGTCGTCGAGTTCGCCGGTATGGCCGCTGGCGCCGCCGCTGCCGTCGTCGGCGTGTCTGGATTACGATCTACCTCTAGACTGAACTCCCCGGCTCAGGCCGGGGATTCGTTCTTGGCCGGTCAGAAGTACCAGGTGGTTGCCAGCCAGGCGACTAGTGCGGCCGCGCCGGCTGCGATCAATCCGCTGCGCAGGCGTCGGAACCGGTTGCGGCGGCGAGTTATATCGCCGTTCCAGTCGTACTTGGAACCGTACATCGTTGTCCTGCGGGAAAAATGGCCGGCGTCTGGGGGGTAAGCTTGGGGTAGACGCCGGCCATGCAGCGCTGATTTGCTGCACTGTCATGAGTAGGGCATTTCGAGATGCGCGTACTGTGCCGAAAGTCATGATCGATGGTGACGGAAGTCACTGGCTGCATTCTCGCCTGCGGCGGTAAGAAAGGCTGACAGGCGGGACCGGACCGAACAGGAGGCCTTGTCATGCAGCAGTTCACCGGCATCACCGACATGGCGCAGCTTGCCATCGCGGCACGGGCGCTTGACGAACACTGCCGGGAGACCGGCGTCCGCAAAGGCAGCCTGAAGCACGAGTTGCTTGCAAAGCGCACCATGGTGCTTTTCACCCGCGGCATCAAAACCGTTGACGAACTGAAGCGAGGCCTGCGGGCTTTGGACAATCCCCGGCAGGATCACCCCGGCCGCGCTCACTAGGCGCCAGCAGCTTCAAACATGTTCACACCGCTCCATTTGCTTATGTGCGTTTTGCGGGCTGGAGTTCTCCTGTCTCCAGCCGCATTCGCGGTGCTGACGCTTTTTTGGCTCCTCCATCGATAAGGCCGACGCTTGTAGGTGGGACGATCCATGATCGACGTCGACCACATCTCCCGTAGATGAAAGGCCCGTCAGCCACATGGTGTTCGACCAGATAGTTGATGTGGCCGCACGGCATTGAGAAGGCTCTCGGTGAATGCGATTCGAGCTCGCTCTGGGCCAGATATTGCACGGAACGGGGAGGGGAGGCGCCAAGTGCTTGAAAGTGTTGGTACGCCCAAGGGGAATCGAACCCCTGTTACCGCCGTGAAAGGGCGGTGTCCTAACCGCTAGACGATGGGCGCGGAAGACAACGAACCGGCTTATAGCCAGCTTGCGTGCGGCGGGCAACCCCCCAGAATGCAAGCTGGAGCAAAGATTTTCAGCCCTTGCGGCGGCGGCAGCGCCAGTTCCAGTCGCGTTCGGGGCCGACGTCGATATGCACGGATTCGGTGTGGCAATAGGTGCCGACACCGCCGCGGCCGGGCATGGAGCGCGCGAATTTGGCGAGTTCCCATTTGCTGACGCCGGGGATCTGCACGTCGACTGCGGCGCAATACATATGCAGTGAATTCTTGGCGCCGCGCGCGCGGCGGTTGTGCGCAGGGCTGCGATAGCCCGAAGTGATGATCATCTTCTTGCCATAGTAGCGCTCGACGGTTTTCAGCACCCGGACCAGCGAGGGTTTCAGGCACGCGACGTCGACGCGGTCGGTCTGCTTCAGGAGCCCGTTGGGGGCAAGTCGCGCCAGGCCGGCGGCGGAGGCCAGAACCGGCCCGCTATCCTCATCCTCATGCAGGTCGACGTCGCTGTCGTCGTCAATGCCGGATTTGCGCTTGATTTCGAACAGGGCGGTCTGACGGACGCCCGGCAGGGCGTTGTCGTTCCCAAGCGAAGCCATCCTGACCGGCTTCTCGGCCGGCTTCGCGGAAGCCAGCGTGATGATCGGCTTCGATTCGGCCTTGGTCTCGATGAGCGGTTTCGCCTCGCTTGCTTCTCGCTGCTTGATGGGCGAGGGCGCGGCCGAAGCCGGGGCGGCTCCGAAGAAGGCCGACAGGAAGCCCTTTTTCTTGGGAGCGATCGGCTGGGCGGCGGGCATTTCGCCCGCGGTCACATAGACGGCGCCTTCCGCAGCGGGCTTTGCAGCCTCAGCGGCAGTGGCCTCCGTAGCCTTGGCTTCCTCAGCGGCTTTGACCGGCTTTGGAGTCGGGATCGCAGAGGCCGGCGTTGCTTCCGCGTCGGCAGCAGCTTCGGCCGGCGCAGGCTTTGCGGCTTCGGCAGAAGCGGCAGGTTTGGCGGGAGCCGGGGCGAAGAGTGCCGACAGGAACCCTTTTTTCTTGGGGGCGATCGGCTGGGCAGTGCGTGTTGCGCCTGCGGTCGCATTCTCTGCGGCAGCTTCGACGCCTGAAGCAGTTGTGTCTTCTGCCGGTTTTGCCTCTGTGGCCGCATCGGCCTCAGCGGTCACCTCGGCTTGTTTTGGCTTCGCGGTTTCCGCCACCGCGGCCGGCACGGCCTCAGTCGCGGCGCCAGCTTCCGCGGTTGCCGTCGCGGCGGTTTCGCCGGCCGACTTCAATGCGGGGACGGACGCCACCTGCGTGGGCAAGGGGGTGTCGGCTTCGGCGTTCATCACCGGCTGCGGCGTGACGTCGACGCCGGCAGACTGCAGATCGCCCGACGAAACGTCGCTTGCGGCCGCGGTCGCGTTATAGCCGGGCATGCCGATTTCGAGATTGGGGTCGGTGGAGGATGTGCAGGACGCCAGCAGAACGGAAACCAGCAAGGCCGTGGCAGCGCAGCCCTTCCGTTTCGCAAAGCGCGAGCCCGCTCTCAAACCGGATCCCCTCCCTAATATTCGCGCCGATACGTTTTGTTGTTCCGGCAATCAAAAATCAAAAGCTGTGCAGCCGTGTGACCGAAGCGGAAACAGGACCCACGAATCTATAAAGCAGTTCGTCAATTGTCCGGCTACGGTCCGAATAAGGCAACATCAAGGTTGTAAGAACACCATTTCGCCTGCTTTTACGCGCGCGTCAACTCACGGCTGGTTTCGGCGATTCACACGCGAACCTTCACGTATGTTCCTGGCGCGTCGCCGAGCACTTCGATTCGCTTGCCGGGACCCCTCGCCGGGACGCGCGTGGCATCCTTTTTCTCGATCCATTTCTGCCAGTGCGGCCACCAGGAACCCGGGTTTTCCTTGGCCTTGGCGATCCAATCCTCGAAATCGCCCACCGGCTTTCCGCCGGTCCAGTATTGATACTTGTTCATCGAAGGCGGGTTGACGACGCCGGCGATATGGCCGGAACCCGCCATCACATATTCCACGTCGCCGCCGAAATACTTGCAGCCCAGAAAGACCGAGCGGGCAGGGGCGATGTGATCCTCGCGCGCGGCGAGGTTGTAGACCGGGATGGTGATATCGGCGAGTGAAAGCTTGCAGCCGGCCAGTTCCATACTGCCCTTCGCCAGATTGTTCTCGAGATAGCAGTTGCGCAGGTAAAAGGAGTGGTTGGCGGCCGCCATGCGAGTCGAATCTGCATTCCAGTAGAGCAGGTCGAACGGCGTCGGATCCTTGCCGCGCATGTAGTTGTTGACCACGTAGGGCCAGATCAGGTCGCCCGAGCGCAGCATGTTGAACGCGGTTGCCATCTTGGTGCCTTCGAGATAGCCCTTTTCGCCCATCGCCCGTTCGACGGCGGCAACCTGGTCCTCGTCGACGAACACCTTCAAATCGCCGGCATAGGTGAAATCGACCTGCGTGGTGAAGAACGTCGCCGATTTGATGCGGTCGTCGCCTTCCTTCGCCAGAAGCGACAGGGCAGCGGCCAGAAGAGTGCCGCCGACGCAGTAGCCGATAACGTTGACGTCCTTTTCACCGGTCGCCCTGTCTACAATGTCGAGCCCATATTGAAGGCCTTCGCGGACATAGGCTTCCCACCCCTTCATGCCGTGGCGCGAATCCGGGTTCACCCACGAAATGACGAACACCGTGTGCCCCTGCTCGACTGCCCAGCGGATGAAGGATTTCTGCGGATTGAGATCGAGAATGTAGAACTTGTTTATCCATGGCGGGCAGATCAGCAGCGGCCGCTTGAGCACCGTCTCGGTTGACGGCTCGTATTGCAGGATTTCAGCGACATCGCTGCGGCCCACGACCTTGCCCGGCGTCACCGCCACGTTCTTGCCAAGCTCGAAGGGGGAGTAGTCGGCCTGCCTGAGCTTCAGGTCGCCCTTGCCGGCGGCTATGTCCTCCGCCAGCATCTTCATGCCGCGCACAAGGTTTTCGCCATTGCTGGCGACCGTCTCGCGAAACAACTCCGGATTGGTCAGGATGAAATTCGAGGGCGAGATCGCATTGGTGACCTGCTTCATATAGAAGCTGGCCTTGTGGCGTGTGTGCTCGTCCAGCCCATCCGCATGCTCGACCAGGTCGCCGGCCCAGCGCGAGGTCACCAGATATGCCTGCTTCAGGAAATCGAAGAAGGCGTTGCGGCCCCATTCCGGATCCTGGAAGCGCTTGTCGCTCCGGTCCGGTTTGGCGGTATCCTCAACGTCTTCGCCTGCCGTGACGCGATGGAGAGATTTCGACCAGACGTCCAGATAGCCCGAAAACAGCCGCGTCTGTGCCTCCAGCGCCCGCGAAGGATCGGAGAGCCAGTATTCGGTGAGCTTGGAGAATGTCTTGACCATGTCGGCCATCGGCTCGGCGACGCCGTCGCGCACCTCGCCCTTTTCGCGCGGCTCCGCCCAGGCTGCGGCAGCCTTGCCGGCCTGCTCGATCGTGCGCGCAACGTTCAACGCGAAGCGTTCCGGGTCCTTGACCAGATATTGCTCGACCGATGAAGCGGCGTCGGCGTCTGTCTTGCCCGAATCGGCTGTCTTCGACATGGTTCGCGCTGTTCTCCCAAGCGTGTTATTGACACAATACCATGACACGGCGAATAGGGTCTAAATAGCAACTGACCGGGATTTATTGGAGCCCGCCGGGGAAAAATATGACACAGCGCCTTGCAAGGAAGAATTTTTGGGATTTGCGGTGGCGTCTCGCGGCCGTGATCGCCGCCGTCTGCCTTGCACCCGGCTGCGCCACCTCGACCGCCGGGGACGCTGCTCCAACTCCCGCGATCGCAGCGACCGAACCAACACCGGCCACAGTCACCGAGGTTCAGCTGTCGTCGGGCGAGCCAAGGAACACCGGCACGTTCCCCAATCTCAACATCCCGCCGCAATCGGCGGCCGCGCAGATCAGCGCGCAGCAAAAGGCGGCGAGGCTCGCGGAACTCAACGCCGCGCGGTCGGGGCAAAAGGCGCCTCCCGGCGCCGCCGGCACGAGCGCGTCGAAGGCCAGATTGAAGAAGCTTGCTTCTACCCACGCCACCGAGGCGCTCAAGGAAATCGAGAACAACTGACGTGCTCGACTGACGCACTCGACCGTCAATCCGATTGGGTATATATCGCGGCGCGACAAAGCCCTCCTGTTCCTGGGACTGACATGGAAGAATTTCACAAGGTTCGCCGGCTTCCGCCTTACGTCTTCGAACAGGTCAACCGGCTGAAGGCCAGCGCCCGCTCGCGCGGCGCCGACATCATCGATCTCGGCATGGGCAATCCCGACCTGCCGACGCCGAAATCCATCGTCGACAAGCTCTGCGAAGTGGTGCGCGATCCGCGCACCCACCGCTATTCGTCGTCGCGCGGCATTCCCGGCCTGCGCCGGGCCCAGGCAAGCTACTACGCCCGCCGTTTCGGCGTGAAACTCGATCCCGAGACGCAAATCGTTGCTACGCTGGGCTCCAAGGAAGGCTTCGCCAATATGGCGCAGGCCATCACCGCGCCGGGCGACGTCATCCTGTGCCCGAACCCGACCTATCCCATCCACGCCTTCGGCTTCATCATGTCGGGCGGCGTCATCCGCTCCCTGCAGGCCGAACCCGACGCCGGCTTCATCCCGGCGCTGGAGCGCGGGGTACGCCATTCGATCCCGAAGCCGCTGGCGCTGATCCTCAACTATCCGTCCAATCCGACGGCTCATGTGGCGACGCTGGACTTCTACAAGGACGTCGTCGCCTACGCGAAGAAGAACGACATCATCATCCTGTCCGATCTCGCCTATTCCGAAATATATTTCGACGGCAATCCACCCCCGTCGGTGCTGCAGGTTCCGGGCGCCATCGACATCACGGTGGAATTCACCTCGATGTCGAAGACCTTTTCGATGCCCGGCTGGCGCATGGGTTTTGCGGTCGGCAACGAGCGCCTGATCGCGGCGCTCACGCGCGTGAAATCCTACCTCGATTACGGCGCGTTCACGCCAATACAGGTGGCGGCGACCGCCGCTCTCAACGGCGACGGCGCCGACATCGCGGAAGTGCGCGACATCTACCACAAGCGGCGCGACGTGATGGTCGATTCCTTCGGGCGCGCCGGCTGGACAATCCCGGCGCCGGCCGCTTCCATGTTCGCCTGGGCGCCGATACCCGAGCCGTTCAAGCATCTTGGCTCGCTCGAATTCTCCAAGCTGCTGATCGAGCATGCCGATGTCGCGGTGGCGCCAGGCGTTGGCTTCGGCGAGCACGGCGACGATTTTGTGCGCATCGCTCTGGTGGAAAACGAGCATCGCATCCGGCAGGCCGCCCGCAACATCAAGCGCTTTTTCACGTCGTCGGCCAAGCAACCCAACAACGTGGTTCCGCTCGCCGCGCACCGCTGAGCGATCATATTTCAGAAGTCTGAGGGACATTGCCGCACATGGCCGAAGCTTTGCGTATTGGAATTGCCGGCCTCGGCACGGTCGGCGCGTCGGTGGCGCGTGTGCTCTCGGAAAAGGCTGCCGAACTGACCCGGCAATGCGGCCGTGAAATCGTGGTGGCAGCCGTCTCGGCGCGTGACAGGAGCCGCAACCGCGGCGTCGATCTCGGCGGCGCCAAGTGGTTCGACGATCCGGCAGAGCTGGCAAGGAATGCCGACATCGACGTATTTGTCGAATTGATCGGCGGCGATGACGGGCCTGCCCACAACTGCGTTAAGGCCGCGCTCGAAGCCGGCCGCCATGTCGTGACCGCCAACAAGGCTCTGCTTGCCAGGCATGGCATCGCGCTGGCCGAGATCGCCGAAAGGAAGGGCGTCCTCCTCAACTACGAGGCTGCGGTCGCCGGCGGCATTCCCGTCATCAAGACCATGCGCGAGGCCATGGCCGGCAACAGCGTTTCGCGCGTGTTCGGCATTCTCAACGGCACCTGCAATTACATCCTGACCCGCATGGAGGCGGAAGGCCTGTCCTTCGACGCCTGTCTGAAGGACGCCCAGCGCCTTGGCTACGCCGAAGCCGATCCGACCTTCGACATCGAGGGCCACGACACAGCGCACAAGCTGGCGATCCTCACAAGCCTCGCTTTCGGCTGCAAAATCTCGGCCGACGACATCTACATGGAAGGCATTTCAAACATCAGCCAGGCCGATGTTCGCGCGGCGGGCGAGCTCGGCTATCGCATAAAACTGCTGGGCGTCGCCCAAGCCACCGAGAGCGGCATCGAGCAGCGCGTCCACCCGACCATGGTTCCGACGGCCAGCGTCATCGCGCAGGTACACGGCGTCACCAATGCCGTCGCCATCGAAACCGATATTCTGGGCGAACTCCTGCTTTCGGGACCGGGGGCAGGGGGCAATGCCACGGCGTCGGCCGTCGTCGGCGACATCGCCGACATCGCCAAGAGCCGCCCCGGCTTCCAGCACGGGCCGGTTTTCGGCCGGCCGGCCAGGGAGCTGAAGCCCTACAAACGCGCGCGCATGCGTTCGCATGAGGGCGGCTATTTCATCCGGCTCACCGTGCATGATCGCGTCGGTGTCTTCGCTGCGGTCGCCAAACGCATGGCGGACAACGAAATATCGCTGGAGTCGATCGTCCAGCACGCCGCCGAGCCCGAGGCAGGCACAGCAAAAACCGTTATTCTGGTGACACACGAAACCACCGAGGCGGCGGTGCGCAAGGCGGTGGACGGCATCACCAAGGACGGCCATCTGACCGACAAGCCGCAGGTGATCCGCATCGAACGCGCCGACTGAGCGACAGCGTCGTTCTTCAATCGATTGATGTCTGTTGGCGGTCAAATACCGCTCAACAGGTCTTGCTGTTGTCACAGCGCTTTGACAGAAGGAGCCCGCCGCCCGGTTCCGGGCCGTTCAATTTCCACAGGGACATTCACATGGCGAAAAATAGCGTCGTCGCCGGCCTTGACCGGATCCTCACCATGGAACTCGTTCGCGTCACCGAGCGGGCGGCAGTCGCCGCCGCCAGGCTGCGCGGCCGCGGCGACGAAAAGGCAGCCGACCAGGTCGCAGTCGACGCAATGCGCGCCGAACTGAACCGGCTCGACATCAAGGGAACCGTCGTGATCGGCGAGGGCGAGCGCGACGAGGCGCCGATGCTCTATATCGGCGAGGAGGTCGGCTCCGGCGACGGTCCGGAAGTCGACATTGCGCTCGACCCGCTGGAAGGCACGACGATCTGCGCCAAGAACCTGCCCAACGCATTGGCGGTCATCGCCATCGCCGAGAAGGGCAGCCTGCTCTTCGCGCCCGACGTCTATATGGACAAGATCGCCATCGGCCCCGGCTATCCCGACGGCGTGATCGACATCGACGCCTCGCCTTATGAAAACATCCGCAACCTCGCGGACGCGAAGCGCGTGCCGATCTCGGAGATCACCGCCTGCATCCTCGACCGGCCGCGCCACGCCAAGCTGATCGAGGCGGTGCGCAACACCGGCGCGGCGATCCGCCTGATCGGCGACGGCGACGTTGCCGGCGTCATCCATACGACCGATCCCGACGAGACCGGCATCGACATCTATCTCGGCACCGGCGGCGCGCCAGAAGGCGTGCTTGCGGCCGCGGCTCTTCGCTGCACCGGCGGCCAGATGCAGGGCAGGCTGCAGCTCGACACTCCCGAAAAGGTGGCGCGCGCCGCGAAGATGGGCATCACCGATCCGAAAAAAATCTATCGCATCGAGGAAATGGCGCGCGGCGACGTGCTGTTTGCCGCAACCGGCGTCACCGACGGCAACATGCTCGCCGGCGTGAAGTTCGGCCGCAACTCCATCACCACCGACACGATCGTGCTGCGCTCCTCGTCGCGGACGGTGCGCGAAATCAAGGCAAGGCACCAGGATCTGGACAAATTCTAGCCGCCGGGTTCGAATGGACGCGAGGCGGCCGGAGGCTCTGGCCAGGAGGGTTCAAATGGCAACGTTCGATTGGCACGCGGATCGAATATCGCGCGCCACGCCGATCACGAAATCCTACCGCAACACCCAGAACGTGCGGCGCTTTTTCCTGGATCAATGCGGCCCGGCGTTCAAGTTCGACCGGCCTTTCATGGCGTGGCTTAAAGATGGGGCGGACAAGAGCATGGGCGAGGCGGCCGATGAATGGGGTCGACGCAACGCGGAAAAGCGACAAACCTGATTTTGTTTC
Source organism: Mesorhizobium alhagi CCNWXJ12-2 (assembly GCF_000236565.1). Lineage (GTDB taxonomy): Bacteria > Pseudomonadota > Alphaproteobacteria > Rhizobiales > Rhizobiaceae > Allomesorhizobium > Allomesorhizobium alhagi. The sequence continues at coordinate 86,140 of NZ_AHAM01000184.1, read as the reverse complement.
AGCTGACAGCCATCATCTTGCGTGATTGGGCATTGCTTGGCTTTGCCCTATCCTGCGCCCATGGATAACCCGCCGAATCGAGGTCTCGTTGTCGAGAAGCGCCATTTTCTGGGCGTCAGGCGGTCGGTGACCGGGCTTGCCTGGGAACACCGCCTGAACGAGCGCCAGGAGATGGCGGCGCTCGCCATGGCACAGGGGCATGGCGTGCCGGATATCGTCGCGCGGGTGCTTGCCGGGCGCGGCGTAAGCGTCGATGAAGTGACGACCTTCCTCGATCCGACGATCCGGCAATTGCTACCCGATCCGGCCACGCTGACCGATATGGAAGCGGCGGCAGCCCGCATCGCCGACGCGGTTCTCCGGCGCGAGAAGGTAGCGATCTTCGGCGACTACGATGTCGACGGGGCCACGTCTTCCGCGCTGCTGAAGCGGTTTCTGGCGCATTACGGCATCGAAGCCGAAATCTACATTCCCGACAGGATTTTCGAGGGTTACGGCCCCAATCCTGAGGCGATGCGTGAACTTGTCTCGCGCGGCGCCAGGCTGATCGCCACCGTTGATTGCGGCACGAACAGCGCAGCCTCGATCCAGGCGGCGCGGGAGGTCGGGGCCGATGTCGTTGTGCTCGACCACCATCAGGTCGGCGGTCCGCTGCCTGCCGGCGTTCCGGTGGTCAATCCCAATCGCGAGGACGATCTTTCGGGGCAGGGCCATCTTTGCGCCGCCGGCGTGGTCTTCCTGACGCTGGTCCAGACGGCCAGGGTGCTTCGCGCGGCGCTGCCCGACGCGCCGCAACCGGATCTCCTGTTGCTGCTGGATCTCGTCGCGCTCGGGACGGTCTGCGACGTGGTGCCGCTGACGGGCGTCAACAGGGCGTTCGTGGTCAAGGGTCTGCTCGCCATCCGCCAGCAGAAGAACGCGGGCATTTCGGCGCTGGCGCGGGTCTCGCGCATCGGCGAGCCCATCAACACCTTCCATCTCGCCTTCCTGATCGGCCCGCGCATCAATGCCGGCGGGCGCATTGGCGACGCCGCACTCGGCAGCCGGCTGCTCGCCACCGACGATCCGGTAGAGGCCGGCAAGATCGCCGAGACGCTCGACCGCCTCAACCAGGAGCGTCAGGCGATGGAGCAGGACATGCTGGCGGAGGCGCGCGCCGAAGCCGATGCCGAACTCGCGGGCGGGGCAGGGCCGGCCGTCATCGTAACCGCCAACCAGAAATGGCACCCCGGCATTGTCGGCCTGATCGCCTCGCGATTGAAGGAACATGCGCGCCGTCCTGCCTTCGCGATCGCCTTCAACGCGAACGGTGTCGGCACCGGTTCCGGGCGCTCCGTCTCGGGCTTTGACCTGGGCAAACTGGTGCGTGAAGCGGCCGAGCGCGGGCTGATCGTCAAGGGCGGCGGTCACGCAATGGCCGCCGGCATCACCGTTCAGCGCGAAAAGCTCGGGGAATTACGGGCGTTTTTCGAGGAGCGCGCCTCTGCCGACGTGTTCCGCCTGCAGGATGAAGAGAGCCTTGGCATTGACGCGGCGCTTGCCGCAGATGGCGCCACGCCGTCGCTGCTCGAGGCGCTGGAGCGCGCCGGGCCGTTCGGAGCGGGGCATCTGCCGCCTGTCTTCGTGCTGCCCCGCCACCGCGTCGCCGATGTGCGCTTCGTCGGCGCCAACCACATCCGCGCGGATCTGCAGTCGGACGCCGGTGGGCGCGTCCAGTCGATTGCGTTTCGGGCGGTGGATACGCCGCTGGGCGACTTCCTGATCAAGAGCAGGGGGGCGCACATCCATGTAGCCGGCTCGCTGTCGGCGAATTACTGGAACGGCAACAAGACCGTCCAGTTTCGCCTGATCGACGCTGCGATGGCTTAAGGTGTGTTGAGATTCGGGTCAGGCCGAGCCGAAAATGGTGGAATTTCGAGAACCGGAACGGAGCGTACATTCAGGTACGCGAGTACCGGAAGCGCAGAAAACCGCCATTGCAGGCCGGCATCACCCGAATCTCAACACACATTAAGCCAATACCGTCTGCAGCCGGGTCAGGTCGGCCATCTGCGCCATGGTTGCCTCATAGCCGAGGCGGATCGCTTCGTCAGCGCGGTGGAATTCGGTGAGGCCGATATGGCCGAGCTTCGGCTGCAGCGAAAGGTCCGGCGGATCGCCGGCCAGCCGCGCGCGCGAAATGCGGTCCTGGATGATGTTGAAGGCTTCGACCATGACGCCGGTGATGCCGATGCGCGCCTCGCGCGTGTCGGCATTGTACCGTCCGGGGGCCGGAGCATCCTGTTCAACGGTCAGCTCGCCGGCGCTGTGCTTGATCACGGCCGCGCGGCCGAACAGATCGTAGTGCAGGTTCACGGCCACGACCAGCCGCTGCTCATAGGCGCGGCAGACCGAGACCGGCACCGGATTGACCAGTGCGCCGTCGACCAGCACGCGCTTGTTGACCAGGACCGGTTCGAACACGCCGGGCAGGGCGTAGGAAGCGCGCATCGCCGTGATCAGCGAGCCGTCAGACAGCCAGATTTCGTGGCCGGTGCGGATTTCGGCGGCGACACAGACGAATGGCTTCGACAAATCGGCAAAGGACGTGCCGTTCATGTGCTCCTGCATGCGGGCGTTGAGCTTCATGCCGCCGAACAGGCCGCTGCCGCCGATATGCAGGTCCAGCAGCCCGAACAGCCGGCGCTTGGTGAGGCTGCGGGCGAATTCCTCGAGTTCGTCGAGCTTGCCGGCCAGATAACAGCCGCCGACAAGCGCGCCGATGGAGGTTCCGGCGATCATGTCGATCTCGATGCCGGCCTCGTCGAGCGCGCGCAGAACGCCGATATGGGCCCAGCCGCGCGCCGCGCCGCCGCCGAGCGCCAGGGAAATTCCCGATTTTGGAAGCTGCGTTTCGGTTATGCCGCCGGAGGATGAGGGGCCGTTCGCCTCCCGTACATCCGCCCCCGCCTTGTTGCGCAAAGACGCCCATTCGAGCATCAAAATCTCCTTTTGTCCCCGGTCAATTGTATCCAGGGTCAGTATCGAAAGAATGAATCTGTGTGACTTTCAAGACCGAACGGTTCACTCTGCATTACGATATGTTTTCTTCGCATCGAACAATGGCTTGCTGCCGTCGTCGCGAAGCATCGCGATGCCGTCTTCAAGCCCCACCGTTCGATAAAAGCAAGAACGCCGGCCAGTGTGACAGGTTGCGTCTTGGCCCAACACATTTACGCGAAGCCATACCGCATCCTGATCGCAATCGGTGCGCAGTTCTGTGACCTGCTGCACATTCCCTGATGTTTCGCCCTTTTTCCAGATCTTGCCGCGCGAGCGCGACCAGTAATGGGCGATGCCGGTTTCGAGGGTCAGCGCCAGCGCCTCGGCGTTCATGTGCGCGACCATAAGGAGCATGCCGTCGCGCGCATCCGTGACGACGGCGGTCACCAGACCTGCGGCGTCGAAGCGCGGCGCAAAGACGCCGCCTTCCTCGATCGCTTTCTTGTCCGTCGGGGGTTCTGGAAATTCGACTGCCGACACCGGGGCTCCTTGCGGGCGGCTCAAGCCGAGAGGCCGTTCCGCACCATGGTTATGAAGCGGACCTGCTCTTCGGGACTGTCCTTGAAGGCGCCGGTGAAGGTCGAGGTAAGGGTAGTCGAACCCTGCTTGCGAATGCCGCGCATGGCCATGCACATATGCTCGGCGTCGATCATGACGGCCACGCCGCGCGGATTAAGCACCTCCTGAATGACGGCCGCGATCTGCGCCGTCATCGCCTCCTGCGTCTGCAAGCGATGCGCGAATATGTCGACGACGCGGGCGATCTTGGAAAGGCCGACAACCTTGCGGTCGGGCAGGTAGCCGACATGCGCGCGACCGATGATCGGCACCATGTGGTGCTCGCAATGCGAGTGGAAGTGTATGTCCTTGACGATGACCATGTCGTCGTAGCCGGCGACCTCCTCGAAGGTGCGGCCGAGTTCTTCGGCCGGGCACATGTCATAGCCGTTGAACATTTCGAGAAATGCCTTGGCGACGCGCTTGGGCGTGTCCTTCAGGCCCTCGCGGTCCGGATCGTCGCCGGTCCAGCGCAGCAGGGTCAGCACGGCAGCCTCGGCCTCGGCCTGGCTCGGCCGGTGGGTAACCGGCTTTTCCATATATTCCGAGCGGGGCATGATTTTCTTGATAACGGCGTCCATGAAAGGCGTCTCCCGTAGTTCCTCTCTCAGGAGGAACGAGTTGAACGGACCACTTCCTTTCGCGGGCCGCTCAAGGCCCGAAAGCGGGGTGGAATGCGCCGGCTGGCTTAGTCGCCGAAGTGGCTGCCTTGCTGTCGCCGGGGCACGAGCATTATATAAGGCCTTGCGCCGCGATTGAAAGATGCGGACGCGCTACGGGCTGTTCTCGAAACGGCGACGGATTGGAACAAAATGATCGACGACGTCTATAATGCGAAAATTCTGGCTTTCGCCGGAAATATCGCGCGGATCGGCCGCCTGGAAAATCCCGACGCAAGCGCAATGGCGCATTCCAAGCTCTGTGGCTCGACTGTCACCGTCGATCTCAACATGCGGGACGGTGTCGTCACCGATTTCGCACACGACGTGAAGGCCTGCGCGCTCGGCCAGGCTTCATCCTCGATCATGGCGGCGAATATCGTCGGCGCGACCGCAGAAGAGCTGCGCGCGGTGCGCGAAGCCATGCGTAAAATGCTCAAGGAAAACGGCGCGCCGCCGCAAGGCCGCTTCGCCGACCTCAAATATCTCGAGCCGGTGCGCGACTACAAGGCCCGCCACGCCTCGACCATGCTGACATTCGACGCGGTGGCCGACGCGATCGGCCAGGTGGAACGCAAGCTGGCCGAAGCGGCGGCCTGAAACGGAGGAAGATATGCGTCCTTCGGAAGCCTTGGCCAAGCACCGCGATGAGGTCCTGCGGATTATCGCCCGCTACCCGGTGAGCAATCCGCGCATCTTCGGCTCGACGGCCAGGGGCGAAGATACGGAGGGAAGCGACCTGGATATCCTCGTGGATGATTATCACGCATCCACCTTCGATCTTGCCGGGCTCGAGCTGGAACTGGAAGCGCTGTTGCGCTCCCATGTCGATGTCCGCACGCCGGGCGACCTTGCGACAGATGTTGCCGGTCGCGTGTCATGCGATCTGAAGCCGCTGTGATGAATCAGCCACGGTCGCTCGACGAACTCCTCGAAAATATCGTGCAATGGGCAGGCCGGATCGAATCCTATATCACGCGCATGGATTTCGATGCCTTCATGCGCAACCAAATGGCGCAAGACGCCGTCATCCGTTGTCTGGAGGTGATCGGCGAGGCGTCTCAACAAATCCTGAAGCTGGCTCCCGATTTTCAGGCGGAACATCCCGAGCTTGAACTACGGCAGGCTTACCGGGCAAGAAACCGTACGGCTCACGGCTATGGTTCCGTCAACCTGGAGACGGTGTGGCGGTCGGCAACAGAAGCCGCGCCTCGAATGGCTGCGGCTGCACTGAAAATCTGCAATGAGCGACGCGAAGGCTCATAGGCTGGCCGGCTCCCGCAATTGGCCCGGACCCTGGCGCAAGACGCCGGGCCGCGTGCTCGGCACGTCGCTGGTCCGGCTCTACCAGCTGACCCTGTCCGGTTTCGTCGGCAATTCATGCCGCCATCTTCCGACCTGCTCGGAATATGCCCATGAGGCGATTGCGCGCCACGGCCTGTGGGCGGGTGGCTGGATGGGGCTGTTCCGCGTCCTCCGCTGCGGGCCGGGCGGCACGCACGGCATCGACCGCGTGCCGGAAACGCTGTCGGATCGCTATCGTTGGTTCACGCCATGGCGCTATTGGCGCATCGGAAAGCCGCACGGCCATTGAGCTTTCTCGACGCCGCAATCTTTACGCCGAAAAAAACTCACACTAGAAACACCGCTCGCCGGGTTTGATCCGGCAATCACCACCCGCGCTCGTTTGCGGGACTGGATAGATGGAGAACTACCTTGTCGAATTCCGTTTCCCTTACATTTCCCGATGGCTCCGTCCGCGAATACGACGCGGCGATGACCGGCGCCGCTCTAGCCGAATCGATTTCCAGGTCGCTGGCGAAAAAGGCGGTCGCCTATGCCGTCGACGGCGTGATCCGCGATCTTTCCGATCCGCTGGCGCGTTCCGGCAACGTCGAGATCGTCACACGCGATGACCCGCGGGCGCTGGAACTCATTCGCCACGACGCTGCGCATGTACTGGCCGAAGCCGTGCAGGAATTGTGGCCCGGTACTCAGGTGACGATCGGCCCGGTGATCGAGAACGGATTCTACTACGATTTCGCTCGCAACGAGCCGTTCACGCCGGAGGATTTTCCCGCCATCGAAAAGAAGATGCGCGAGATCATCGGCCGCAACAAGCCGTTCACCAAGGAAGTCTGGTCGCGCGAAAAGGCGAAAAAGATCTTTCGCGACAAGGGCGAAGCCTACAAGGTCGAGCTCATCGACGCGATCCCCGAGGATCAGGACCTCAAGATCTATGCGCAGGGCGACTGGTTCGATCTTTGCCGCGGCCCGCACATGGCCTCCACCGGCCAGATCGGCAACGCCTTCAAGCTGATGAAGGTTGCCGGCGCCTATTGGCGCGGCGATTCCAACAACCCGATGCTGACGCGCATCTACGGCACGGCGTGGGCCGACCAGGCGCAGCTCGACGCCTACCTGACCATGCTGGAAGAGGCGGAAAAGCGCGACCACCGCAGGCTCGGCCGCGAGATGGACCTGTTCCATTTCCAGGAGGAGGGCCCGGGCGTCGTCTTCTGGCACGCCAAGGGCTGGAAGATGTTCCAGAACTTGATCACATATATGCGCCGCCGCCTCGGCGACGACTACCAGGAGGTCAATGCCCCGCAGGTGCTTGACCACAGCCTGTGGGAGACCTCCGGCCATTGGGGCTGGTACAAGGAGAATATGTTCGCGGTGCAATCCGCCGGCGACGATGCCGACGACAAACGGATCTTCGCTCTCAAGCCGATGAACTGTCCGGGGCACGTCCAGATCTTCAAGCATGGCCTGAAGTCCTACCGCGAACTGCCTATTCGCCTTGCCGAATTCGGTGCCGTCCACCGCTACGAACCTTCAGGCGCGTTGCATGGCCTGATGCGTGTGCGCGGTTTCACCCAGGACGACGCGCACATCTTCTGCACCGAGGAGCAACTCGAGGCGGAAATCCTCAAGATCAACGATCTCATGATGTCGGTCTACAAGGATTTCGGTTTCGACGAAGTGGTGGTGAAACTCGCCACGCGGCCGGAAAAGCGCGTCGGAACGGACGCGATGTGGGATCACGCCGAGGATATCCTCAAGCGTGCGCTCGCCCGCATGACGCGTGAGGACAACCGCATCAAGACCGGGATCAACGAAGGCGAGGGGACCTTCTACGGACCAAAATTCGAGTACACGCTGAGGGACGCGATCGGCCGCGAATGGCAGTGCGGCACGACGCAAGTCGACTTCAACCTGCCGGAGCGCTTCGGGGCCTTCTATATCGATCGCGATTCGGAAAAAAAGCAGCCGGTCATGATCCACCGCGCCATCGTCGGCTCGCTGGAGCGCTTCCTCGGCATCCTGATCGAGAGCCATGCGGGGCATTTCCCGCTCTGGTTCGCGCCGCAGCAGGTCGTCGTGGCGACGATCACCTCGGATGCAGACGAATACGCAGCTTCAGTCGTCAAGCGCCTGAAGCAGGCCGGGCTTTCGGCCGAGGCCGATCTGCGCAACGAGAAGATCAACTACAAGGTTCGCGAACACTCGCTGGCCAAGGTTCCGGTCATCCTCGTCTGCGGCAAGCGCGAAGCTGAGGAAAACACCGTCAACATCAGACGACTCGGCTCGCGCGACCAGCATTCGCTGTCGCTCGACGAGGCGGTTGCGAGCCTCGCCGAGGAAGCGGTTCCGCCCGATCTCAGGCGCTAGCCGAGTGCTTGATCTGAGACAGTGAAGGCGAGGGCAGGCGGGTCGCCTGTCCTCTCCAGTCTTCAGTCGACGACGTCGTCGACCGTACCGTCGACGGCCGCTTCGGTGGTAACGACCTCGACCTCCTGATTGCGCCCTCCGACGACTGTGAAATCGCGCTGGTAGATGCGGTCGCGGTTCTTTGCGACGATCGAATAGTCGCCCTCGGCGAGAACCATCGAGGCGTAGGCGCCGACGCTTTCACGCACAGGATCGCCTGATTCGGTCAGCACCGACCATGACGTGTCGGCGATCGCTTCGCCGCCCGGTTCGCGCACCAGCTTCATGGTCAGTTCGGCCGCATGGTGTTCGACCGTCGCTTCGGTCAGCTTGCCGGCCTCCACGCGAATGTCGGAGCGGATGACGGCGTTGACCGAGCCGTAGGTCGAGACGACGTGATAGATGCCGGAATTGAGGCGAATCACGGTGTTCGGGCTCACATCGGGAAGGATCAGCGCCCGGTCGCCATCGGCGTCGGCCTCCGCATCGTAGATAGAAAAGCGCAGCTTTTCCGGCGGGATGCGCACGCCGCCAGCAAGCACGGCGTCGAGCTGCAGCCCGCCGGCGTCAAGAACGAAATCCTCGCGCTTTGCCTCGCGTCCGACCGTGATCCGCTTCGTCGCGCCCGCGCGTCCGAAGGCAGCGTGCACGAGATAGCTGCCCGGATCGAGCTGGAATATTCCGGTTCCGCCTCGCGACGAGGCGACCAGCGGCAGCTTGCCGTCCTGTCCTGGGTCGGGCTTGAAAACCCGCCAGACCAGCCCGCGCGTGATTTCGGCTCCGCCTTCGGTCATCTGCGCGGCGAGCGTGACCGCACCGCCGCTGCCTTGCGCCAGCGGCGTTTCACCCTGGGGCGGAGCAAAATTCGTGATGGCGGGAAGCTCGAGCTCCATAAGCTGGCCCCCGAACTCCTGTGCGGAAACCAGAGCCGGCGCGGCCGTCAGCACGGCAACGCTCGCGGCAAGCGCAAGAAACCGGAAAATCCCCTCGATCATGACCGCTTTTAGAGCCCAGCCGCGCGGCAATTTCAAGGCCGGTTCTTGCGCGCGTGACGGCGTTGCGCAGCATAGTGTGCCGCTGCAATCTGAGACTGCTTGGGTGCGCTCCGGTCATTATTCGCTGAACCGCGACAGTCCGGTCTCGTCGAACCGGATCGATTCCGGATCGACAGCCAACCCGCTGGCGGCCGCCAGGTCTGCTACTGATCGCGCGTCTCGATCGGAACCGGCCATGGAACGGCTCTCCGGACTGCGGGGCAACAGTTCCATCGACATGAAGACGATGCTTGCGGGCCCTAATCCTCCCACACCTCCATCGAGGACATCGCTTCCGCATCGGCAGACAGGATGAGACGCTCACCATCGAGCTGGAACATCTCCAGCGGCACGATGACGTTGTCGCGGCCGCCATATCCGGCATCGTCGTCGAAATCGACCGTGAGCGCCGAAGCGGTGTCGGCATCCTGGCCAAGCACTTCCTCTATCTCGCCGATCTTCTTGCCGGAGGCGTCGTACACGTCCATGTCGTCGACCCGGTCGACCGAGCGCGACAGAGGCGCAACGGTCGCCTGGTCGGCGATCTCCACCCAAGTCGTCTGTGCGGCAGCCGTGGCGGGAAGCGCGACGGCAATCGCAAATGCGGCGGGAACTCTCATCTGACCTCCTCGTCGTTTCTGTAGCGGCGGCATATAGGCCGCCGGTCGCAAGCATCAATGAGATCTCATGCGCGAAAATACGCCATTTGGTAGCAACCGCGCCCCATACTATCGGGCAGAGGCGGCGCTCTCGGTATCTGGTGCGATCAAGGTCAGCTGCGAGCCAAATCGGAAAACGCGTCCCCAGCCAATCGTGCATCTCACAGGGGTTGGTGATCCGCAATTCATATGGAAAAGGAAAAGATTCAGATTGAATTGGATGCATTCTGACTCATAAGTCTGCACGCTCCTCCCGATACAAATCAAAGATTTAGCGGCCCGAAGAGATTCATAACTTCAGCCGAACTTTGACCCATAAGTCTGCAAAATGAGGAAAATGGAGGCATAAGTCGGACAGCCGTCCGGCTAGCGTGCTGGCGGGATGCGGCCGAAGCGTTCTACAGACCTCTGGCGTACGTCGTCCAGCCGTTTCCGGGAGTACTGGTAGCTCAGGTTGCGGCGCTGGAATTCCTTCGGTCGACCACGAGGTCCTCCAGCAAAAAGGAGCCGTTCGCCGTAGCCGTTCACGATCTCGCAGGTCATGCTGGCCCCGTCAGTACCGCTCACGATCCAGACGCCGGGGTCGTTAAGTCTCCATATCAAGCGGCTGATTTTCAGTCGCGGATGTCGAAGCGCGCGACCCTGCCGTCCTGTAAGCGGAAGATGTGTGTGACCGTCTTGTCCTTCAGCCCGTGCGTTTGATCTTCGAGGGGCTTGCCTTCGACATCTCGCACGGACTGTTGAACCTCTGCGAGAATCGCGCCGTCCGCTGCCTTGCTAAAAATCACCGGCTCGACATGCGGGCTGACGATCGTCCACTGACGCGTCCAGTACTCCCTGACTGCCTCGCAGCCATGAACATGGCCGCCATCCATGCCGTTTGCCCAAGCCACGTCATCGGCGAGAACGGCCAGAACGCCGTCAATATCCCGCGCGTTAAAGCAGTCATACATGCGCTTCACGAGAGCGATTTCGCTATCCATCACAGTCCGTCCTTTAGCATTTTTAGGAACGCGGCTCGCTGCCGTTGCCAGGCCGCGGTCCCACATTGTATTGTTACCTATGTATCAACATAGGCACCTATGCAAGAGGATGGAATGAAATCGGACGTGTTGGCGACGCCGGGTCACCTGATCAGCTTGGCCGCGCGAGGTTTTGCGCGCCTGAGCGGAGCGAGGCTCAAACCGTTGGGCTTCGGTGTCGGCTATCTGCCGGCTCTGGTGGCGCTGAAGAATGGACGGGCGGAGACGCAACGGGACTTGGCCCGGTTCGTCAGGATCGAGCAGCCCTCCATGGCGCAGATGTTGGTTCGGATGGAGAAAGATGGGCTGATCCGGCGATCCCCCGATCCGGCGGATGGCCGCAGCAGCCGCATAGCCTTGACGGACGTCGCGCTTGCCCGTCTGCCCGATGCCTGCGCCGCCTTGTTCCAAGGCAACCGTGAAGCACTCGACGGCTTCTCGGACGAGGAGGCCGCGCAGTTTGTCGCCTTGCTCGATCGCTTGATTGCAAACCTTGATCGGCTCGGAGGCGTAGGACAACGCGCCAGCCGTTGAGGCTTGTTGCGGGTCCATGGGTGGCATGCGGACTTTGAGTCGAAATACGGGACTTATGAATCAAGATGCAAAACCGGCGCAAACGAGGCGGTCTGCCTATCGGTAAAGTTCCATAATATATCTTATGCGACTTTTGTCTGTAGCGGTCATTTGGTAGCCGGTGCGTCACTCAGGCAGGCCCGCCCTGCGAAAACCATCGACGAAATGATCGAGCGTCGCAGCGTCGCGGAACGGCTCCGTCGCGGCCCAGTGGCCGATGGTGAAATGCGGGTTGCCGACAAGGAACAGTTCGACTTCCGCGCGCGCCTCGTCGAGCCGGCCGAGTTGCGCAAGGCTTGCCGCCAAGAAACGGCGTGAGCTTGTGCGATAGGTCTCGTCCCTGCGCAGTGTCTCGACAGCGGCTTCGTACTCGCCGGCCGCATATTGCGCCTGGCCGAGCGTCAGATAGTACCAACTCGCCGGATAAGGGTTCAGCCGGAACGCCTTGCGAATGTGATCGAGGCCCTCCCCGATCCTCCCGGCCAGGACCGCGATGTCGGATAATGCCGCCCAGGCGTCGGCCTCATTGGGGTCGAGTTCGATCGCCCTGGCGAATTGCGCATCCGCCTCGGCGAAACTGCGGTCATAGGCAAGCAGGTAGGCCAGAACCCAGCGACAGCCGGCGTCGTTGGGATCGATCGCTACGGCTTTGTGCGCTAGTTCCAAAGCAACGCTACGGTCAGCGTCAGTCGGTCCACCCGCATGCACCCATCCCATCCAGTGGTTCATGGCCAGCCAGCGATATGCCTCGGCGTATTCCGGATCGAGCGAAACCGCGCGCGTGAGCATCAGATGCGCTTCCCGCGCCGACTGCGGCTGGTCATCCATCAGCTTGCGAGCCCGCACGCACAGATCGTAGGCCTTGAGATTTTTGGGCCTATTGCGCGGCGGTGGCGCCCGCAGCCGGCCGAGCAACGCCTCGACGATCTTGGCCGTCACCTCGTCCTGAACGGCAAAGATATCCTGCAGGCCGCGATCGAAACGTTCCGCCCATAGATGATCGCCGCTCACCGCATCGACCAGCTTGGCGTTGATCCGCACGCTTCCTGCGGCGCGTCTTGCGCTACCCTCCAGCACGTAGCGCACGCCAAGATCCCGTGCGATCGCGCGCACGTCCATCGCCTTTCCCTTGTAGGCAAAGGCCGAGTTGCGCGCGATGACGAACAGGCCGGAGTTCCTCGACAGGTCGGTGATCAGGTCCTCGGTTAGCCCGTCCGCGAAGGATTCCTGCTCGGGATCGTTGCTGATATTGACAAAAGGCAGCACGGCTATCGATGGTTGGTCGGTCAGCGGCAAAGGTTTTTGCTTCGCGCCGCCGAGATGTTCGACTGCGCCTAAGAAGCGGTAGCCGACGCGCGGAACCGTGGCGATCCATTCACCGCCCCCATCACTGCCATCGCCGGCCGGACCAAGCAGCTTCCTGAGCTGCGCGATCTGGACGGTGAGGTTGCCTTCCTCGACGGCCCTGCCCGGCCATGCCGCATCCATCAACTCGGCCTTGCTCAGGATTTCGCCGGGCCGCGCGACGAGCGCCGCAAGCAGCTTCAGCCCGCGATAGCCAACGGCAACGGGGACATCGTCGCGAAGGAGCGTTCCCGCACTCGGATCAAGCACGAACGGACCAAAGGCAAAGCGCGATCCCTGCATGCGGCGCATCCTTAAAGCCTTTCAAACTTGGATGGAACCGTTCTGCCGGAGGGAAGCCGGGTTTCAAACCTGCCGAGCGATGCGCCGATCACATTGACGAGAAGGCGTGCGGCGGTCAGTGCCCACAGGCCGCCAAGGTCGGCGGGAGGATAAAGCTCGACAAGGTCGAATCCCGTGATCCTGGCCCGCCTGCTGAGGCCTGCGATCAGATCACCTGCGTATAGGTGAGCCGCCGGGCGTACGCGCCCGCCACGCCCGGGATCGTGCCGCCGCCATTGCGCTAAAGCGCCTTGTCCCACATGATTGTTGTGCCAATGGGACCTGTGCTCATCGGGCGGTTAGAGCAGAAATCGTGCCTTATACTATTCGCATGGTTCGTGGCTTTGGCTCGCCTTGTCGAATACTGTACACGGAAATTTATCCTTGACGACAGTCTGCAGCTTCTTCTTGACTGGGCATGGTTCGTGGCTCTGGCTCGCCTTGTCGAATACTGTACACGGAAATTTATCCTTGACGGCTATCGGCTGCTTCTTCTTGACTGGGCATGGTTCGTGGCTTTGGCTCGCTTTGTCGAATACTGTGCACGGAAATTTATCCTTGATGGCGATCTGCGGCTTCTTTTTGACGGGATCTTGGCATGGTATTGTCGTGCAATCGGCGAGCGCCTGAGTTGACACGACGATCGGTAAGAGGAGCCCGACCAGTGTTGCGAACAAGAACGACTTCATAAAAATTACTCTTCAGTTTGCTGTTTGGATTGTTGATCGGCTTAGATAGTGATTCAACTAAAGCCCAGTTTTGGTCTGCCGCCAATCTCTTGCTGTTAGCTTCCACGGCTTTTTGGGATGGTCGTAAGTCCCGGCATGGAAGCGGCTGCCGTATGGTCTGATGATGGTTTAGCCGATGGGGCCGTTTAGCCCGTTTGGAAATTTTTGGAACTATTTGGACGCGCTTAATTACGACGCTGTTCGTATCTTGCAAAATTCAACCTCGTCAGGTCGTGGGCCCTGCCCCTCGAAGCATGGGAGGTTGCCATGAACGATATTCACCCCGTTGGGCGGGTAATCCCATATGGCGGTGGAGGTTGGGCCGAGCGTTGAACAAATCACCACCGCAGTGCGATTGCTCTGCCCCGTTGGGCGTCGGCACTCCAGCTCGCCGACCTAGCGAAGCATCATAGCGGCCTGGGAGGAGCGGAAGCGCTTTCGCTGGGAACTCGAACAGATGTCGAAGGACAATCCCCATTTGATCGACGATATCGGCCTGACGAAACGGCAGGTCGAGGCAGAGATCGCCAAGCGCTTCTGGCAAGTATAAGGCGAATGCTGTGATGACTGCCCAAAGCACGATGCGCGAGGATCGAATTCCGTGGGCTGCGATGGCCGGCATCATCGCGACCGTCACGGTGTTCGCTCTGGCCCAGGGGCTGACCTATCCGCTGCTCAGCTTCATCCTGGAGCGGCAGGGCACGGCGCCCGGCCTGATCGGCTTGTCGGCGGCGATGACGCCGCTGGGTTTCATTATCTCCGCGCCCTTCATTCCCGCGCTGGCGCGGAGCGTGGGCGCGGCGCGGCTTGCGATCCTGTGTTCGATCCTGGCCGCCCTCACCCTGGTTGCGATTGCCTGGACGCAGGAAGTCCGGGCCTGGATGCCGCTGCGCTTCCTGCTCGGCTTTGTCGCCAATCCGCTTTACGTGATCAGCGAAACCTGGCTGATCACGATCACCCCCGCCCCACGCCGGGGCCGCATCATGGGCCTCTATTCATCGGTCGTTTCGGGTGGCTTCGCCATCGGCCCGCTGTCGCTCGGCCTGGTCGGCACTGAGGGTTGGCCGCCCTTCATGATCGGCATTGTGGCCTTCCCTCTCTGCGGCCTGATCGTGCTTGCGGTTGTGCCGCGCCTGCCGAAGATGCCGCACGAGGGCGCGGCGATATCGCTCAGTGGCTTCTTCGCACTCGCGCCGCTCCTGTTGTTCGCGGTTTTCACGGCTGCCGCCTTCGAGCAGGTCGTGATCTCCTTGTTCGCGGTCTATGGCGTCGCGCTCGGCAGCGCCGAGGCGCGCATCGCCTCGCTCATCGCCTGTTTCGCCGCTGGCAATGCCGTGCTGCAGATTTTGCTCGGGCGCATGGCCGAACAGTTCGGCTCGACGCGGACCATGCTGTTCTGTGTCCTGGCTTGCCTGGCCGGTGGCCTGCTGCTGCTGCCGGTCTTCAACTCGTGGCTCATATGGCCCCTCTTTTTCGTCTGGGGCGGGGTCTCGTTCGGGATCTACACCATGGCGCTGATCCAGCTCGGCGAGCGTTTCACCGGTCAAGCCTTGATCGCCGGTAACGCGGCCTTCGCGTTCGTATGGGGCATCGGCGGGATGGTGGGCTCGCCCGCAACGGGCCTCGCGATGCAACTGATCGGACATCAGGGACTGCCATTGTCCCTCGGCCTGCTGTGCTGTGTACTGGCGGTGTTTCTGATGGCCGAGAGACGGCGGGTCTGAGCGCAAGCTGTGTGGAAAACCAAGCGGCCTGGGCAATGCCATTGTGCGCCTGCCCCGCATCGCGCTAGCGTCGCGCCATGCGACCATCCAGAGACATTTCGCGGCTGATCGAAATCATGGCGGCGCTGCGCGCGCCGGTCACCGGCTGTCCGTGGGACGTCGAGCAGTCCTTCGAGACCATCGCGCCATACACGATCGAGGAAGCTTACGAGGTGGCCGACGCCATCCAGCGCGGCGACATGGACGATCTTCGCGACGAACTCGGCGATCTCCTGCTGCAAGTCGTCTATCACGCCCGCATGGCCGAGGAAGCCGGCGCCTTCTCCTTCGGCGACGTGGTGAACGCCGTCACGACCAAGATGATACGGCGCCATCCGCATGTATTCGGCGACGAGGACGCGCGAAGCGCGGGCATGGCCAAGGGCATGTGGGAAAAGATCAAGGCCGAGGAAAAGGCCGGCAAACGTACCGCGCGATTGGCCCGCGGGCTCCACGCCGAAGACCACGGCCAGGGCTTTCTCGACAGCGTTCCGGTGGCGTTCCCGGCGCTGACCCGGGCGCTGAAACTCCAGGAGAAGGCCGCCCGCGTCGGCTTCGACTGGAGCGAGGCCCGGCCGATCCTCGACAAGATCGAAGAGGAAATCGGCGAGTTGCGCGAGGCCATGGAGAATGCCGACGAGGCCGAGATCAAGGATGAGTTCGGCGACGTCCTGTTTGCCCTGGTCAATTTCGGCAGGCACCTCGGGATCGATTCGGAGGCTGCGCTGGCCGGCACCAATGAGAAGTTCAGGGCTCGGTTTCACCATGTCGAGCGCGCCCTGAAAGCCTCGGACCGCACGCTGGAAGAGGCCAGCCTGGACGAGATGGAAACGCTCTGGCAGCAGGCGAAACACGCTAAGTAACGCGCCCTACCCTTTGTTATTGCGTCTCAATCTGTTTTCGATTTCTTCCCGTGCGGCAGCCGTGGCCTTCATCGAGATCGAGACGCTGCCGTCCTCATTGTCGGTCCTGGCGACCACGTCGCCATTGCGGTAGAGCCAGTCGGTCAGGCCAAGCTGGTCCGCCGCAAGCGTCACCGTCACCGGCTCCAATTCGCCCGAGAGCCGCTCTTCGATGATCGCAGCAAGCTTGTCGATCCCCTCGCCCGTGATTGCCGAAATCGCGACCGGCGGCGAGGCCTTTCCGCCGGCGCCCTCTGCAAGCAGCCGCTCGCGATTGCCCTCGTCGAGGCGGTCGATCTTGTTCCAGACCTCGATGATCCGTTTTTCGTCCGAGGCGTCGACGCCGAGATCGACCAGGATGCGCTCGACATCCTCGGCCTGGGCTGCCGTATCCGGGTCGGAAATGTCGCGCAGATGGATGATAAGGTCGGCCTCGACCACTTCCTCCAGCGTTGCGCGGAAAGCCGCGATCAGATGCGTGGGCAGGTCGGAGATGAAGCCGACCGTGTCCGACAGGATCACCGGCGTGCCGTGCGGCAGCCGCACCCGGCGCAGCGTCGGGTCGAGCGTTGCGAACAGCATGTCTTCGGCCAGCACCCCTGCTCCGGTCAGCCGGTTGAACAGCGTCGACTTTCCGGCATTGGTGTAGCCGACGATGGCGACGACCGGGAATGGCACCTTCTTGCGCTTGGCGCGGTGCAGGTCGCGGGTGCGCCGCACCGTCTCCAGTTCGCGCTTCAGCTTGGTGATCTTTTCCTGCAATGCGCGACGGTCGGATTCGATCTGGGTTTCGCCGGGACCGCCGAGGAAGCCGGCGCCGCCGCGCTGGCGTTCAAGGTGGGTCCAGCTCCGCACCAGGCGGCCCTTCTGGTAGTTCAGATGCGCCAGGTCGACCTGCAGCGTGCCTTCCTTGGTGCGGGCGCGCTCGCCGAAAATCTCGAGGATCAGCCCGGTGCGGTCCAGCACCTTGGCCTCTGTCGCCTTTTCGAGGTTGCGCTGCTGCACCGGCGTCAGCGGATGGTCGACGATCAGCAGCTCGGCGTGGCCGTCCTTGATGACCTGCGCGATCTCCTCGACCTTGCCGCTGCCGAACAGTGTCGAGGGACGCGGATCGTTGAGCGTGACGATCGCCTTGTGGACGATATCGAGATCGATCGCCTGGGCCAGACCGACGGCCTCGTCGAGGCGCGCTTCGGGCGAACGGTTGAGCCGCGGCCGTCCTGTATCCTCGTCGGTGCGCGGGCTGCGGCTGAGCAGGGGCACTATGACCACGGCGCGCGTAAGCTCACCGCGGCCGGCATTAGCTTCGCCGCCCCTGCCCTTGCGTGCCCCGTCGCCCGCGCGTCCGTTTTGAGCCAATCAGGCGCCCTGGCCGTTTTCCTCACCATCGAACATCTGAACCGGCTGGCTCGGCATGATGGTGGAAATCGCGTGCTTGTAGACGAGCTGTGAATGTCCGTCCCGGCGCAACAATACGCAGAAATTGTCGAACGAAGTCACGACGCCCGTCAGTTTCACGCCGTTGATAAGAAAGATTGTAAGTGGATTTTTGCTCTTGCGAACTGAATTCAGGAAAAGGTCCTGAAGATTTTGCGTACGTTCCGCCATTGTTTTTATCTTTCGCCGATCCCCTCGATTGCGAACCAATGCGCCAAATTTATCGGCTCATGTCAAGCGCGCAAACCACACCCCCGCCACAAGATGCGACGAGCGAAACGGGATACCTATTTCCACAATGCGGTTATCAGGCCGGCCTTTTTTCCGCAATGTCAAAAAATGCCTGCCGCAAGGAAAGCGCCACCGATCCGGGATGCCCGTTTGCGACCGGATCGCCGTCTATGGCCACGACCGGCATTGCGAGCGTGGTCGCCGAGCTGATGAAGGCTTCGCGCGCCGCCTTGGCCTCGGCCACGGTAAAGCCGCGCTCCTCGACCCGCAGGCCGAGCTTTGCCGCCACGTCGAGCAAGGTCGTCCGGGTGATGCCTCGCAGAATGCCGTGCTCGGCGGGACGGGTGACGAGTGCGCCATCCCCGGTGACGATCCACGCATTGGAAGATCCGCCTTCCTTGACGGTTCCGTCTGCATCGACGAACCAGGCCTCATGCGCGCCCGCCTCGTTGGCCTTCTGTTTCGCCAAAACGTTTGGCAGCAGCCCGACGGACTTGATGTCGACGCGGTCCCAGCGATTCTCGGGCACAGTGATGACCTTGATGCCGTTTTCGGCGCGTTTTGCCAACGCGGCCGGATCGACTTTCTTGGCCGTAATCACCACCGACGGCCTGGTGTCGGCCGGAAAAAGGAAGTCGCGGCTCGCGACGCCGCGCGTCACCTGCAGATAGACCAGCCCGTTCTTCACGCGGTTGCGGCGTATCACCTCCACTATGACGATTTCCATCGCGGCGCGGTTCATCGGCCAGGCGATCGACAGTTCGCGCAGCGAGCGATCGAGCCTGTCGAGATGCCGCTTCATGTCGACGATGTAGCCGCGCGCGACCTCGCACACCTCATAGACGCCATCTGCGAACTGGTATCCCCGATCTTCTATATGCACGCTGGCTTCGGCGTGGGCGACGTAGCGTCCGTTGACATAGGCAATGCGCGGCATCTTTTGATCCTGTCCCCGATAATGTTTCCTGGTGGCGCGCCGCTTAGCGGGCGGCCGGCAATGTCAGAAGCTCGCCGTCTGCTGGCACGAGCAATCGTTCGGGCGACAGCCGACGCGAGGCTGCATGAGCCCGCAGCGCATCACGGCTCACCGTGGCGTGGTCGAGCGCTTCCATATGGGTGGCGATCACCGTGGCCCGCGGCGCGACCTCGGCCGTCTCGACCGTCTGCTCCGCGTCCATGACGATCAGCGTATCGTCCCACATCGCGCCGCAGGAGTGGGTCACGATCACATCCGGTTCGAATGCCTTGATGGTTTCGAGCACCGGCGGGTAGAGCACCGTGTCGCCGGCCCAGTAGACCGACGGTTCTCCCTCCGCCTCCAGCGTGAAGCCCATCACCGGCCCCATCTTGTCGAGTACGGCGCCTGTGCCGTGATTGCCCTCGCGTCGGGTGATCCTGATACCGCGCCAGCTTATTTCCCCAGCGAGCGGCGTAACGTCGGTAAACCCAGCCTGGCGAATGGTGGATTCGTCGCCCTGCTGGCAGATCAGCGGCCAGTGCTTGGGCATTGTTTCCTTCGCGACGCTGTCGAAATGATCCGTGTGAAGATGCGAGACGATAACCAGTTCCACGCCGTCGAGGATGTCCTCGACCGCCACCGGCAACTCCACCATCGGGTTTTGCGAACGGCCC
Organism: Mesorhizobium alhagi CCNWXJ12-2; assembly: GCF_000236565.1. Lineage (GTDB taxonomy): Bacteria > Pseudomonadota > Alphaproteobacteria > Rhizobiales > Rhizobiaceae > Allomesorhizobium > Allomesorhizobium alhagi. Next base: position 66,500 of record NZ_AHAM01000184.1, on the reverse strand, counting down.
GTAAAGGACGGCAGGCTGTGCTTCGGCGCGAAATACGGATCGACGAGGATGGTCGCCCCGCCATAGGCAAGCTTGAGCGTCGCATTCCGGATGAGCTGGAGTTGCATGGGTGTCCTGATTTTTGAGGGGCCGCTCAAAAGAATTCGAGGCTGACGCGGAACATCTGCTCGACCTGCTTGACGGCATGGGCAAGTGCGAAGATGACCACCCGGTCCTTCGGCTTGATGCGCAGCGAGCCGCTCGGCTTTATTACCTCGCCGTCGCGGTAGACCGCGCCGATGCGCATGCCGTCCGGCAGATCCAGCTCGCGAAGGAACGGACCGACAAGCGGCGAGGTCTCCAGCGCCTCCGCCTCGATGATCTCGGCCGCGCCGCGCTGGATGGAGTGGACGGCGCGTATGCGCCCTCGCCTCACATGCTGCAGGATGCGCGAGACGGTCACTGTGCCGGGATTGACGGTCGCGTCGATGCCGACGGATTTTGTGATGTCGAGATAGGACGAATTGTTGATCAGCGCCAGATTGGACTTGCAGCCGAGCCGCTTGGCCATGACGCTGGACAGGATGTTGACTTGGTCGTTGTTGGTCAGCGCGATCATCAGGTCGGCTTCCTGGATGTCGGCTTCAAGCAGCAGCTTCTGGTCGAGGGCGCTACCGTTGAGCACCACCGTCCGGCGCAGCTCGTCGGCGATCGCCACGGCGCGTTCGCGCCCGTGCTCTATCATCTTGACCTTGGTGCGGTTCTGGCGCTTTTCGATGGTCTTGGCCACGAACAGGCCGATATTGCCGCCGCCGGCAATAACGATGCGCGTGGCTTCCTGCTCCTCATGCCCGAAAAGGCCGAGCGTGCGCCGCACCTGGTCCTTGGTGGTGACGACATAGGCGAGGTCTCCGGCGACCAGCTGGTCGGCCGAACGCGGGATGAACAGCTTGCCGTTGCGGGTGACGCCGACAACCGTCGCCGGCAAATCCGGAAAAAGCTCGCTCAGTTGGGCAAGCGGCGTATTTATGACCGGGCAGTCCTCCAGGCACTCGATCGCCACCATGGCTATCTTGTTCTCGGCAAAGCGCACCACGTCGGTCGCGCCGGGCAGCGCGATGCGGCGCAGCACCATCTCGCCCACTTCCAGCTCCGGCGAGATGATCACGTCGATGGGCAAATGGTCGCGGGAGAACAGGTCCTGATAGTGCGGCTGCAGATAGGATTGCGAGCGGATGCGCGCGACCTTCATCGGCACGTTGAACAGCGCATGCGCCACTTCGCAGGCGACGATGTTGACCTCGTCGTAGAGCGTCACGGCGATGATCATGTCGGCCTGCTGGGCGCCGGCCTTTTCCAGGACGTCCGGATGCGCGCCGTGCCCGACGAAGCCGCGGACGTCGAGCGAATCACGCACGGCCTGGATGAGCTCGGGCGAAGTGTCGATGATCGATATGTCGTTCTTCTCGGCCGCCAGCCTTTCGGCGATGCCGTAGCCAACCTGTCCCGCGCCGCAGATTATGATGCGCATCTAAGGCTCGGCCAAATGCTGGAATGGGACACGGTCAGACTCCGAGGGATTTCAGTTTGCGGTGCAGTGCCGACCGTTCCATACCAATGAACTCGGCCGTGCGCGAGATGTTGCCGCCAAACCTGTTGATCTGTGCGATCAGATATTCCTTCTCGAACATTTCGCGCGCCTCGCGCAGCGGCAGCGCCATGATGTGCTGGTCCGACTGGTTGGGCGCGCGCGGCATGACATCGCCGATTTCGGCGGGCAAAAGGTCGGCGGTTATCGGCGCCTCGACGTCGTTGCCGCGCACGAGAATCATCAGCCGCTCGATATTGTTGCGCAGCTGCCGCACATTGCCCGGCCAGTTATGCGCCTGCAGCACCGCCATGGCGTCCTCGCCTATGCGGCGCGGCTTGATGCCTGCATGCCTGGCCACCTGCTTGATAAAGCCGTCGACGAGATAGGGAATGTCCTCGCGCCGCTCCGCCAGGCCCGGCACCATGACCGGCACCACCGCCAGGCGATGATAGAGGTCCTCGCGGAAGCGGCCTTCGGCGATCATCGCTTCGAGATTCTGGGCTGTCGACGAAATGATGCGCACATCGACCTTGACCCGCTTGGTGCCCCCTACCCGCTCGAATTGCTGGTCGACCAGCACGCGCAGGATCTTGCTCTGGGTCTCGCGCGGCATGTCCGCGACCTCGTCGAGATAGAGGATGCCGCGATGCGCCTCCTCGAGCGCGCCGACCTTGCGCTCGCCGCCGTTCGATTCGGTGCCGAAAAGCTCGATCTCCATGCGCTCAGGCGTGATCGTCGCGGCATTCAGCGAAACGAACGGTCCGGTCTTGCGCGCCGACAGCGCATGAATGGCGCGGGCGACCTGCTCCTTGCCCGAGCCGGACGGGCCAATGATCATGATGCGGCTGTTGGTCGGCGCCACGCGCTCGATCGTCTGGCGCAATTGCGTCATGGCCGACGACATGCCGATCAGGTCGTAGGTCTCGCCGCTGCGCATCTTCAGGTCCGAAACCTCGCGTTTGAGCTTGGAGGTTTCGAGCGCGCGCTCGGCGATCAGGATCAGGCGATCGGCCTTGAACGGCTTCTCGATGAAATCATAGGCGCCGCGCCGGATCGCCGAAACCGCGGTTTCGATGTTGCCGTGGCCCGAGATCATCACCACCGGAAGATGCGGGTGCATGGTCTTGATCTCGTCCAGCAGCGCCAGCCCGTCGAGGCGCGATCCCTGCAGCCATATATCCAGGAACACCAGCCGCGGCACGCGGTCGGCAATCGCCGCCAGTGCGCTGTCGGCGCCATGCGCCGTACGGGTTTCGTGACCTTCGTCGCTCAGGATTCCGGCGACGAGTTCGCGGATGTCTTCCTCGTCGTCGACGATGAGAATATCAGACGCCATTATCGACCTTTTCAGTTTCTCGTTCGGCTGCGCCGCCGTCTGGCGACAGCGCTGCGCTTTCAGGTGCGGCGGGCAGAAGCATGGTGATCATCGCGCCGCGTCCATCATGGAAGTCGGGCGGCGCATCGTGCAGTTCCAGCCGGCCGCCATGGTCCTCCACGATCTTTTTGACGATGGCGAGGCCGAGCCCGGTCCCCTTCTCGCGCGTCGTCATGTAAGGCTCCAGCAGGCGCTGGCGATTTTCGCGCGGCAATCCCTTGCCGTTGTCGATGACATCGACGCGGATCATCCTGCCTTCACGAGCAGCCTTGATCCTTATCGCCCCCACCTTCCCGTTCTCGCGTTCGACTGCCTCGATCGCCTCGGCCGCATTCTTGATGACATTGCCGAAAGCCTGCGACATCAGCCGGCTGTCGAACTTGCCCCTGAGCGGCTCGTTGCCGAAATCGCGCTCGAAGGCGATGTCGGAGCGGCTGACCTCGATGAGGAACGACGCCTCTCGCAAAGGTTCGCGCAGGTCCATGATCGTCATTTCAGGCTTTGGCATGCGGGCAAAGGCCGAGAACTCGTCGACCATGCGGCCGATATCGCCCACCTGGCGAATGATCGTGTCGGTGCACTGATCGAAAACCTCGCGGTCCTCGGTAATGACCTTGCCGTAGCGGCGCTTGATGCGCTCGGCCGAAAGCTGGATCGGGGTCAGCGGGTTCTTGATCTCGTGGGCGATGCGCCGCGCCACATCCGCCCAGGCGGAGGTGCGCTGCGCCTGCACCAGATCAGTGATGTCGTCGATCGTCACCACATAGGATTTTTCGTCGTCGGCGGTCTCGCCGGCCTCGACCGTAACCTGGACGTTGAAAGTCCGCTCGGCGCCGGCGCGATAGAAGGTAACCTGCTCGCGGTGGACGGGCCTGCCCGATTTGCGCCCGATCTCGAAGACGCGCCCGACCTGCGGCAGTAGCGTCGACAGGTTCTGGCCGACCGAGGTTTTCCCCGAAAGCGCCAGCATGGTTTCGGCCGAGCGGTTGACGATGGTGACGATGCCGTAGGGATCGACGCCGATAACGCCGGCGGTGACGCCGGCAAGCACCGCCTCGGAAAAGCGTCGGCGCTCGTCGACTAGGTCCTTGGCGGCGAGGATCTCGTTGCGCTGTGATTTCAGTTGCAGCAGCATCTTGTTGAAGGTGTCACCGAGCGAGGCGACGTCGCCGTCCGAAGGCCGGACCGGCACTGCAACGTCGAGATTGCCGGTCGCGACCTCATCGGCCGCGCCAATGAGTTGGCGGATAGGCCTGACCAGCCGGTCGGCGACCGCAATACCGGTCCATATAGCCGACAGCACGATGACCAGCGTCAGCCCGAGATAAAGCAGCGCGAAGGCCACTTGAGTGGTGGTGCGGTTGGCTTCCAGCCCGCGATAGGCGTCGGTATTGGCCGTGACGATCTGGCGGGCCCGGATCACCTCCGGGTCGACCAGCCGGATCGTGTAGAGGTAGACGTCCGGTATTTCCCGCAGCTTTACGACCGCGCCGACGATGTTGCGGGTGCGCGGCTCGATCAGCACTACCTGCCCGTTCTGGGCATCCTGCACCGCGCCCGCCGGCGTCTCCGGCATGGTGAAGTCGGCCGCTGTCTCCGCGCTCATGATGAACGAGCCATCGTCACGGATGAGCGCCGCATGCGCCAGCGCCCGGCCGACCGCCTGCTGGCTCATGAAATTGCGAAAGCCGGTGCGGTCTAGGTTGTAGAGGGTGCGGGCATTGTCCAGGTCGTAGGCCATGGACAGCGTCGTCCCTTGCAGGTTGCGGGCGTTCTCCTGCACGTAGGCTTCGGCGATCGACAGCGACGAATTTACGATCGTCTTGGTGCGGATCTCGAACCAGCGGTCGAGCCCGATATCGAGCGTGATCGACGCGATCACAGCGACCAGAATGGCCGGCAGCGCCGCCACAAGCGAGAACATTGCGACGATGCGCACATGCAGCCGCGACGCCGCCTTGCCGCGCCGGCGCGCCGCCAGCACGCGGTGCACTTCGCGGCCGATCAGCGCGATCAGAAAAAGAATGAAAGCGGCGTTGATGCCGATGATCAGCGCCAGCGTGGTGGCATCGTCGGGCTCGATCGGCGTCGCGCCGACCAGGATCGCGAACGAGATCGCAGCCGTGGCAAGCGAACCCACGACAGCCACGATGCCCGGCAGCGCCAGCAGACGGCGACCGTCGAGTGAGCCGGCTTGCGAGAAAAGCCGTGTGGTTGCAGGTGATGCCGGAATCGCCATGTCTGCTGTGGAGCCTCGTTTGCGTTGGATGTATGCAACGCATTGTGGCGATTATGCAACAAAATGGCCGTGAACGGAAATGTTTGACGTTATGCCGCGGAGAACATGATTCCGAGCCGAAGGTCCGCGTGGCGTGAGGTTGCGGACCTTTTGAACAAGTTCATTCGGCTAAATAAATTGGAGTCATTGGCATCCACCGGGACGGTCCCGGCTCAGGCCTGTTTCGATGCCCGGTAGACGTTGACGCCGAGTTCGCGGATCTTCTTGCGCAGCGTGTTGCGGTTGAGGCCGAGCAGTTCGGCCGCCTTGATCTGGTTGCCGCGCGTCGCCGTCATCGAGGCGAGCACCAGCGGGAACTCGACCTCGGAGAGGATGCGCTGGTAGAGTCCGGCCGGCGGCAGATCGCCGCCGAAGGCCGAGAAATAGCGCTGCAGATAATGCTCTACCGCCTGCCCGATCGACAGATCGTCGGGGATGAGGCTGCCGCCCGGCACGACCGGCTGCACGCCGGTCTTGAGCTCGATCTCGATGATCTCGGCCGAAATCTCATCCTGGGCGTAGAGCGCGGCGAGCCGCCGGACCAGATTTTCCAGTTCGCGCACATTGCCCGGCCAGGGATAGCGCTTCATCAGCTCGATGCCGCCGCTCGAAATCCGCTTCGTCTGCAGACCCTCGCTCTCGCCCTGCTTGAAGAAATGCCGGACAAGGTCCGGAATATCCTCCGAACGCTCGCGAAGTGCTGGAAGCCGCAGCGGCACCACATTGATTCGATAGAACAAATCCTCGCGGAAAAGCCCTTGGTTGATGAGCGTCCGCAAATCCTTGTTGGTGGCCGCGACGATGCGCACATCGGTCTTGATCGGGGTGCGGCCGCCGACCGTGGTGTATTCGCCCTGCTGCAGAACCCGCAGCAATCTCGTCTGCGCCTCCATCGGCATGTCGCCGATCTCATCCAGGAACAGCGTGCCGCCTTCGGCCTGCTCGAAGCGGCCGGTGGAGCGGTTCTGCGCGCCGGTGAAAGCGCCCTTCTCGTGTCCGAACAACTCCGATTCGATCAGGTCGCGCGGAATTGCCGCCATGTTGATCGCCACGAACGGGCCGTTGCGCCTCCGGCCGTATTCGTGGAGCGCCCGCGCCACGAGTTCCTTGCCGGTGCCGGATTCGCCCGTGATCATCACCGTCAGGTCGGTCTGCATCATGCGGGCGAGCATGCGGTAGATGTCCTGCATGGCCGCCGACCGCCCGACCAGCGGCATCGATTCGGGCTGCTCGTCCGGCTGGGCGTCGCCTTTGGGCCGCCGCGGTTCGGACAGCGCGCGGTTGACGATATTCAGCAGTTCGTTCAGGTCGAACGGCTTCGGCAGATATTCGTAGGCGCCCGTCTCCGAGGCGCGTATCGCCGTCATGAACGTGTTCTGCGCGCTCATCACCACGACCGGCAGTTCGGGCCTGGCCTTCTTGATGCGCGGCAGCATGTCGAACGCGTTCTCGTCGGGCATCACCACATCGGTGATGACCAGGTCGCCCTCGCCTGCCGCCACCCAGCGCCAGAGCGTCGCCGCATTCGAGGTCACGCGCACCTCATGGCCGACCCGCGACAGCGCCTGGTTCAGCACCGTGCGAATGGCGGCGTCGTCGTCGGCGACCAGAATATTGCCTTTGACCATCACTGGGCTCCCTCGCCGTCATGCGAAACGGGCATTTCCTTCCATGCCGGCATCAGGATGCGAAAAGTCGTGCCGCGCGACGTGGAATCGCATTCGATGATGCCGCCATGCTCGCCGACGATCTTTGCCACCAGGGCCAGGCCGAGGCCGGAGCCGTTCGGCTTTGTGGTGATGAACGGATCGAACAGGATCGGCAGTATGTCTTCCGGAACGCCCGGCCCGTTGTCGTGCACGCAAAATTCGAGCGGCAGCGAGACCCGGTCCTGCGAACCCGGAGCCGAGACGCGGATGCCGGGCCGGAACGCCGTCGACAGCGAGATCTCGCTGGTCGGCTGGTTCCCGGCCGCCTCGGCTGCGTTCTTCACCAGGTTCAGGAATATCTGTACGAGTTGATCCCGGTTCGCGAACACCGAAGGCAATGATGGATCATAATCCTCGAAAATCTTGATCCGGCTTGCAAAACCGTTCTTCGCGATCGCCTTCACATGATCCAGCACCACATGGATGTTGACGGGATAGCGATCGATTGGCCGTTCGTCGGAAAACACTTCCATGCGGTCGACCAGCGAGACGATGCGGTCGGTCTCGTCGGTGATCAGCCGCGTCAAGGCGCGATCCTCGTCCGGAACCACCGTCTCCAGAAGCTGGGCCGCGCCGCGAATGCCCGACAGCGGGTTCTTGATCTCGTGCGCCAGCATGGCCGCCAGCCCGGTCACGGAACGCGCCGCGCCGCGATGCGTCATCTGGCGGTCGATCTTGTCGGCCATCGAGCGTTCCTGGAACATCACCACGACCGAGCCGGGCAGTTCGGGAACCGGCGCAACGTAGAGATCGACGATCCTTTCGACGCCGAGACGGGGCGAGGAGATGTCGACGCGGTACTCGTTGACCGGCGCCCCGCGCTCACGGACCTGCTCGACCAGGGCCAGGATCGGGCTGCCGAATGGTACGAAGCGCGCCAGCGTGTTGCGTGCAAGCACGGCCGCACTCGACCGGAAAAAATCCTCGGCGTCGGCATTGGCATAGCTGATCAGGCCGTCGGCATTGATCATGATGACCGGACGGCGGATCGTGTTCAGCACGATCTCGGCCGCCGAAGGCTCGTCCACGACCGAGGCTGCTGGCAGGTTCATGCGGCGCTCCTTGCGGCTTCGGTTTGCCACGGCGTTGTAAGGGCTTGCCGCAGCGCGGCGATTACCTGCGCCGGCTCGAAAGAGGATAGAATGGTCCGGCGGAGCTCCGCCGGCGCGTCGTCGGCATGACGATCGAGATACCAGCCCAAATGCTTTCGCGCCTGGCGCAGCCCGCTCTCGACGCCGTACAGCGCCAGCATGTCCTCATAATGCGCGACGGCATAGCCGGCGACGTCGCCGCCCGTCAGCGGCACGCCCGGCGCATCCGAATCTGCAGCGCGGTGCGCGATCGAGCCCGCCATCCACGGCGCACCATAGCTTGCGCGGCCGACCATCACCGCATCCGCGCCCGAGAGGCTCAGGATTTCCTGTGCGTCGGCCGGCGAACCGACATCGCCATTGGCGACGACGGGTATCGAAACCGCTTCCTTGACGCGCGCTATCGCCCGCCAGTCGGCCTTGCCCTGATAGAACTGGCAGCGCGTGCGGCCATGCACCGTCACCATTTTCACGCCCGCCTGCTCTGCGCGGCGCGCCAAAAGCGGCGCGTTGAGCGCGCTTTCGTCCCAGCCGAGCCGCATCTTGACCGTCACTGGTACTTCGACCGCACCGATCACCGCCTCTATCAGCGCCAGCGCGTGGTCGAGATCGCGCATCAGCGCCGATCCGGCATAGCCGCCCGTCACCTTCTTGGCCGGGCAGCCCATATTGATGTCGATGATGTCGGCGCCCTCGCCTGCCGCGATCCTCGCCCCTTCCGCCATATGCGCGGCTTCGCGCCCGGCAAGCTGGACCATGTGCACGGGCAGGCCGGAGTGGCGTGCCCGCCGCGCGGATGCGGCATGGCCCTTGGCCAGTTCTCCGCTGGCGACCATTTCCGAGACCACCAGCCCGGCGCCATGCGCATAAGCACGCGTGCGGAACGCTTCGTCGGTGATGCCCGACATCGGCGCCAGGAACACCCGGTTGCGGATGGTCGCGCCGCCGATCTCAAGCGGCCTGGCCAGATTGCTCACCTCAGGCATGCACAAAAACGAAGCACCTTTTCACGCTGCTTAATCCCTAGACATTTTGAACGTCGCGCGCAACCGCCCCATGCGCCGAAATCGTCGCAGAACCGGGAAATTGCTGGTCATCGCGACAGCCTGCGACTATGCGTCTCGTCATGGAGAAGAGTTCCGACAGCCCGGCCGAGCACATTGACGGCCCCGTCGCCGTGGTCATCGTGGCGGCGGGCCGGGGCGAGCGTGCCGGCCAGTCCGACGGTCCCAAGCAGTACCGGAGCATCGGCGGGCGCACCGTCATCGCGCGCACGCTCGACGCATTTCTCACGCATCCGGACATCGGCCCGATCGTGGTGGCGGTCCATGCCGACGACGAGGCATTGTTTCGCGCCGCCGCCGGCGAAGCCGGCGAACGGGTCATGGTGGTGCATGGCGGCGCCACGCGGCAGGATTCGACGCGCCTTGGCCTGCTCGCCCTGCAGGAAAAATCGCCCGGCGCGGTGCTGATCCATGACGGCGCGCGGCCCTTCGTCGACACCGAGACCATCGACCGCATCATCCTGGCCATCGACGCCGAGCACGGAGCGGTGCCGGCTTTGCCGGTCTCGGACACGCTGAAGAAGGAAGCGCCCGACGGCACGGTGTCCGAAACCGTGCCGCGCGCCGGCCTCCACGCTGCGCAGACGCCGCAAGGCTTCCCCTTCGGCCCTATCTTCGCGGCGCACCAGAAGGCGTTCGAGGCGGGCGTCGCCGATTTCACCGATGATGCGGCGATCGCAGAATCGGCCGGCATTCCGGTGCGCATCGTTCCCGGCTCCCCCGACAATCTGAAGCTCACCTGGGCCAGGGACATTGCCATGGCCGATCAGCGCCTCACCGAATCCAGAAGCGCCTTTCCCGACGTCCGCACCGGCAATGGCTATGACGTGCATTCCTTCGAGCCTGGAAATAGCGTGATGCTGTGCGGGGTCGCCATTCCGCATCACCAAAAGCTTTCCGGACATTCCGACGCCGATGTCGGCCTGCATGCGCTGACCGACGCGCTTCTGGCCACCTGCGGCGCCGGTGACATCGGCACGCATTTTCCGCCCTCCGATCCGCAATGGAAGGGTGCGGCCTCGCGTATCTTCGTCGAGCACGCGGCAACGATCGTGCGCGCCAAGGGTGGACGCATCGCCAATGCCGACATCACGCTGATCTGCGAGGCGCCGCGCATCGGACCGCATCGCGACGCCATGACCGAGGCGCTGGTAAATATGCTCGGCATCGACCGGTCGCGCATTTCGGTGAAGGCGACCACCAACGAAAAGCTCGGCTTCATCGGCCGCGAGGAAGGCATCGCGGCGATCGCGACGGCAACCGTCGTCTATCCCGGGGAATTGCCGGAATGAGCGACACGGAGCCCCTCGCCCGCGCCGTGCTCGAGGCCTGCACGCAGCGGGGCATCATGCTCGCCACTGCCGAAAGCTGCACCGGCGGCATGATCGTCGCCGCGCTCACCGATATCGCCGGATCCTCGGCCGTGGTCGACCGCGGCTTCGTCACCTATTCCAATGCGGCGAAGATGGAGATGCTCGGCGTCTCGGCCGCCACGCTCGACGCGCATGGCGCGGTGTCTGCCAAGACCGCCCTCGAAATGGCCGCCGGCGCCCTCGCCCGTTCCCATGCGGGCCTGGCGCTTTCGGTCACCGGCATCGCCGGCCCCGACGGCGGTTCGGCGGAAAAGCCCGTCGGCCTGGTCTGGTTCGGCCTTGCCCGGCAGGGTTCTCAGCCGATCGCCGAGCAGCGCACCTTCGAAAATCGCGGCCGCGATTTCATCCGCCGCGAATCCGTACGGACGGCTCTCGAGATGGCGCTGAAGGCTTTGCAAGCTTAGCTGGGCTAAATTACCTGTTCGCCATAGATGGCGTCGGCGCGCTTTTCGAAGGCTTCGGAGAACGCGTGGAACGCGCGGTCGAACATCGCGCCCATCATTGCGCCTAAAATCCGGCTCTTGAACTCGTAGTCTATCGAGAACACGACGTTGGAGTGGCCGCTGCCGGCCGGCTCGAAGCGCCAGATATTGGTGAGGTAGCGGAACGGCCCGTCGACATATTTCACCTCGATGACGTTCTCGTCCGGCTTCAGATGCACCTGGCTGGTGAAAGTCTCGCGGATCGCCTTGTAGCCCACCGTCATGTCGGCGAGCAGCATGGTGCGGCCGTCGCGCTCCCGGCGCGAGCGGACCGTGAGCGCTTCGCAAAGCGGCAGGAACTCCGGATATTTTTCCACGTCGGCAACCAGCGCGAACATCTCGTCCGGAGTATGGTCCACCCGTCTCGTTGTTTCGAATTTCGGCATGAATCTGGGAGTTACGCGGATTTGCTCAGAAACGCTTCGCGCGCGGCGCGAAGCTTTGCGAAATCGTCACCGGCGTGATGTGACGAGCGGGTCAGCGGGCTCGATGCGACCAGCAGGAAGCCCTTCGACTTGCCGATCGTCTCGTAGGATTTGAACTCCTCCGGCGTGACGAACTTCTTCACCGGATGGTGCTTTTTGGTCGGCTGCAGATACTGGCCGATCGTCATGAAGTCGACATCGGCCGAGCGCAGGTCGTCCATCAGTTGCAGGATCTCGTTCCGCTCCTCGCCCAGCCCCACCATGATGCCGGACTTGGTGAAGATCGAGGGATCGAGCTCCTTGACCCGTTGCAGTAGCCTTATCGAATGGAAATAGCGCGCGCCGGGCCGCACCGTCAGGTAGTTCGACGCCACCGTTTCGAGATTGTGGTTGAAGACGTCGGGCTTGGCCGCCACGACGATCTCCAGCGCCCCGTCCTTGCGCAAAAAGTCCGGCGTCAGGATCTCGACCGTCGTCTGCGGCGTCGCCGCGCGGATCGCGTGGATGACATCGGCGAAATGCTGCGCGCCGCCATCGTCGAGGTCGTCGCGGTCGACCGAGGTGATGACGACGTGGCTGAGCCCCATCTGCTTCACCGCCTTGGCGACGCTGTCCGGCTCGTTCGGGTCGAGTGCCGTCGGCCGCCCCGTCGAGACGTTGCAGAACGCGCAGGCGCGGGTGCAGATCTCGCCCATGATCATGAAGGTCGCGTGCTTCTTTTCCCAGCACTCGCCGATGTTGGGGCAGCCGGCCTCCTCGCAGACCGTGACGAGCTTGTGCGACTTCACGATCTCGCGCGTTTCCGCATAACCCTTGGAGGTCGGCGCCTTGACCCGGATCCAGTCGGGCTTGCGCAGCACCTCCTGGTCCGGCCGGTGCGCCTTTTCGGGGTGCCTCAGCCGCGGCGCGTTCGAAATCGTGTCGAGTATCGTGACCATAATGTTCAGTTCACTCCGCTCGCCTTGGCCCGTCCGAAAATCCAGAGCAGCAGAACCGCGCCGGCGACCGCCACGATCAGGTTTCCGAGGAAGCCCTGATACTGGAAGTTGAGCAGCCCGGCGAGCGTGCCGCCGACAAACGAGCCGGCGATGCCGACCAGTATGTTGGTGAACAGCCCGTGATTGCGGTTCATCGCCTTCTCGGCGACGTAACCGGCGAGAAATCCGATCAGGAGCATGCCGAAAAAGCCGACGCCCGGCATGCCCATTATACCGACGCTCTGTTCCATCACCTGCTCCTGTTCCGCTCAGCCAGAACCCGCATATATGTCAGATCACCCTGCCGAAACAGCCCTGCCCGTGGCAGGCTGTCATGCGTTCAGCGCGCGGCCATAGGCGTCGAGCACGCTTTCCTTCATCATTTCCGACAGCGTCGGATGCGGGAAGATAGAGTGCATCAGCTCTTCCTCGGTGGTTTCCAAGTTCATTGCGACGACGAAACCCTGGATGAGTTCGGTGACTTCCGCACCCACCATATGCGCGCCGAGCAGTTGCCCGGTCTTCTTGTCGAATATGGTCTTCACCAGCCCTTGGTCCTCGCCGAGCGCGATCGCCTTGCCGTTGGCCACGAAGGGAAAGCGGCCGACGCGGATGTCGCGGCCCTCGGCCTTGGCCTTGGCTTCGGTCAGGCCGACCGACGCCACCTGCGGGCTGCAGTAGGTGCATCCCGGTATCTTCAGCTTGTCCATCGGATGGACGTTCGGCAGGCCGGCGATCTGTTCGACGCAGATCACCGCCTCGTGCTCTGCCTTGTGGGCAAGCATGGGCGGGCCGGCGACGTCGCCGATCGCGTAGATGCCCGGCACATTGGTCTTGCAGTAGCCGTCGATCACCACCGTGCCGCGGTCGGTTTTGACGCCCAGCGCCTCCAGCCCGAGATTTTCGACATTGCCCTGCACGCCGACCGCCGAGATCAGCCGGTCGGCCGTTATCTTCTCGACCTTGCCGTCCTTCATCTCGACATGGGCGGTGATCGAATTCGCCGCCTTCTCGACCTTGGTCACCTTGGCTTCGAGGATGATCTTCATGCCCTGCTTTTCGAACTGCTTCTTGGCGAAGGCGGAAATTTCCGCGTCCTCGACCGGCATCACCGCCGGCAGCAGTTCCACGACCGTCACGTCCACGCCCATCGTGCGGTAGAACGAGGCGAACTCGATGCCGATCGCGCCCGAACCCATCACCAGCAGCGATTTCGGCATTTCCGGCGGCACCATCGCCTCGAAATAGGTCCAGATCAGCTTGCCGTCCGGCTCGATGCCGGGCAGGGCGCGCGGCCGGGCACCCGTCGCAACAATGATGTGCTTGGCGGTATAGGTACCCTCGCCCTTGGTGTTCTTGGGCAGCGGCGCCTGCGGCTCCATCGGCTTCTTGGACGATTTCGACACGACGATCTCGGCCGGTTTGTCGCCGGAAGCAGCCTTGGTCAGCTTGGCCTCGCCCCAGATCACGTCGACCTTGTTCTTCTTCATCAGGAAGCCGACACCGCCATTCATGCGCTGCGCAATCCCGCGCGAGCGCTCGACGATCGCCTTCAGATCCGGCGTCACCTTGCCCTCGACCTTGAGGCCGTAATTCTTCGCATGCTCGGCATAGTGAAAAATCTCGGCCGAGCGCAGCAGCGCCTTGGTCGGGATGCAGCCCCAGTTGGAGCAGATGCCGGCCAGATGCTCGCGCTCGACGATCGCCGTCTTGAGGCCAAGCTGCGCCGCCCGGATCGCCGCAACATAACCGCCCGGGCCCGAACCGATGATGATGACGTCGTAAGCTTCGGCCATGTGTTTTCTGCCTCGTCTCTATGACACGTTTCGGGTGAGTAGCACCCAATCGTGTCTCTTGCTGTTTTCGGACAACGGCACGGCGTCGACGCGCTCGACTTCCGCGAAGCCGTTCCTGCGGTAAAGGCTGAGCGCCGTCTCATTGTAGCTCTCGGTGATCAGGCTCACCGGCCTGCCGTTTGCCGCGGCGAACTCCCACTCAAGCAAGGCGCGCCCTATGCCTTTGCCGCGATGGTGCTTGTAGACGCCGAGGCTGTCGATGAACCGGTCGCCGACAACTTTGCGCTGCAAGACCAGAAGCGGTTCGATCACCGGATGCTGCGCAACGCTGTCGCGCACGCTCTCATCGAGATCGTAGGCAATCGACATCCCGGCAACCTCGCCGTCCCATTCGGCAAGGATGGCGCTGCGCCATGCGCCCGGTTCATCCCCCCGCATCTTGGCGCGACCGCGTTCAAAAGCTGTATCGACAGTTCCTTTCATGACAGCGCCGTACCACAGCCAGCTTGCGAAGCCGTGTGACGCGACGTCGATCAGCACCGCGAGTTCCGCAGCGTCGCGCCGTTCGGCCGGGCGGATGGAAAGCTGCCCGGTCATCTGAGGCCTAGCATCACGCGCACCACGGGCGCGAGTGCTTCGCCAATCCGGCGCGTGTTCTCGGCGTCGAGATGCACGCCGTCAAGCGGTGTGGTTTCGGCAACCGAACCCGCATCGAAAAAGCCGCAGCCGACTTCGTCCGCCAGTTCGGAATACATGCCCGCCAGTTCGCGGGAGGCAGCGTCGCCGCCTGCGAACATGCCGGCAAACTCGGCATTTTCGGTGCGGCTGACCGGCGGCGGCGAAACAAGCAGTATCTCCGGCGCCTCCGCATCGAGCGGGTAAGCATGACCGCGCACGATCTTCACCAGCCGTGCCATACCCTGCTTGGCCGCCAGCGGGTTGCCATGGATCCACGGCTTCATGTCGTTCGAGCCGAGCATGATGACGATCAGATCCAGCGGCGAATGCGTGCCGAGCAGCGTCGGCAGCGTCCGCGCGCCGTTGCGGTCCTCGCCGGCAAGATCATCGTCGAAGGCGGTCGTCCTGCCGTTCAGCCCCTCGGCAATGACCTGTACGCCCTCCCCGAGCGCCGCCTGCAGCACGCTCGGCCAACGGTCTGCCAACGCATGCCGGCTGGGGCCGACGGCATTGTACCCCCAGGTCAGCGAATCGCCGTAGCAGAGGACGGTTTTCATGACTTCCGTCCTAAACCAGCATCCCCATCGGGTTCTCGACATGGCGCTTGAAGGCGACCAGCAGCTCGGCCCCGAGCGCCCCGTCCACCGCGCGGTGGTCGGTCGACAGCGTCACCGACATCATCGTGGCGATCTTCACTTCGCCATTCTTCACCACCGCCCGCTCCTCGCCCGCGCCGACCGCCAAAATGGTCGCATGCGGCGGGTTGATGACCGCGGAAAAATCCTTGATGCCGAACATGCCGAGGTTCGACACCGCCGTGGTGCCGCCCTGGTATTCCTCCGGCTTCAGCTTTTTGTTGCGCGCCCTTGCCGCCATGTCCTTCATCTCGTTGGAGATCACCGACAGCGTCTTTTCGTCCGCCTTGCGCACGATCGGCGTGATCAGGCCGCCGGGGATCGACACCGCCACCCCGACATCGGCGTGTTTGTGCTGCACCATGGCCGTCTCGGTCCAGGAGACGTTCGCCGTCGGCACGTCGCGCAGCGCCAGCGCCATCGCCTTGATGATCAGGTCGTTGACCGAAAGCTTGTAGGCTGGAACCTCGCCCTTGTCGGTCTTCTTCACCGGAGCGGCGGCATTCAGCTGCGCCCGAAGCGCAAGCAGCGCGTCTAGCTCGCAGTCGAGGGTGAGATAGAAATGCGGGATGGTCGACTTCGCCTCGACCAGCCGCCGGGCGATGGTCTTGCGCATACTGTCGTGCGGGATGAGCTCATAGGAGCCTTCGGCGAACAACTTCAGCACCTGCTCGTCGGACATCGGCTTAACCGCAGCAGCGGGCGCTGCGCCCGGAGCCGCTTTCTCCGCAGGCGCCGCCTTGGCCTCGCCGCCGGCGATCGCGGATTCGACATCCGCCTTCACCACGCGTCCATGCGGGCCGGATCCGGTCACCGCCGCGATATCAATGCCGGCATCTTTTGCGATACGGCGGGCGAGAGGGGAGGCGAACGTGCGCTCGCCGGCCGCATGTCCATTGGCCGCAGGAGTCGCCTGAGGCTTCTCGGCCTTGGCTGGTTCGGGTTTCGCCGCCTCTGCCTTGGCTGGCTCCTGCTTCGGCGTCTCGGTCGGCTCCTGTTTCAGAGTTTCGGCAGCCTTCGGCGCTTCCGCCGCGCCGTTGCCGCCCTTTGCCGCCGCGCCGGCATCCTCGCCTTCGGCCGCGAGCACCGCGATCAGCGCATTGACCTTTACGCCCTCGGTCCCCTCCGGCACCACGATCTTCGCCACCGTGCCCTCGTCGACCGCCTCGACCTCCATCGTCGCCTTGTCGGTCTCTATCTCGGCAATGACATCGCCTGGAGCGACCTTATCGCCCTCCTTGACCAGCCATTTGGCGAGATTGCCCTCCTCCATCGTGGGCGAGAGGGCAGGCATGGTGATGTTGATGGGCATCTCGCACCCTCCCTACGATCTGTACGTGACGGCTTTCACCGCCGCGACCACTTCGCCCACATTCGGCAGCGCCAGCTTTTCGAGATTGGCCGCGTAGGGCATAGGCACATCCTTGCCTGCGATCGTGATCACCGGCGCGTCGAGATGGTCGAAGGCGCGCTGCGACACCTGGTTGGCGATGAAATCGCCGACCGAGGATTGCGGGAATCCCTCCTCCACCACCACCAGCCGGTTGGTCTTCTTCACCGAGGCAATGACGGTGTCGAGGTCCATCGGCCTGATGGTCCTCAGATCGATGATCTCGACGTCGATGTCCATGCCGCGCAGTTCGGCCTCGGCCTTGACGGCATAGGTCATGCCGATGCCCCACGAGACGAGCGTCACGTCCCTGCCCTCTCTGTGGATGCGCGCCTTGCCGATCGGCAGGACAAAATCGTCCAGCTTCGGCACGTCGAAGGACTGGCCGTAGAGGATCTCGTTCTCGAGGAAGATCACTGGATTAGGGTCGCGGATCGCTGCCTTGAGCAGCCCTTTCGCGTCGGCCGCCGTATAGGGCATCACCACTTTCAGGCCCGGCACATGGCTGTACCAGGCGGCATAATCCTGGCTGTGCTGCGCGGCGACCCGCGCCGCAGCCCCGTTCGGACCGCGAAACACGATCGGCGCACCCATCTGGCCGCCCGACATATAGAGCGTCTTGGCCGCCGAATTGATGATCTGGTCCATCGCCTGCATGGCGAAGTTGAAGGTCATGAATTCGACGATCGGCTTCAGCCCGGCCATCGCCGCGCCGACACCGACGCCGGCGAAGCCGTGCTCGGTGATCGGCGTGTCGACCACGCGTCTTTCGCCGAATTCCTGCAGCAGGCCCTGCGTGATCTTGTAGGCGCCCTGGTACTCGGCGACCTCCTCGCCCATGATGAACACGTCGGGGTCGCGCCGCATCTCTTCGGCCATGGCGTCGCGAAGCGCCTCTCGCACGGTGGTCGAAACCATCTCGGTCCCGGCCGGGATGTCCGGATCGGCGGCGATCTCGGCCTTGGGCGCAGCGGGAATTTTGGCTGCGTCCTTGTCCGCGCTCGGCTCCTGCGAAGGCTCGCGCGCCTTGCCGCCCGCGTCGTCTTCGGCCTGCTTCGGCGTGTCCGAATCGGCCGCCTTCGCCTTCGGCGCGCTCGGCGCCTCGCCGGCCTGGCCGACATCCTCGCCATCGGCCGTCAGCACGGCGATCGGCGTGTTGACCTTGACGCCCTCGGTGCCCGCCGCGATCAAGATCTTCGCCAGCGTGCCTTCATCGACAGCCTCGACTTCCATAGTCGCCTTGTCGGTCTCGATCTCGGCGATGACATCGCCGGCGACGACCTTGTCGCCCTCCTGCTTCAGCCATTTCGAGACATTGCCCTCCTCCATCGTCGGCGAGAGCGCGGGCATGAGAATTTCGATCGGCATTCTCGCGCCCTCCCTCAGAGTACGATGTCGGTCCAGAGCTCGGAAACGTCCGGCTCGGGATCGGTCTGCGCGAATTCGGCGGCGTCTGCGACGATGTCGCGAACCTCCTTGTCGATGGCCTTCAATTCGTCCTCGCTCGCCCATTTCTTGTCGATGAGCCGCGCCTTCACCTGCTCGATCGGGTCCTGCTCGGCGCGGATTTTCTGCACCTCCTCCTTGGAGCGGTACTTGGCGGGATCGGACATGGAATGGCCGCGATAGCGGTAGGTCTGCATTTCCAGGATGATCGGCCCGTTGCCGGCGCGGCACCATTCGGTCGCCATTTCGCCGGCCGATTTGACCGCGCGCACATCCATGCCGTTCACCTGGATGCCGGGAATGCGGAACGACAGGCCGCGATGCGAAAAATCGGTCTCGGCGGAAGAGCGGACGACCGACGTGCCCATGGCGTAGCGGTTGTTCTCGATGACATAGATCACCGGCAGCTTCCACAGCGAGGCCATGTTGAAGCTCTCATAGACCTGGCCCTGATTGGCGGCGCCGTCGCCGAAATAGGTCACCGAGACGTTGTTGTTGCCGCGATAGCGGTTGGCGAAAGCGAGCCCGGTCCCGAGCGACACCTGCGCGCCGACGATGCCGTGGCCGCCGTAAAAGTGCTTTTCCTTGGAAAACATATGCATCGACCCGCCCTTGCCCTTGGACAGGCCCCCGCGGCGTCCGGTCAGCTCGGCCATGACGCCGCGCGGCGACAGCTCCATCGCCAACATGTGGCCGTGGTCGCGATAGGCGGTGATCATCTGGTCGCCGTCGATCATCGCCATCTTCAGGCCGGTGACGACCGCTTCCTGGCCGATATAGAGATGACAAAAGCCGCCAATGAAGCCCATGCCGTAGAGCTGGCCTGCCTTCTCCTCGAAGCGCCGGATCAGGAGCATGCCACGATAGGCGGAAAGTTCCTGTTCCTTGCTGAATTCGGCGGGTTTGGGCGCGACTGGCGCGGATGAGGACTTTGCGTCCGCTTTCGATTTAGCAGACGCTTTTCTGGCGGCTACGGCCATGCATCACTCCCTGTTTATGTCTCTTGGCGGACATCAAGGGAGATGCTCACCTCCCTGTGCAGGAGAAAAAGCTAGCATGCGACAATCAATTCGGCCATGCGGAAAAATGCATGGCTGTCATGCGCCTAAAGGCTTCATTTTGTTGAGGATATCGGAGATTAACCGGTGATCGGTTAATTATACTGGCGCGAAGGCCTCATAATGGTGATTTCGTCCTCATGCGACAGGTTGAGCGCCTTGCGCGCCTGTTCGTCGAGCATGTCCTTCTCCAGCGTGCCGTCATGCAGCAGTTGGACCCGCCTTTCCAGTTCGATGCGCTGCGCGCGGATTTCGCCGAGCCTTCCCTCGAGCTCCGCCACACGGGTCTCGAGCTGGTATTTGGAATAGATGCCGTATTCGCCATGATAGGCGTGGAAGCCGAAATAGGACAGAAATACCGCCGAAATCGCGGGCACGATCAGGCGGCCGGTGTTTCTCTGTCGGTGCTGGCGTGTCCACATGGGCGGGTTCCTTTCGTCAGCCACAATGGCGCAGCCATGCTTAATGGCTGGTTACGGCCCGCGCCATTGCGCCAGCAGTTTGGCAAGCCTATACTTGGTCAAGCTTAGCCAAGCGAGGTCAGTCATGAACCGCCATGTGAACATGCTGGAAGCGAAGACCAACCTGTCACGGCTGGTCGAGGCGGTCGAAAGCGGCGCCGAATCCGAGATCATCATCGCCCGCAACGGCAAGCCGGCCGCGCGTCTGGTGCCTGTTGAGGACAAACCTAAAAAGCGGCGCTTGGGATTGTTAGAGGGTCAGTTCCCGATAATGACGCAAGAGGAGTTTGACGCCGACAACGACGTCATCGCCAGAATGTTTTACGGTGAGCAGAGCGAGTGAGGCTCCTTCTCGATACGCACACCGCAATCTGGACGTTGGTCTCGGCGAGTACAATCCCGGCCGAAATCCACGGGATCATCAGCGATCCTGAAAATGACGTTTTTGTTTCGACGGTCAGCCTTTGGGAAATTGCGATCAAGTTTCGATTGCGCGGCCGACGGCGGATGCCGCTATCGGCGATCGAGGCATTGAACCATTTTCGCCGGACCGGATACGGAATCCTTGAAATCAGTGCCGAGCATGCGATCGCAGTGGAATCACTGGATCTCCAGCACACGGATCCCTTCGACATGCTTATTCTGGCTCAGGCGGTGACGGAGCCGCTCCGCCTCGTCACCAAGGACCGCAAGCTCGCCCGCTACAGCGATGCGGTCATAAGCTGGTAGAACCCAGCCTCACCCCTTCAAGATCGACCGTCCGGCATAGCGGGCCTGCTTGCCGAGTTCTTCCTCGATGCGCATCAGCTGGTTGTACTTCGCCGTGCGGTCGGAGCGGGCGAGCGAGCCGGTTTTGATCTGTCCGCAATTGGTCGCCACGGCGAGATCGGCGATGGTCGAATCCTCCGTCTCGCCCGAGCGGTGCGACATGACGGCGGTGTAGCTCGCCTTGTGCGCGGTCTCGACCGCGTCGAGCGTCTCGGTCAGCGAGCCGATCTGGTTGACCTTGACCAGGATCGAATTGGCGACGCCCATGCGGATGCCGTCGCGCAGCCGCGCCGTGTTGGTGACGAAGAGATCGTCGCCAACCAGCTGCACCTTATCGCCGCACAGATCGGTCAAATGCTTCCAGCCTTCCCAATCGTCCTCGGCCATGCCGTCCTCGATCGAGATAATGGGATAGTCGGCGGCGAGCTTCGCTAGATATTTCGCCTGGGCCTTGGGGTCGCGCGTCTTCCTCTCGCCTTCATAGACGTAATTGCCGTCCTTGAAGAATTCGGTCGCGGCGCAATCGAGCCCGATCGCCACCTCGTCGCCGGGCCTGTAGCCGGCCTTCTCGATCGACTGGACGACGAAATCGAGGGCTGCCTGGGCGCTCTTCAGGTTCGGGGCGAAGCCGCCCTCGTCGCCGACATTGGTGTTGTGGCCGGCGTCCTTCAGGCTTTTCTTCAGCGTGTGGAAGATTTCCGACCCCCAGCGCACGGCGTCGCGCAGGCTCGGAGCGCCGACCGGGATGACCATGAATTCCTGGAAGTCGATCGGGTTGTCGGCATGCGCGCCGCCATTGACGATGTTCATCATCGGGACCGGCAGCACGCGGGCATTGGGGCCGCCGAGATAGCGGTAGAGCGGCAGGCCGGAGGCCTCCGCCGCCGCCTTGGCGACGGCCAGCGACACGCCGAGGATTGCATTGGCGCCGAGACGGCTCTTGT
Organism: Mesorhizobium alhagi CCNWXJ12-2; assembly: GCF_000236565.1. GTDB lineage: Bacteria > Pseudomonadota > Alphaproteobacteria > Rhizobiales > Rhizobiaceae > Allomesorhizobium > Allomesorhizobium alhagi. The sequence goes on along the minus strand of NZ_AHAM01000184.1, from coordinate 44,980 downwards.
TGGCGGTGCCGTCGAGGTCGATCATCGCCTGGTCGATATGCGCCTGGCTCTCGGCCTCCATGCCGCCGATCGCCTCGAATATCTCGCCATTGACCGCTTCCACGGCGCGCTCGACGCCCTTGCCGAGATAGCGCGGGCCGCCATCGCGAAGCTCGACCGCTTCATGCGCGCCGGTCGATGCGCCCGAAGGCACCGCCGCGCGGCCCATGGAGCCGTCCTCCAGCACGACGTCGACCTCGACGGTCGGGTTGCCGCGGCTGTCGAGAATTTCACGGCCGATAATGTCGACGATGGCGGTCATGCGGAAGTCCCCTCGGTATCTCAAAAAAGGTCGCGCCCGTCTTAGCGAAAGACGCCGAAAAGGCAATGCGGATGAATTGCGGGCCGCTGGGTAACGCGCCGATAGATTGCGTTACGAATTGTCATCCGCATCTGAGCGCAGCCGGGCTGCAAATCAGTTAAGGCTGTCTTTGCGCGGGGCGAAACGGAGGAGGTTTCGCCATGTCGGAATTCGGTGGTCTGCTCAGCGTGCTCGTCATTCTGGCGGCGTTGTTTACGTCATGCCAGTACCAGACGCCCCAGGAGAAAACCACATTGCCCATGCTGGTCGTCGCCGATTAGTCGCGGCGATCATGCCGCAGTCTTCTTCACTTCCGCCGCCCGGTCGAAGATCGCATTAGCCGTTCCCTCTTAAACAGTCGTTCACCATGCAAGAACGACGATCAAAAGCTTTAACCGGGGCTCCGTGAGTCAAGGGGTATGTAGGGGCGGATTTTTCTCGGGGGAAAGCAAGATGAACCTCTTGGGCGAGGAAGGAACCACTGCGGACAGGCCGATCGGGCGGGTGCTTTCCTGCCGCGGCTCCGAAGCGAAGGTCGGCCTAACCGATACCGGACCGCTGGGGGAACGGCTCGCGACCGTCGGAAAATTCATCGCCATCCGCTCCGGCGAGAACATGCTGCTCGGCATCATCGTGGAAGTTTCGAAGGCCACTCATGATGATCTGGCCGGGCCGGCCACGCGCGCCCTCGCCCGCGTTGACCTGATGGGCGAGATCACCCGCGAGGCGGGCATCCCCCGCTTCCGTCGCGGCGTTCGCGACTATCCGGCGATTGGCGACGAGGCTTTCGTGGTCAGCCGAGAGTATCTGAAGCTCGTATATTCATCGACGGGCGAGCATTCTATTTCGATCGGCCATCTCCAGCAGGACGCCACGATTCCCGCCTTTGTCGACGTTGACAGCTTGCTGTCCAAACATTTCGCGGTTCTCGGCACCACGGGCGTCGGCAAATCGAGCGGCGTTGCCGTCATCCTCGGCGAGGTGCTGCGCGCGCGCCCTGGCGTGCGGATCCTGCTCCTCGACGTCCACAATGAGTATGGCCATTCCTTTGGCGATAAAGGCCGCGTCGTCGGCTCCGACAATCTGAAGCTTCCCTTCTGGCTCTTCAATTTCGAGGAGATCATCGACGTCATTTATTCCGGCCGGCCGGCCGTGCCTGAAGAAGTGGAGATTCTGGCCGAGCTGATCCCCATCGCCAAGGCGGCCTATATGTCGCTCAAGAATTCAGGCGATCGCTCGCTGATCGCGCGCAAAGGGCCTCGGCACATGGGTTTTACCGCCGACACGCCCTCGCCCTACCTCATCCAGGACCTGCTTACTCTCATCGACGAGCGAATGGGCAAGCTGGAAAACCGCTCGACGCGCATGGTGCATCACCGCCTGATGATGCGCATCGAAGGGCTGAAGAACGACCCGCGCTACGCATTCACGTTCGAAAATGCCAATGTCGGCGGCGACACAATGGCTGCCGTGCTGGAGCAGCTTTTCCAGCTCGAATCGAATACCGCCGGCATCACGGTGCTGAAGCTCGCCAGCCTGCCGGGCGACGTACTCGATGCGGTGGTGTGCGTCGTGTGCCGGCTCGCCTTCGAGTTCGGCATGTGGAGCGACGGGGCCGCACCGGTGCTGATTGCCTGCGAGGAAGCTCATCGCTACGCCGCCGCCGATCACTCGCTGGGGTTTGCACCGGCGCGTCGCGCTTTGTCGCGTATTGCCAAGGAAGGCCGCAAATACGGGGTGTATCTCGGGCTCGTCACGCAGAGGCCGGCCGAGCTCGACCCAACTATAATTTCCCAATGCAGCACCCTGTTCGTTATGCGCTTGGCCAATGAAAAAGATCAGGCGCTGCTGAGGTCGGCCGTATCGGACGCTGTCGTGAACCTGCTTTCCTTCGTGCCCTCGCTGGGCACGGGCGAGGTGGTCGGCCTCGGCGAGGGCATGCCTCTTCCCGCCCGGCTCACCTTCAGCAAACTGCCGGCGAACCTTGTGCCTGCCAGCGAAACGGCTGGGAAGAAGACCGACCACAACATGTCGCGCAGTGAGCTCGTACGGCACGCGATCGAGCGCTGGCGCAAAGCAACGACAAGCCAGACGACCGACGAAGAGGACCCTCCGCGCGACCAGGCGACAAACGTTGCGGTGGCGCAGGATGCGATCGCGCGCGGGCTGCAGGCCATCGCGGGCGATCGTCCAGCCGCGGAACCGCGGCGCGTGCCGCTCGACCCCAGCCGCTACTCGATTCTCAAGCGCTGACCCTGCCTCATGGAAACGCTGCGGAAGATCGTGTCGGAGCCGAACGGCGCGGCGGCGGGCGCCTCGGATCGGGCGCCGAAGCTGGCGAGCATCCTTGCCGCGGCGCCATTTGGCGTCGAGATCGCCGGCCCGGACGGGATAAAGGTTTTTTCTTCAAGCGTTGCGGAAGGGGCCACCGACGCGCGCACCCGCCGCTTCGAAATAGAACTTGACGGCGAAGCCTATTCGCTCGCGCTGACCCTCGATGAGAGCGAGCGGCAGGCACGCGAGCACGGGTTGATTCAACGCGCCTATTTCGATGAGTTGACTGGCTTGCCGAACCGCAGCCTGTTCGAGCGCAGCGTTGTCGCGCTGATCGAAACAGGCGCTATCGACTTCGCCTTGGCGCTGATCGACATAGACGGCTTCAAGCATGTCAACGACTACTACGGCCATGCGACAGGCGACCAGCTGCTTGCCAGGATCGCGGAGAGGCTGAGCGCGGGCCTGCGACCGTCCGACATGCTGGCAAGACTAAGTGGCGACGAGTTCGTGCTTTTGATTTCGCCAATCACCAACCGGGAGGAACTGGAGCGCGACCTCGGCTGGATCGGCGAGAGGCTGAAGGAGCCGTTTTGGGTCGACGGCTACGAAATCTGCACCTCCGCCTCTATCGGCATCAGCCTTTATCCGCGCGATGGCCGGTCATACGAGGAACTGCGCGGCAATGCCGACCGGGCCATGTATGATGGCAAGACGCGAGCCAAGGGCACGCTCCGCTTCTTCGAGGGCGCGATCCGGAACGCGGCAGACGACAAGAGCCGGCTCGAGCAAAGGCTCAGGCTCGCTGTGCGCGACAAGCGTGTTTGCTGCGCCTATCAGCCCAAAGTCGCGCTGCGCTCCGGGGAGGTGGTCGGCATCGAGGTTCTGATGCGCTGGCGCGACGAGGACGGGGTCATCCAGGCGCCCGGTGATTTTATCGGGCTGGCGGTCGAGCTCGGGCTGATCGATGAGCTCACCCACTTCATTCTGGCCGAGACGGTGACCTCGATCGACCGGATCAACGAGACCTTCGGCCCGAAATCGACGATCAGCATCAACGTCGCCGCCCGGCAAGCGGGCGATGACCGCTTCATGCGCTCCTTCGTCGACGCGCTCTCCGCCACGGGTTTTGCAAGCCGCTTCACCGTGGAGATCACCGAGGAAGCGTTCCTGTCGCGAAGCGAATTCCAGGACCGCATCCTGCCGATGCTGCGCGAGGTCGGCGCGAAAGTCTCGATCGATGACTTCGGCATCGGTTTCTCCTCGCTCTCCGCACTGGCCGAGATCACCGCGGACGAACTCAAGATCGACCGCTCCTTCATCACCAATGTCCACCGCCGGCCGCGCAGCCAGAGCGTACTTAGGGCCATCGAAGCGCTCGGGCATTCGCTCGGCATGAGCATCGTGGTCGAGGGTGTGGAGAGTTTCGAGGAGGCGGCCTACCTCCAGGCCGCCACTCGGATCGACATTGCCCAAGGCTACTATTTTGCGAGGCCGATTGTCTTCGATCGACTCGCCGTCGACACCCCTTCCCTTGATTTCCTGCGCCCGGTTCTGCCCATCCGCAGTGGCGAGCCCGCGCGCCGGCTTTCCATTCGCGGGTAAAATCGGGCGCTCCTGATCCTCTGCGCTTGCTTGCGATCGCGCCATACACAAGGACTGCTTCGAGGTGGATGGCAGCCCAAATGTCGCCCCGCAAGCCAGGAAGCGACGCCGCAGCGTTTAGTCAGTTGCCCGAAGAGGCCACGTCCTCGCCTTTTGCAATGAGGATGCCCGAGCCGCTAGAGGATCAGCCACATCGTTGATAGTCGGCCCGACCCGCGTCCGGATCGGGCAGTTTGGTCGCCGCCTCCAGCAACTGACCGTGATCATCCATGCCACGTTGGTATAGCAGCATGATTTTCAAAGCTAGGTTTTCAGCCTCGGGCGTATCTCGGCTGATTTTTGATACGCGACAGGCTTCGTTGAAAACAGATTCCAGGATCTTAAGCCCGTCGGGATGAATGACCCCGACCGCCCTGCTAAATGGCATCTATATCTTGCCCCATTGCCCAAATTGAACCGGACAAATAGCGAACGGGTCGCTGGGGTACAAGTCCTGATAGGAAAATTATCAGTGGGATTAGCAAGGGGCCGTATTGGGAGACTGGGCGGCTTGTGCGCCCTCCAGTGAAGACCGATTGTCATTAGCTTCTGCTTCCTGAGTTGGCCGCCAGTGTTTTTGGCACATGGTCCGGATACCAGCGCGTAGACGATCGTCTTTGAAGACCTCGAATGCTTCAGCATAGCCCTCAACGGCCAAGGCGCTCTCCACCGTCAGGCAATCAATGTGCTGCCCACTTTCGGCAAGCTGCATTGCGCGCATGAGAAGGCTGGCGGTGGCCATAGTTAAATGTCCCTTCACGTGAGCCGTGAACCCACCGCGGAGCATTCCGTTCCTTAATTGGCTAAAGTTTTTGTCGGAATCGTACAAATAGGCGGGAACGCCCGCGGGCCCGCATTGCGCCGGCGCTTCCCGCCGACTGTTGCTGATCGCTTCGCAGAACTCCCGAATGCCGGGAATGGCGCAGGCCACGTCGTTCGTGATCATGTATCTGAGCTCAAACGCGACCTTTTGGTTCATTCCGCCCGTTGGCAGTTACCCCATCCCAAGAAGGCGTGGGCAGTCCTCGGTCGGTAAGGGCGGACATGCGAAAGCGCATCGTCACTAAAGGCTCTCGTCAGACGAACCCTTTGCTGAATCGTCGTCAGAAACGTCCCTCGCTCTCACGCGCCAGCGCGTCGAAGGCATCGGAATCTGGAATGTAACGGTGCTCGCCCGCATCCCAACGATAGGTCACGGTAATCGTGCGCGTCCCAGCTTCAGGAACGGGCGCTTTGCCGCAGTCGTGCCCCGAGGGCGTCGTCAATTCGGTCACGGTCGCCACGATGTCCGAAAAGGGCTCCTGCGCGCTTTGCTGGAGATCAAGCCGCTGCGTCCTCTCGTAGGCACAGGTCCGTTCGTCGAACGCGAAAATCATATCGACCAGTTCGAGCCGGTCGTTGCGCAGGAGCACCAGCGGCACCGTCGTATAGCCCTGACTGGAGTTCGCGTGCTTGCTGCCGATCGCCAGCAGATCGTCGCCGATTCCGACTGTCAGACGGGTGGGGTCGAGGAAATACGTGTGGTCGCCGCTGGCGACATTCGCGGCGTCGAGAAGCCGGGGCTCACCCGCCACGTCGAAAAGCGCGAGAATGGCCAGTCCGACGACATCCCTGCCGCGGCCGAAATCCAGCAGCAAGGCCATCCGGTCCTGTCCGCCCGAGCGAACCGGCACGGCCGTAAGCCGCAGCGTCGCCATTGACGCCGGTTCGAGATCCTCAGCGGTCTCGCTGCCGATCTCCCTGACGTCCATCGTCTCATTGCCCGCGGTCCCCGGCACGACGAGCCGAACAAGATCGGCAAAGGTCACGTCCTCTCTGCCGCCAACCCGATCCGCGAGATCGGGACGCACGACCGGCTCGGCAAAAGCGCGCTCGACGAGCATCGAGACGATGGCCAATCCGACCAGCGCCGCACGCAATAGAGCGGTGGTCATGACGGCTCTTTTATGGGCATGTCGTGACCTGGCTTGCGCAGATGTCCATGATCCATCCGCGCGGCCGTTCATCGTCGCGGCGCCCCTCCACCTCGATCCACGAACCTTCGCAGGCATGCAGGGTGTCGAGCCGGAAATCGTCGGTGGTGCTGCTCGATGTGCTCACGGTGAAGGCAACCGGGGAATCGACGGATGGCCGCGACAAGAGGTAGGGCGATTCCAGCCAGACTTGGAGCATGTTGCCGGGTAGCCATCCTTCACCGGAGAAGGTGATTACCGGGTCCGTGGGCCAGCCGCCATAGAGATCGGTGATGACCTCAGAAATCCGAAACCATCCATCGCGGGAGCCGGTGATCGTTACCTGCGGGAAGTAAATCTCCTCTCCATCGGTATAGGGTCGGGGTATGGTGGCGAGCGCGGGGTAGTCCGGTCCGGGTCCGGCACGCACGGCGAGGTCGGCCGATGCGCCCTTCATGACCCAGGCGGCGAGATCGCATTGCGTGGTCTCAGGCGCAGGCAGGCTGGCCGCTTTGCCGGTGCAGGTTTCGAGCAGCGCCGCCGCGGCTTCCCGCGCGCCGTCGAGCGGATATTCCTCGGCCCCATCCTCGACAAAGACGCTCAACGTGCCGTGCGAAGTAATGAGATCGGCAAGACGGGCATCGAGCACCGTGCGGCCTTCGAGGATGAAGCTGTCGTCCATCTCGATCCGCGCTCCGGTGGTGGCGATTGGCACCGAAATATCGCCAGCCTGAAGAAGAACCTCGACCTTGACGCCATCGACCGTATTGATCGGCGCGAACGCGAAGACGAAAGCGAGCTCGTCGCTGCCCTGCGTGCAGGAGAAGGATAGCGGCGCATGGTCCGTCTGCGGGATGCCGTAGAACAGCGCAGCGCCATCCTCGCCCTTCTGGCCGTGCCATCCAAGGTTCTCTTCGGCCGTGGCCGTTGCCGGGAGGCAGCAAGAGAGAGCGGCAAGCCGCAGCACGACGTTCAATCGGCCCTGAATCCCCATTCTCGCTGCCCCTCCCTGTCAAGCCTGCGCACGGTTTCCACGCGCCACTATAGCGCGGTTCTCCGGCTGGGACTAACTGTGGAGCCGTGACGTCTGCCTCGCTGATGCGGACGGCAGCCAGCGTGCGTCATGCGCCACCAGTGACTGAATTGCGCCCGCAAATTGACCGTTCACCTAAGAACCTTTGCCGCGTGAAAGCCGACATCCTTGTTGAGGACGTCAGGCGTTCCGAAACTATGGCGAGAGATCCGTCACAGCGCGCCCACTTCCGTCCATTGCCATAGGGAAGCTGGCATGTTCGTGGATGATTTTCCAAGAACCGGCGACGCGCCTTAGCACGATGGTTCGTCTGCTCCAGGAGTCGACCTTTGTGCCATCGGTCTTAGTGCCAGTCATGCGCGATAGCCCGAAGGCCACTGCAAGATCGCCGTCAATCATGAGCTGCGGGTCAGCCATGTGAACGGTGACGCCGTTGCGCCAAGTTGCAAACCAAGCATTTATCCCTTCGATGTCGCGTGCCTGTTCGCCTCGATAGGCAAGCGGCGGCGACAGATCGAAAACCACGACATCCGGGTCCATGGCATCGACGTTGGAGCGGGCGTCCCCCTTGGCAGTTGCATCTTCCTGGCCCCGGATGACAGACAAGACTTCCTTTTCAGACATATCCTTGCTCCTTCATTTTCTGGAAGGACGAGGCCGGGGCGATAAATCCGACATCGATACGCCACCCTAGCTGCTGTTGCATCGTCGTATCACCTCATCTGCCGGACATCGCATCATCGGGGCTCTAGTGGCCCACCGCGAGTGCCATCCGCCGTGTGATGTTGGCCGATCCGACGCATATGGCGCTTTCCAGTTCAATTTCCGCTATTCGCTCCATGTGTTCAACAGTCGACAGTCCGTTCCCGGCCCCAGCTCTGCCGTTTTGCGGAACCGAACGGATGGCAAGTTTCGGGCGGCGAAGGCAGCACTCCGAACGGCGACAATTGGGTCGATCTTTCCGGTTCCGATCTGTCGCACTAGGGCCCAATCCCGCCATCGCCTCGCGGGGACCAGGTGTCGGGGTTTCGCCCTGGATGGATCAATACCAGTAGGGATCGACCTTATAGTAGTCGAACGACGCGTCGCGCGCGGCTTTGCCGTCGCTGCCGCTGAGTTCGTCGATGGAATAGGACGGCGCTGCCTCAAGCTGTTCCCTGGTGAAGGGCACGACATAACCGCCGCGGCTTTCCTCATAGTCGAGGACCGACCACGGAATTGCGTGGTATTTCTCGCCGATGCCGAGGAATCCGCCGAACCCTATGACGGCGAACATGATGCCGTTCGACATCTTGTCGAGCATCACATCCTCGATCGTTCCGATATTTTCGCCGGCCGTGTTGTAGACTGCCGTGCCGATGACGCGCGAGGCCGCAATGGCGTCGGTATGGCCGCTGGGGGTCGTCATTTCCTTGGCTCCACGTTTGCTCGAGTTGATGAGCAGACAACGGAGCGCGCTTTGCGAAGGTTCCGCAGTTCCGCAGTGATGCCGCAGGGTTAGGCCTTGGCGATCCTGTCGAATGCCATCAGGCGTTCCACAAGCGCCGGCAGATCCTTGAGCGGCACCATGTTGGGACCGTCCGAGGAGGTCGAGTTGTCCGGGTCCTGATGGGTCTCGATGAACACGCCGGCGACGCCGACCGCGACCGCCGCGCGCGCCAGCGTCTCGACGAAACGCCGCTCTCCACCCGACGAGCCGCCCTGCCCGCCCGGCTGCTGCACCGAATGGGTGGCGTCGAAGATCACCGGCGCACCGATATCGGCCATGATCGGCAAAGCGCGCATATCTGAAACCAGCGTGTTGTAGCCGAAGGAGGCGCCGCGCTCGGTGACCAGCACGTTGGGATTGCCCGAACCGGTGATCTTGCCCACGACATTCTTCATGTCCCAGGGCGCCAGGAACTGGCCCTTTTTCACATTGATCACCTTGCCGGTCTGGGCTGCTGCGACCAGAAGGTCGGTCTGGCGCGAGAGAAAGGCCGGGATCTGCAATATGTCGACATGGGGTGCGACGATGCGGCACTGCTCTTCCGAGTGCACGTCGGTCAGCACCGGCAGCGAGAATTCCTTGCGCAGATCGTCAAAGACCGGCAGCGCCGCATCCAGCCCAGCGCCGCGCGTCGCCGAGAGCGAGGTGCGGTTGGCCTTGTCGTAGCTGGTCTTGTAGACGAGGCCGATGCCGAGCCTTGCCGCCATCTCCTTCAGCGCGCCGGCCATGTCGAAGGCGTGGTCGCGCGATTCCAGTTGACACGGCCCGGCTATCAGCGTCAGCGGCTTGTCGTTGGCGAAGACGGCATTGCCGGCCTTAACTGTCCAATTCGGTACGTTCATGAGTTTTCCTCGAAAGCGAAAGCGGCGCCCTGCCCAGGCGCCGGCGGGACGACCAGGCGGTCGCCGATACGGTGATGAAGGATAGCGGCTTCCCGCAGCATCGCCTCGGCGGCGGCCAGGCTTTCGACGCCGAAGGTAATTGCCGCGAGGCGGAACGGGCCATCTGGCGCCGCCAGATCGAAACGATCGGCGAAAACCGAACCGTCGAGCACTTCGACGGTCGCATTCGCGGTGCGGATGCTATGCTCCGCGACCCTGGCTTCGACGCCGGCTATCGGCGCAATGAGTTCAAGCCATTCGCCGGGCCCGGTTCCCGTCGCGGTTACCGCAACCAGCCGCGTCGCGCCATTCGCGTGCGCCTGGAGCGCGGAGCGATCGAGTTCGGGCACGTTGATGCGCTCGCAGGTGAAGGAGAACGCATCGCCGGTATGTCCGGCCGTGGCGAAGGCCAGCCGGAAGGAGGCGGTGTCGCTCTTGCCGTCGGGGCCGACGAAATCGCGCGAGAAGGACAGCATGTCGCCCGCCGAGACGCCTCGCGCGCGGAAATCCGCGTGATCGGATGCGGCGTCGGCTGTGCCGAACACTAGGGCGGAAAATCCCTCGTCGCCGTGGCTGAGCCGGAACAGGCGATCGCGTGCGATGAAGACGTTGCCGGCCGACACGGCCGCGTCGGCACCCTGCGCATCGCCGACCGCCAACGGTTCGAGAAACGTGCCGTCGGCGAAATAGACGCAAGCGTTTTCGGTACCGAAAGGATGCACGCCGGTCGGCGCCACGGTAAAGCCGAGCGCGCCCAGCCGCGCCCGCGCGACCTCGAGGCTCGCAGCAGGCAAGACCAGATGGTCGATCGGCCGGATTGGGTTGGTGTGGATCATCGGCCCGCCATGTGCCTGAAAACGGCTGTTCGTTCAAGGCAGACGTAGGGCGCTAAAATTTCGGAGGAAGGGCGCTGAGCGCGGACAAATCGGACCCGACGAAGTTCGGAGTGAAAATGGCATTCGACGCGCCGGTTTTCACGCCAATCTGCCTCGGGTCGAAGGGGCTGCAGGCATTGTGAACAAAAACCGCGCCTGGCAGGCTCACGATTCCGCCAAGTGGTTATATTCGATGTGTTATTTGCGTGTCACCTTCCCTCGTCCGTCGAATTTTATCCACAAACGTCATGTCCCGCGAGGCGCTCCAGGGCACGCACCAGCGCCGAATGATCCTCCTTGGCCCCGCCATTCGCCGCGCAGGAATTGAACAATTGCTGGGTGGTCGAGGTGTTCGGCAACGCTACACCTAGTGTTTTCGCGCCTTCCAGCGCCAAGTTCAGATCCTTCTGGTGAAGTTCGATACGGAAGCCGGGCGCGAAGGTGCGCTTGATCATGCGCTCGCCATGCACTTCGAGGATGCGGGATGCGGCCAGGCCGCCCATCAGCGCCTGCCTGACCTTTGCCGGGTCGGCGCCTGCTTTCGAAGCAAAAACAAGGGCTTCCGCCACCGCTTCGATGGTCAGCGCCACCACGATCTGGTTGGCGACCTTGGTTGTCTGCCCGGCGCCGTTCGGCCCCACCAGCGTGGTGTTTTTACCCATCTTTTCAAAGACTTGCTTGGCCCGTTCGAACGCATGCTCCTCGCCGCCGACCATAATGGTCAGCGACGCCGCCTTGGCACCGACCTCCCCACCCGACACCGGCGCATCGAGGTAGTCGCAGCCTAGCGCATTGATTTTGCTAGCGAATTCCTTTGTCTCGATCGGCGAGATCGAGCTCATGTCGATGACCAGCTTGCCCGGCGACAGCCCCTCCGCGACCCCTTTCTCGCCGAACAGAACCTCGGCGACCTGCGGCGTGTCGGGAACCATTGTGATAATGATATCAGCGGCTTGCGCGACCGCATCGTGGCCGGAAACGGTCTTCAGCCCCTTTGCGAGGAGCTCCGCCGGCGGCTTGCGGCGATGATCGCTTGCAACCACGTCATAGCCGGCGTCGAGCAGATGCCCCGCCATCGGCGCACCCATAATGCCGAGCCCGATGAAGCCGATCTTTTCCATTCCTGAATTCCCTAAGTCATTCACGCGGCTGCGTTTTCAGCGGTCCTGGACGCCTCGCGAAACCACCCCAATCCAGCCTCGGTGCCGCCTTTCGGCTTGTATTCCGCGCCCACCCAGCCGGTATAGCCGATGCGGTCGAGATGTTCGTAGAGGAACGGATAGTTGATCTCGCCCGTGCCCGGTTCGTGACGGCCGGGATTGTCGGCAAGCTGGATGTGCGCGATGCGGCCGAGGTTTGCCTCGATGGTGCGGGCGAGATCCCCCTCCATGATTTGCATGTGATAGATATCATACTGCAGGAAAATATTCCCTGAGCCGACGCGATCCATGATTGCCAGCGCCTGGCTCGAATTGTTGAGGAAAAAGCCCGGAATATCGCGTGTGTTGATCGGTTCGACCAGCAATTTTACTCCTGCTTTTTCAAGCTTTTCTGCGGCAAACTTCAAGTTCTCAACGAAGACATTCTCCAGAACGGGGCGGTCGGCGCCCTCTGGCGCGATGCCGGCCAGGCAATTGACCTGCCCGCAGCCGAGCGCCTTCGCGTATGTGATCGCCGTGTCCACGCCCCTGCGGAACTCGTCGATGCGGTCGGGCAGCACGGCAATGCCGCGCTCGCCCTTTCCCCAGTCGCCGGGCGGCAGGTTGAACAGCACCTGCGCGAGCCCGTTCTTCGCCAGCCGCGCGGCGACTGCGTCCGGCTCGTGATCGTATGGCCCGACATATTCGACACCCTTGAAGCCGGCGCGTGCGGCGGCGTCGAAGCGGTCAAGGAAATCATGCTCGCCAAAGAGCATTGAGAGGTTGGCGGAAAATCTAGGCATTTTCGTTCCCCGAAAGTTCGATCAGCTAGGCGATGGCTGTCGGCGCATCTTCATTGCACTCCGCAAGCTCTTCGAATTCAACGATATTGTCGATTTCCATGCCCATGGAAATGTTGGTAATGCGTTCGAGGATGAATTCGACCACGACCGGAACGTGGTGCACCTTCATCAGCCTTTCCGCCTCGGCGAGAGCCGCCGCGCAATCTTCCGGCTTCTTCACGCGGATCGCCTTGCAGCCCATGGCTTCAGCGACGGCGACATGATCGACGCCGTAGCCAGCCTCCGCGTCACCCGCTCGATTGATGTTCTCGAAGGCCAGGCTGACCTCGAAATCCATCGAGAAGTTGCGCTGCGCCTGGCGTATCAGCCCGAGATAGGCGTTGTTCACGACGATATGGATGTAAGGCAGCCTGTGCTGCGCGCCGACCGCCAGTTCCTCGATCATGAACTGGAAATCATAGTCGCCCGACAGCGCAACGATCGTGCGGTCCGGATCGGCGGCGCGCACGCCGAGCGCTGCCGGCAAGGTCCAGCCAAGCGGGCCGGCCTGGCCGCAATTGATCCAGTTGCGCGGCTTGAACACGTGCAGGAACTGCGCACCGGCGATCTGGCTAAGGCCGATCGTGGTGACGTAGCAGGTGTCGCGCCCGAAGGCCTTGTTCATCTCCTCGTAGACACGCTGCGGCTTCATCGGGATCTGGTCGAAATGCGTCTTGCGATTCATGGTTTTCTTGCGCTGCTGGCACTCCCTGGCCCAGCCGCTCCAGTCGCGCAGTTTACCCGCGGTTTTCCATTCGGTGGCGACGTCGAGCAGCATCTTCAGCGCTGCCCCCGCATCGGAGACGACGCCGAGATCCGGCGCGAAGACGCGGCCGATCTGCGTCGGCTCGATATCGACGTGAACGAATTTGCGGCCGGCGGTGTAGGTCTCGACCGAGCCGGTGTGGCGGTTGGCCCAGCGATTGCCGATGCCGAGCACGAAATCGGAGGCCAGCATGGTGGCGTTGCCATAGCGGTGCGAGGTCTGCAGCCCGCACATGCCAGCCATCAAACGGTGATCGTCGGGAATCGAGCCCCAGCCCATGAGTGTCGGGATGACCGGAACACCGGTTATCTCGGCAAACTCGATCAGCAGATCCGATGCGTCGGCATTGATGACGCCGCCGCCGGCGACGATCAGCGGCTTCTCCGCCGCGTTCAGCATCGCAAGCGTCTTTTCCGCCTGCAGCCGCGACATTGCAGGCTTGTGGACGGCCAGCGGTTCATAGGCGTCGATGTCGAATTCGATCTCGGCAAGCTGGACATCGACCGGCAGGTCGATCAGCACCGGCCCCGGCCGTCCGGAACGCATGAGGTAAAACGCCTTTTGTAGCGCCATCGGCACCAGATAAGGCTCCATCACAGTCACCGCCCATTTGGTGACGGGCGCCGCGATCGCAGCGATGTCGACGGCCTGGAAATCTTCCTTGTTCAGCCGAGCACGGGGCGCCTGGCCGGTGATGCAGAATATGGGTATGGAATCGGCGGCGGCCGAATAGAGGCCTGTGATCATGTCGGTGCCCGCCGGCCCGGAGGTGCCGATGCAAAGGCCGATATTGCCGGCCTTGGCTCGGGTGTAGCCTTCGGCCATGTGCGAAGCGCCCTCGACATGGCGCGCCAGGATGTGGCGGACCGTGCCCCGCGCCTTCAGCGCCGAATAGAACGGGTTGATCGCCGCGCCCGGCACGCCGAACGCGCAATCGATGCCTTCCTTTTCGAGAACGAGAACCGCCGCATCGACGGCGCGCATTCTGGCCATTTTCCGGCTCCTCACCTGAAATCCGATTCTGTCCAGAATGCCTGCAACGTGACGAGCATTCAATTTTTTCAGAATATTTTTCCATTTTTGGAACAATGCGCTTTGCTGCTGATTTTTCAGCCTTTTCGGTTTTTCAGACTTTCCCCTGTTCCAAACAGTGAAATATTTTTTTAAGGTCGAAGCCATGGACGCTATCGAAAAACGCCAGCGCGGCCGCCCGCGCGCCTTCAGCCCCTCTCCGGAGACCGGCCCGGTCCAGTCACTCGACCGCGCGCTGCGCATATTGGCCATCGTTGCGGAAGGCAGCGGCCTTTCGCTGAGTGAGATCGCGGCCAGGTCCGGTCTCGCCGCCTCGACCGCCTACCGCATGCTGACCACGCTGGAGGCGCATGGCATGGTCGAGTTCGACCGCACTGACCAGCTCTGGTCGATCGGGGTCGAGACCTACCGCATGGGAGCGGCGTTCCTGCGCCGGCGCAAGCTCGTCGACCGCGCACGCGTGGTCATGCAGGAGCTTATGGAAAAGACAGGGGAAACCGCCAATCTCGGCGTGGCGGAAGACGATTGCGTGGTCTTCGTCAGCCAGGTCGAGACGCACCAGGCTATTCGCGCCTTCTTCCGGCCGGGCACGCGCAGTTCGTTCCATGCCTCGGGCATCGGCAAGGCGGTCCTGGCGCATCTGGCGCCGGAGCGCGTCGCCGCGATTATCCGCAAGACAGGGCTCGAGGGCTTTACCCAAAAGACGCTTTCGAGCCCGGCGGCGCTGGCGCGCGATCTTTCCGAAATCAGGGCGCGCGGCTGGTCGGTCGACGACGAGGAGCGCCATCCCGGCATGCGCTGCATCGCCGCGGCGATCTTCAACGAGTTCGGCGAGCCGATCGGCGGCGTATCGGTATCGGGACCGACGGTGCGCATCACGCCGGAGCGCCTTGGCGCGGTCGGTCCGCTGGTGCGCGACGCGGCGGCCGAAATCACCGGGATGATCGGCGGCTTCGCTCTGAAGAATTCACCCTCCCCCTGAATGCCGAGAAGGGCGGCTGACGCCGCCCTTCGGCTTGTCTGGTTCGATCGTGTCCTCCTCTTACAGTCGACAATAATGGTAGTGACCGTCGAAGCCGCGATAGGTGTCGCTGCGGTGGTCATAGGTCCGATAACGGGCGTAGCAGCGGGCGACATGAGCCTGCCAGGAACTGGCCGCCGGGTGATATCCGCCGTAGTAATGGCCATGATAAGCCGGCCGCGGGTTGGCGATCGTCGCTCCGATGATAAAGCCGCCTATGCCGGCGATCGCTGCGGCTTCGCCGGGCGAAAGGCTTCCGGCCGATGACTGCTGGGTGGCGCCGAGAACGGCACTGATGGCGATGACGGCGGCGACGCCGGAAACGAGAATGCGCTTGAACGACATGATGGTCTCCTTGATCCAATGGCCGAGGCGTCCATCCGCCTCATGCCAGTCAGTCGCGGCGACCGGGAAAAAGGTTCAGCGCTTTTTTCAATTTTCTACAAAAGGGGCAGATTGGCATTCGATTTTGCTAGCCCATGCCGGTGATGTGGCGCAGGTAGAAGGCGAGCGCGATGAAGCCGAGCGCGAAGGCGATACCGTTCCAGTCCAAAGGGCGCTTCCTGTCGAAAAGCCTCAGAAGCAGAACCCAGATCACGACCACGAACAGCGCGATGACGACCAATCTCAGCATGGCTGGCTCCATGGAACCGGTGTTCACTCGCATTTGATATGGTGGATATCGGCCGGATTTGTAGTCGGGCACGCCGCTTTCAACGGCTGACCGGCAGTCTGTGCCGGATGCCGGCCGCGACTTTGGTCTTTACTGGCGCAGCAGATATGATAACCGAAGCCCCGCGCCCTTGTAGCTCAGCTGGTAGAGCAGCGGTTTTGTAAACCGAAGGTCGGCGGTTCGATTCCGTCCGGGGGCACCATCCAAATACCTGATTCGATAGGAGCGCCTCACGGGGGCCTTTTTGGTGCGCAGGTTGCGTTCCGCATCCACCGGCCACCTGGCTGGCATGGATCGCTGTCGCAGCCGCCACATGCGGGATTTTTTCGCCGTATTTGGGTGACTTGCGAGGCGTTTCGTTTGCATTCAACCGCGGCAGCGCATAGCTCCTGCCCAGGACGCCCCCAATCTCAGAGGTTTGTTTTGAAGCTTAAAGACTTGGCTGTACTGGCATTTGGCTCGCCGGAGAAGAAGGGCCGTTTTTGGCACTCGGTCGCAAAGCGCAAGGCCAAGCGGTACGGGGGATTCCACCTTTACACTCAGCACATGGTCTGGAAGAAACAACCTTTCTTCCGCGAGGCGTTCGAAAAGGCTCGAGCCGTCGCCGGCATTCCAGACCCGCGGTGCTTCGTTTTGCAGAGCTGCCTGCGATCAGTCGCACGCGTGGAGGGCGATGTAGCGGAATGCGGCGTTCGCCAGGGGCGCTCGACAATTTTCATGCTGACTGCCGATCTTCGCGATCGCCAATACCATCTCTTCGATTCGTTCGAAGGTCTTTCCGAGCCGTCATCGGAAGATCGGATGCACAATGGGGCGCACGGCAACTGAAGAATCCGTCGCACGCGCCAATCTACAAGACTTCAAAAACGTCAACTTTCATGTCGGATGGATCCCGGAGACGCTGGAGCAAGTGAGCAATCGGAAGTTTGCGTTCGTGCATATCGACGTCGATCTGTACGAACCGACCGCATCTTCACTGGCTTTCTTCCATGAGCGTTTGCTTCCCGGCGGCATGATAGTATGCGACGATTACGGCTCAGCTCGATGCCCCGGAGCTCGCAAAGCTTTTGACGAGTTCTTTGCCGGGCGGCCCGAAGGAATAATAGAATTGCCTACCGGACAGGCTTTGGTGACCAAGTCAGCTTGACGCCCTGGCCCACCAAGCCCATCGGCCTGCGTCAGCCGCCCTTCTCGATAGCCTCGATCTCGTTCAGGTCGGGCAGCCAGTGCAGCGCGGATCTGTGCCAGACCTGGCGCGACGGCACCAGATGGTCGCGTTGCCTCGCCGTGCCGACGCGCACGCCATAAACCTTTGGCCCCTCGCCTACCGACGTCGCATAGATCGGCGAGCCGCATTCGGGACAAAATGCCTGGGCGCGCTTTGCGCCGCTTTCGGCCGTCTTTATATAGCTTTTCGGCTCCGCGGCAGTCAGCCTGAACTGGTCTTCAGGCACGGGGACGGTGACGCGGAATGCCGTTCCGGTGAGCACCTGGCAATCGGTGCAGTGGCAGATGGTGACTTTTTCCGGGTCGACGGTCGCCTCGTAGCGCACGTGACCGCAATGACATGAACCGTCTATCCTCATGCGCGGGATCTCCTCTCGAAGCAACTTCTCGTATGTTAACCGCGAATGCCGCTTCGAAGAAGGGGCTCCCTTTGCAGATGGCGGGCCGCATGCTACCCCGCTTGCGGCGGAGCGAAGGCAAGAGGCCGGATCGATGAACAAGGCCAGGAAGACATTTGCTTTCACCTCCTCGGATGCATCCGACGCCGAGCAGGCCGCCGCGCGGCTGTCCGCACGCTACGGGCACACTCCGGTCGAACAAGCCGACGTGATCGTGGCGCTCGGTGGCGACGGTTTTCTGCTTCAGACGCTGCGCGAGACGATGGGCACGGGCAAGCAGGTCTACGGCATGAACCGTGGAACCATCGGGTTCCTGATGAATGAATATCACGAGGACGAACTGCCCGAGCGCATCGCGGCGGCGGCGGCAGAAACTATCCGGCCGCTGGAGATGGACACGATCGGCGCCGACGGCACGACCGCACAGGCGCTCGCGATCAATGAGGTGTCGCTGTTTCGCCAGTCTTACCAGGCCGCCAAGGTCCGCATCACCATCGACGGCAACATCCGGCTGGAAGAACTTGTCTGCGACGGCGTAATGGTGGCGACGCCGGCGGGCTCGACCGCCTACAATCTCTCCGCCCACGGCCCGATCCTGCCGCTGGATGCGCCGTTGCTCGCCCTCACCCCGGTCAGCCCGTTTCGGCCCCGCCGCTGGCGCGGTGCGCTGGTATCGAAGAACTCCGTCGTTCGTTTCGACCTGCTGGAGCACGGCAAACGTCCGGTAAATGCTGTGGCCGACCACACCGAAGTGAAATCGGTCGTCACCGTCACGGTGCGGGAATCGCGGGATGCCACCGCCACGCTTCTGTTCGACGCCGGCCACTCCTGGAATGAGCGCATCCTGACCGAGCAATTCCGCTACTGAGCGACGATCTCCGTCAATGCCAAAAGCGCGGAAGAAAACGGGTGACGTAGCGGAACCATGCCATCCATGTTGCATTAAGCGCTCGAAGGGATGAACGTGGGCGATTAAGCATAGGAACACGGCCAATGCTCCAGCAAAGCCGAGTTCGGTTGACAAATCGTGGACTTAGGCATATCGCGATGCAATATCGCAGTCGGCCTCCGTCTGCCGCGGGCAATCCCGCCGCGCCCCTAACCAGCCAAAGCAGCCAAGAAACTTGTCCTCAGACAACCAGATCGCTCAAGAAGCGTTGACCTTCGCGGACCTCGGCCTGTCGCCGAAAGTCCTTTCCGCAGTCACCGACGCGGGTTACACCGTGCCGACGCCGATCCAGCTCGGCGCGATCCCGCACGCCTTGCAAGGCAAGGACGTGCTCGGCATCGCCCAGACCGGCACAGGCAAGACCGCCTCCTTCGTGCTGCCGATGCTGACGCGGCTCGAAAAAGGCCGCGCGCGCGCCCGCATGCCGCGCACCCTGATCCTGGAGCCGACGCGCGAACTCGCCGCGCAGGTCGAGGAAAACTTCATAAAGTATGGCAAGAACCACAAGCTCAACATCGCGCTCCTGATCGGCGGCGTCTCCTTCGACGAGCAGGAAAAGAAGCTGGAGCGCGGCGCCGACGTGCTGATCGCGACCCCGGGCCGCCTGCTCGATCACCGCGAGCGCGGCAAGCTGCTCCTGAACGGTGTGGAAATCCTCGTCATCGACGAGGCCGATCGCATGCTCGACATGGGTTTCATCCCCGACATTGAGCGCATCTGCGAGATGATCCCGTTCACGCGCCAGACGCTGTTCTTCTCCGCTACGATGCCGCCGGAAATCACCAAGCTGACAGAGCAGTTCCTGCATGCGCCGGTGCGCGTGGAAGTCTCGAGGGCCGCGTCGAGCAGCACCAACATCACTCAGCGCCTCGTCAAGTCCGGCCCAAAACCGTGGGACAAGCGCGAGACGCTGCGCAACCTCATCAATGCCGAGGCCGACGGCCTGAAGAACGCGATCATCTTCTGCAACCGCAAGGTCGAGGTCGCCGAGTTGTTCCGCTCGCTGGTCAAGTACGATTTCGACGCCGGCGCGCTGCATGGCGATATGGACCAGCGCGCGCGCATGCAGATGCTGTCCAATTTCCGCGACGGCAAGCTGAAGCTGCTCGTCGCCTCGGATGTCGCAGCGCGCGGTCTCGACATTCCGGAAGTCAGCCACGTCTTCAATTACGACGTGCCGATCCATGCGGAGGACTATGTTCACCGCATCGGCCGCACCGGCCGCGCCGGACGGCTGGGGAAGGCTTTTACCATCGTCACCAAATCCGACGTGAAATATGTCGACGCGATCGAAAGGCTCACGGGACTGAAGATCGAGTGGCACGACGGCGACCTCTCGACGGTCGTCGCATCCGAATCCGAGGACGATGCGCCGCGCCGCGGGCGCGGAGCCGGCGCGCCACGTCGCAGCGGCCGCAAGGACGAGGGCGAACGCAAGCCTCGTGGCGAACGCCGCCCGCGCTCCGCCGCTGAGCCGAAGCCCGCCGACGAGAAGGCGCAGCACCAGCCGGAGCTCCGCTCGGAGCCAGTGATAGCCGACAATGACGAACGGCCGGCGCGCCGGGAAGCGATCAAGACGGAAAATGCCGAGCGCAAGACCCGGCCGGAACGCGCCGATCAGCCGCGCGGCGACCGCCAGGAGCGCCCGCGCCGCGAGGACCGCAATGCCCGCCAGCGTCAGGAAGACAATGACGGAACGGTCGGGTTCGGCGACGATATGCCTGCTTTCATGCGGGTCGCCGGCAAGGTCTGATACTCACCCGTTCCCGCGAAATGAGAAAAGGCCCGCATCGCTGCGGGCCTTTTCTGTTCCGGCGCGTTGGCCGCACCTGAAATCAGGTCAGCGGCGAAAGCTGGATTTCCACGCGGCGGTTCTGGGCCCTGCCCTCCGTCGTGGCATTCGAGGCGATCGGCTTCGTCTCACCGAAACCGGTGACCGCGAAGCGTCGCGAATCGACGCCCTGCGCGCTCAGGTAGTTCGCGACAGATAGCGCGCGGCGCTGCGACAGGTCGAAATTGTGGCTGTCGTTGCCGGTGGAGTCGGTGTGGCCGTAGACGTCGACGATCGTCTGCTGGAACCTGTTGAGGACGAGCGCGACCGAGTTCAGAGTCTGGTAGAATCCCGGCTTGATTGCATCCTGGTCGACGCCGAAAGTAATGTCGGACGGCATGTTTAGGATGATCTGGTTGCCGGCGCGCGTGACGCTGACGCCTGTGCCCTGCAGCTGTGCACGCAACTCGGCCTCGTTGCGGTCCATCGTCGCGCCGATGGCGCCGCCGGCCAGCGCGCCGACGCCCGCTCCGATCAGAACCGCGTTGCGCTGTGCATTCTTGCTGCCGCCGACAGCCATGCCGGCCAGCGCGCCAAGGCCGGCGCCGAGTGCAGCGCCGCCCGCCGTGTTGGAAACCTTCTGCTCGCCCGTATAGGGGTCGGTCGTGCACGCGCCGACAAACGCCGCCGCGACCAGCGCGGCAATCCATTTTCTGCTCATTCGGTGATCCCTCTCCTGATTGTCCCCGCAGGCTCGCGAGTCGCGCCGCCCTTCGGAGTGCTTGTAACATGAATTGCGGCGAAAAGCGGTCGAACCTGGCCCGAGATTTCGCCAGGCGTGCAGGTCGTTTCCTACCAGAGATTCTTGCCGTCGATCACCACCACTTCGACCGCGCCGAGATCGAAATCGTCGAACAGGCGCGAGTTGACGCTGATTCTGGGATTGTCGAAATCCGGCTCGCCCGTGCTGAAATCGGGCGTCTCGGTGAAGGTGCCGCAGCCGCAAGTGGCGCAAAAACCATGCTTCACCGTCGGCGATCCCCACTGATAGACCGAGACGTTTTCCGGCGGCGTCAGAAGCTTGAACTGGCTGGGCACATAATAGGCCCAAAGCGAGCCGCGCTTGGAGCAGAACGAGCAGGTGCAGGAGGTGACCGTCTGCGGGGCCTCGCTGACCTCGAACACCGTAGCCTTGCAGTGGCAGCTTCCGACAATCGCCATGTCACGTCCTTCCGGTTGGGTGATCCACGCTAACCCAGCGGACCCTTACCGGTCCATCCTGACAGTGTCGGTCAGGATGGCGACGTGTTCAAAACGAACGTGGCGGAACGAACAGGCAGATGGTCCTGCCGTCGCTGGCGCCGGCCACCGAGCACCAGTGGAACTGGCCGTCCGGCGAATTCTTCAGGCGCGCATCGGAATATGCGACGACCTCGCCCGTGCCTTCTATGACATAGCCTTCCGGGCGCTCACTGATCGCCTTGCCGGGTACTTCGCGGCAATCGTAACCCGAACAGCAGGAGAATGGATATTTCCAGCCGTTCGGCTGCGCGGCGGTCGGTATCGCGTCATGGGCGAATGCGGGAACTGAAAAGGACAGGATGAGAGATGCGGCCGCACCGGCCAGACCGGCGGGCAAGGAGGAGAGTGTCGAGCAAAACATGGTTTTTTTCCACAGTTGCCTCCTCCCAGAAGCTGCACCAAAGTGGCCACCCGAGCTTGCGCCCATGTGGTTACCAGCTTCTAAACGTGATTGCCCGCTTCCGGTTCCCTGGACCTCGGGCGGCGGCGCCGGCATGTTCGTATCCGACATTCCCGGTCAATGCCGGAGCGACCCCGCTCCCGCCCCGTGCAGGAAGCCTGAACGAGGTGCGTCTACGGCTAAATTCGTGGGTGTTTCTGGTTGACGGAAGGGATCAATCTATATCGGCGACGGGCTGCCCGGCCGAACCTTCGATGCGCTGCGACAGCGACGCTTCCATGAAGTCGTCGAGGTCGCCGTCGAGTACGTCGGAGGGGCTGGTGCTTTCCACGCCGGTTCGCAGATCCTTCACCAACTGATAGGGCTGCAGCACATAGGAACGGATCTGGTGGCCCCAGCCGATTTCGGTCTTGGCCGCCTCGGTCGCGCTTGCCGCTGCCTCGCGCTTCTTGAGTTCTTCCTCGTACAGCCTCGAGCGGAGCATCTCCCAGGCCTTTGCCTTGTTCTTGTGCTGCGAGCGCTCGGCCTGGCAGGCGACCGCGATTCCGGTCGCGAGATGGGTGATGCGCACGGCGGAGTCGGTGGTGTTGATATGCTGGCCACCCGAGCCGGACGCGCGGTAGGTGTCGATGCGAACATCCGATTCGCTGACGTCGATGTCGATGGAATCGTCGATAACCGGATAGACCCAGACGCTGGCGAACGAAGTGTGCCGGCGGGCGTTCGAATCGTAGGGCGAGATGCGCACCAGCCGGTGCACGCCGGACTCGGTCTTCAGCCAGCCATAAGCATTGTGACCCTTGATCATCACGGTAGCGGACTTGATGCCGGCCTCCTCGCCGTCGTGGACTTCCAGCACCTCGACCTTGAAGCGACGCCTTTCGGCCCAGCGCGTGTACATGCGCAGCAGCATCGACGCCCAGTCCTGGCTTTCCGTGCCGCCGGCGCCGGCGTGAACTTCGAGATAGGTGTCGTTGGCGTCGGCTTCGCCCGAAAGCAGGGTCTCGATCTGCCGGGCCTTGATCTCTCCGGAAAGCGAACGGATGGCGGTTTCCGCCTCCGCGACGATATCGGCGTCGCCCTCCTCCTCGCCCATTTCAATGAGGTCGGTATTGTCGGCAAGCGCCTGCGACAGCCTTTTGACGGAAGTGATTCCATCATCGAGGCTCTGGCGTTCGCGCATCAGTTTCTGCGCTTCCTGCGGGTCGTTCCAGAGGCTCGAATCCTCCGCGCGCATATTGAGGTATTCGAGACGCTTCAGTGCCTCGTCCCAGTCAAAGATGCCTCCTCAGCAGGCTTATGGCCTGCTTGATTTCATCGACGAGCTTTTCCGTTTCTGCGCGCATGGCAGGTGTTTGTCCTGAATGTGTGGTGCCGGTTCGGGTTGGCGCGGAACATAGGGAGGCGTCCGCGGGCTGTAAAGCAAAATGGGCCGGCGCGGGCCGGCCCATTTATTCGATGCGGATGTGGGATCAGTAAAGGCCGCCGCCGCCCGTCTGGATGGCCTTGCTGGCTTGCGGAGACAGCGCTTCGCCGGTGATCGAGCCGCCATCCTCGCCCATACCGATAACCCAATAGCTGTCGGCCGGGCCCGTGCCGGGCTTGAAGGCTTCCATGATCGTTCCCGGTTCGCCCGCGCCGGCCTGCATGCCGGTCTTGCGGTTGATCGCGATGAGTTTCATGCCCTCTGGCACCTGGAATTCGGTCGGCGGAACATCCTTGAGCACTTCGGCCATGAATTCCTTGAAGATAGGCGCCGCAAGACCGCCGCCGGTCGAGCCTTTGCCCAAGGTCCTCGGCTGATCGAATCCCAAATAGAGGCCGACCACCAGATTGGGCGTGTAGCCCATGAACCAGGTGTCCTTCTCGTCATTGGTCGTGCCGGTCTTGCCGGCGATCGGGCGGCCGAGCTCCGATACCGTAACGGCGGTGCCGCGGGTGACGACGCCTTCCATCATCGAGGTGATCTGGTAGGCTGTCATCGGATCGAGCACCTGCTCGGCATTGTCGATCAGTTCCGGCTCAGGCTGCTCGGCCCACTCCTCCGCCACGCAGCCTTCGCAACCGCGCTCATCGTGCTTGAACACGGTCTTGCCGTAGCGATCCTGGATCCTGTCGATTAGCGACGGCTTGATCTGCCGGCCGCCATTGGCCATCACCGAATAGGCGGAAACCATGCGCATGACGGTGGTTTCGCCTGAGCCAAGCGACATGGCGATGTGAGGCGGCATCTTGTCGTACACGCCGAAGCGCTCGGCGTATTCGGCCACCAGTTTCATGCCCATGTCGTTGGCCAGCCGCACGGTCATGAGATTTCGCGAACGCTCGATGCCGGCGCGCAACGTCGACGGACCGGCCGCCCTGCCGTCATAATTCTTCGGCGACCAGACCTCGTTTCCGATTCTGATGGTAATCGGCCCGTCCATGATGACCGACGCCGGCGTATAGCCATTGTCGAGCGCGGCGGCATAGACGAACGGCTTGAACGAAGAGCCCGGCTGGCGCATCGCCTGCGTTGCCCGGTTGAACTCGGACTGCGCGTAGGAGAAGCCGCCGACCATCGCGAGCACGCGGCCGGTATGCGGATCCATCGCCACCATGCCACCCGACACTTCCGGCGGCTGGCGCAGCATGTAGCCGTCCTCGCCTTCCTTCTTTTCGACGAACACCACGTCGCCGGGCTTCAGCACGTCGGCTGGAGAATCCGCCTTGACACGCTTGCCGTCGACGACATGGCGCATGGCAAAGCTCATGTCTTCCTTTGAGACGGTTGCCTGCTCGCGCTCGTCCGCAAGCGCGCCGGATGCCTTGCGTTTGGGCTGAAGGCCAACCGTCAGGCCCGCTTTGGAGCTTTCGAGCACCACCGCCAGCCGCCATTCCGGCACATCGTCGAGGCGCTTGACCTCACCGAGCGGCACGGCCCAATCGCCGGAGATGTCGATCGTCGTCACCGGGCCGCGATAGCCGCGCAGCATGTCGTATTTCATCAGGCCGCGCTGCATCGCCTTGCGTGCGACACGCTGCATCTCGGGATCGAGCGAGGTGCGAACCGACAGTCCGCCCTCGTAAAGCGCATCCTCGCCATAGCGCGCGATAATCTCGCGGCGCACTTCCTCCGTGAAATACTCACCGGCAAACAAGTATGTTCCACCTCGGCGTGGAGTGACGCCGAGCGGTTCGGCCTTGGACTTTTCGCCTTCCTCGCGCGAGACATAGCCATTGGCGACCATCTGGTCGATCACCCAGTTACGGCGTTCGATCGCACGGTCGGTATATTTGAACGGGTGGTAGTTCGATGGTCCCTTGGGCAGCGCGGCCATATAGGCGGCTTCCGCTACCGTCAATTCGCTTACCGACTTGTCGAAATAGGTGAGTGCCGCCCCGGCAATGCCGTAAGAGCCCAGGCCGAAGAAAATCTCGTTGAGGTAGAGTTCGAGAATCCGGTCCTTGGAATAGGCCTGCTCGATGCGGAAGGACAGGATCGCTTCCTTGACCTTGCGCTCCAGCGACCGCTCATTGGTCAGGAGGAAGTTTTTTGCGACCTGCTGCGTGATCGTCGAGCCGCCCGTCATAGGGCCGCCTCTCAAATAGACAACAGCGGCACGGGCGATGCCTTCCAGATCAATGCCCGGGTGTGAGTAGAAATTCTTGTCTTCCGCTGAAAGGAAGGCAGCCTTTACGCGGTCGGGCACGGCCTGGATCGGCAGATAAAGGCGGCGCTCGCGCGCGAACTCGCCCATCAGCGCGCCATCCGACGCATGGACCCGCGTCGTCACCGGCGGCTCGTAGCTGGCGAGCACCTCATAATCCGGCAACCCCTTGGTCAGGTTGCCCACATAGACGGCGACTCCGGCCGCCACCAGAAGCGCCAGCATCGTGCCGATGCCGAAGAAATAACCAATAAGCCGAATCATGCCCGCTCCAGTCCGAGATCGGGATTTCTCTCCGTAATAGCAGAGACAACCGCAAGTCGCGGAACCATGCCCGATCCGATAGCGGTCAGCCTTGTCGCGCGGATGTGGATAAAATGCGGCAGCATGACGAGGGTCGCGGAAATCTTGGCGATTAAACCACGTGGTGTGGCGTGGACGCAACGCCCGGCGCGACGGGCCGTGACAGGAAGCCCGGGCATCACCCGCCTGCCGATCGCGCCGCGGCAAAATCCGCGATGGCATTGGAGATGCTCGTCGCCGCCTTGCCTCGCCAATCCGGGTCGCGCAATTGCGCCTCGTCCTTGGGATTCGACATGTAGCCAAGCTCGACCAGGACAGAAGGCACGTCCGGCGCCTTGAGCACCTTGAAGCCGGCGAAGCGATGAGGATTGTTGATCAGTCCGACAGTGTTTGACAACTCGCCGATCAGCGAACGGGCGAACCGGATCGAGAAATTGTGCGTCTCGCGGCGGATCAGATCGACCAGAATGTCGGCGACCTCCTGTTTCTCGCCCTCGATCTCCATTCCGGCGAGTTGATCCGACAGGTTTTCGCGTATCGCCAGCGCCTCGGCCTCCTCATCGGATGCCTTGTCTGAAACGGTGTAGACGGTCGCACCGCGAATGCCCTTCAGGCGGATCGTATCGGCATGAATGGATATGAACAGATCCGCTTCATGCTGGCGCGCGATTCGCACGCGTTCGTCGAGGCGCAGGAACTCGTCCTTTTCCCGGGTCACGTGCACCTCGTACTTGCCGGTGGAGGCGAGCTTCGCCTTCAGTTCCAGCGCAAAGGCCAGCGTGATCGTCTTCTCCTCTGTCCCGCTGCCGCCCTTGGCTCCGCCGTCGATGCCGCCATGTCCCGGATCGATGACAATGGTGAAGGGCCGCGCCGCATCATCGGCGGGAGCCTTGCCCAGACGATCGCTCTTCGGGGTGGCGACGGTTGCGCCCGTGGTCTGGGACTGCTCCGCGAGCGCCTCCTCGAATTGCCTGTCGGACGCGGCAACAAGATCCACCACCAGCCGATATCCAGGCCCATCTTCGTTCTTCAGGACGTCGAGCCTCTCGACGGTGAATGGTCCCTTCGATGTCAGAATCAGCCGCGACTTGCCCTCTTGGAGGTGCCCGTAGCGCACATCCTTGACCAGGCCGCCCGCCTTCAAGTCGTCGGGATGCAAAAGGAATTTCGTATCCGGGAGATCCACAACGAGACGATGCGGCGCACGCAACAGAAGCCACTGGGGATTGGGTTCGCCGTCGAAATTCAGGACGACGCGCATGCGCGTTGCGTCGCCGGCCATCTTGAAGTCACGCGCTTCCAGCGGCGCGGCCTCGGCCAGGGACAGCGCTGCCTGGAACACCATGAACATGGCAAGCATCAAGCCACGTGCGGCGCCGCGCAGAGAAATCTTGCGGGCAGCCTGCCTCGTCCTCATGCTTTCGAAATGCATTCCAGCCACCCTGCTCCCGATTTGCCGCCGGTCCAGGACCGGCTCCCGGCCACGCGTCCGTTAGGCTCGATGTCGCTTAACGATTGGTATCCAGATAAGGTTAACCAAGCCTTTTTTGCCCGGCTTTCCGCAGCGGCATAGCTTTTGCCGGCATCCGAAAACGGGGTTGCTATAAATGCCATCAAATCATAAAAGCGACATTGGATCACTGCAATGCCCCGAGGCCCGTCGCCTCCGCTTTCCACAACACAGCCAAGGCGACGAATACGGCTTCAATCGCAACCTGCGACAAGGCCGAAGGTGATCGCGACGGATTTCGTCGCGGTGTTTGCGGCAACGTGAACCCCGACGTCGAGGAAAACGGCCGGAACGACAACTCCGCGCCGGCTCTGTACGAGCAAACAGCTGGTCCGGTTTTTCCGGGCTTTGGTTCAAATGGTTCCGCAAGGTTACGCGATGGCTTCAGGCGCAATCATGGAAAGGTCCGCAGGTTACCGCGCCGGTTCGGCAGCGGGCGGCACCGCCATGGCGTCCAGGCAGCGGCCCGCGGACGTTAATATGTCCGGCATGCAGCGATTGACGGGTTCGGAGAGGCGCATTTCGCCGCTTCCGGGCCCGCTGGCTGCATCCGGCGGGAAAAGAAATAATGCCCAACAAGATGCTAATAGACGCCTCCCACCCGGAGGAAACACGGGTCGTCGTTGTTCACGGTAACCGTATCGAAGAATTCGATTTTGAATCCCAGGATAAGAAGCAGCTCAAAGGAAACATCTATCTCGCCCGCGTCACGCGGGTAGAACCCTCCCTTCAGGCAGCCTTCGTCGAATATGGCGGAAACCGGCACGGTTTCCTCGCCTTCAGCGAAATTCATCCAGACTACTATCAGATCCCGGTCGCGGACCGTCAGGCGCTACTGCGTGCGGAAGCCGAGGCCGCCGAGGAAGAGAATGACGAGGACGGCGAGGGCGAGGACCGCCAAGACCGGAATCGCGGACGCCGCCGCCGGCGCGGCGGCAAGAATCGCGACCGCAGCGGCGAGGTGCGATCGGCCGCCGAGGGCGCCGAGGGCGCCGATGACGACAGCGAAGCTGTGGGCGACGGCGAGAACGATGAAAGCGTTACCTCAGACGATGACGTCGATCCGGTAGCTGGGGATGACGTTAGCGCAGCCGGCGCGGGAGCTGCCGAAATCTCGCCGGACGCCGCCCTTGACGATGCAACCAACATTACGATGGCCGCCACGGCGGATGCCCACGTCGTTTCCGAAGAAATTTCCAAGTCGAGCCTGACGGAAAACGATCGCGGCGGCGTGATCGAGGACGTGACCGCATCCAATGATGACGATCATGAGGTCGAATCGGTCGGCGCCGAGGACGCGATCGAGGAAGCCCGCAACCGCCGCAAGCCTGTACGCCGCCACTACAAGATCCAGGAAGTCATCAAGCGCCGGCAGATCCTGCTGGTGCAGGTGGTCAAGGAAGAGCGCGGCAACAAGGGCGCAGCCCTGACCACGTATCTCTCGCTCGCCGGACGCTACTCGGTTCTGATGCCGAACACCGCTCGCGGCGGCGGCATTTCGCGCAAGATCACCAATGCGCAGGACCGCAAGCGCCTGAAGGAAGTGGTGCAGGATCTCGATGTGCCGCAGGGCATGGGCGTCATCCTGCGCACGGCCGGCGAAAGCCGCACCAAGGCCGAGATCAAGCGCGACTACGAATATCTGATGCGGCTCTGGGAAACGGTCCGGACGCTGACTTTGCAGTCGACCGCCCCTGCCCTCGTTTATGAGGAAGGCAGCCTGATCAAGCGCTCGGTGCGCGATCTCTACAACAAGGACATAGACGAGGTTCTGGTTTCGGGCGAGGACGGCTACCGCGAAGCCAAGGACTTCATGCGCATGCTGATGCCGAGCCACGCCAAGGTGGTTCAGCCCTACCGCGACACCACGCCGATCTTCGTGCGCAACGGCATCGAGGCGCAGCTCGACCGGATGCTGCAGCCGCAGGTCACGCTGAAATCGGGCGGCTACATCATCATCAACCAGACCGAGGCGCTGGTTGCGATCGACGTGAACTCCGGACGCTCCACCAAGGAGCATTCGATCGAGGAAACCGCGCTCCACACCAATCTCGAGGCCGCCGACGAAGTCGCACGGCAGCTCAGGCTGCGCGAT
This sequence comes from Mesorhizobium alhagi CCNWXJ12-2, assembly GCF_000236565.1. Classification (GTDB taxonomy): domain Bacteria; phylum Pseudomonadota; class Alphaproteobacteria; order Rhizobiales; family Rhizobiaceae; genus Allomesorhizobium; species Allomesorhizobium alhagi. The sequence continues at coordinate 15,414 of NZ_AHAM01000184.1, read as the reverse complement.
CTCGCGGGCCTGATCGTCATCGACTTCATCGACATGGAGGAGAACCGCAACAATCGTGCGGTCGAGAAGCGCCTGAAGGATTGCCTCAAGAACGATCGCGCGCGCATCCAGGTCGGCCGCATCTCGCATTTCGGCCTGATGGAGATGTCCCGCCAGCGCATCCGCGCCAGCGTGCTCGAATCGACGATGAAGCCCTGCCCGCATTGTGGCGGAACCGGGCATGTTCGTTCGGAATCGTCCGTGGCGCTGCTTGTGGTCCGGGCCATCGAGGAATTCCTGATCAAGGATTCGCGCAACCACATTACGGTGCGAACCCCGACCTCGACCGCGCTCTACGTGCTCAACCACAAGCGCAGCACGCTTGCCGAACTTGAGGCGCGCTTCGGCCTGACGATCACGATCGAGATGGACGATTCGGTCGGCGCGCAGCATTACGCGATCTTCCGCGGTGCGGTGGCCGAGAAGCCTGTCGGCGGTCCCGTTCCCCTGCTCGCGCCTGTCTATGACGAGCCGGAGGACGAAATCGTCGAGGAGGAGGAAGAAGTCGTCGAGACCGCGGCCGAGGAACGGCCAGCACAGCCGGTCCAGAGAGCCGAAACCGGCGAGCAGCGCGACCGCAAGCGGCGGAAGCGCCGCAGACGGCGCGGCGGCAAGGATCGCGATCGCGATGCCACGCATGTGGAAGGCGCGGCGACACAGGATGTTGCGGCCGCCGCCGACGAAGATCGCGCCGAGACCGCTGAGGCGGTCGAACCCGTCGCAGCCGAGGCTGCGGACGAAACCGGCGAGGATGTCGACCGCAAGAAGCGCCGGCGCGGCAAGCGCGGCGGCAAGCGCAACCGGCGTGACGAGGACGGAGCGGAGCAGCAGGACGAGACCGTCGCGGCGGAACCTGTAGCCGTCGAGGCTTTGTCGGAGCAGGTGACTGAAGACGCTGCCGTCCTTGCGGCCCCGCCTGAGGAAGCGCCTGCTGTCGACGAACAGCCCAAGAAGCCTCGCCGCGCCGCCAGGCCGAAAAAGGTGAAGGCGGAAGAGGCTGCGGAAGCGGCGGTTTCCGCGGAACCGGCGATGGCCGAGCCGGAAGCGATTGCGGTGACGGCCGAAGAAAAGCCCAAGAAGCCGCGCGCCCCGCGGCGCAAGAAGGCAGAACCGGCCGAGGCGGCTGCCGCTCCTGCCAACGAAGCGCCCGAAACGGCAGAGGAAAAGCCGGCCGAACCTGTCGTCAAGCTCGTGTCTTCGACTGGCGAGGAAGAAGAGGAAGCCACCGACGGAAAGCCGAAGAAGGCCGGATGGTGGCAGAGAAAAAGCTTTTTCTGACCAGCTTTTATGCTGATTACCTAAAGGGGGCCCGCACCGCTGACGGCGATGCGGGTCTTTTCTTTGGCGCGCTGCCGGCTCAAGGCGAAAAGATCGACCAGTTCATAGCCTTGGCGAGCTTTTCCAACGCGATCGATCCCAGCCTGGAATTTCCGGCCGCGTTGAGGCCGGGCGACCAGACCGCCATCGACGCAACGCCCGGAACGACGCCGAGGATACCACCGCCGACGCCGCTCTTGCCCGAAATGCCGACCCTGAATGCGAAGTCGCCTGATCCGTCATAATGGCCGCAAGTCAGCATCAGCGCGTTGATGCGCCGCGCCCGCTCGGCCGAAACAACCGAATGGCCGGTTGCCGGATTGCGCCCGTCGCAGGCCAGAAACCGGCCGGCCAGCGCCAATTGGCGGCACGTCATGGCGATGGCGCAGTGGTGGAAATAGACGCCGAGCGTGAGTTCGGCTGCGTGTTCGAGATTGCCGAAGGAACGCATGTAGTTGGCCAGCGCGAAGTTGCGGAAGCCGGTCGCCCGCTCTGACGCAGCGACTTCGTGGTCAATGAACACGGTTTCGTCGTCGGCCAGGAACTGTACGAAGCGCAGGATTTCGCCGATCGCCTCGCGCGGCTGATGCCCCGCCAGCAGCACGTCCGAAACGACGATCGCGCCGGGGTTGATGAACGGATTGCGCGGTATTCCCCGCTCCTGTTCGAGCTGGACGATCGAGTTGAAGGGGTTTCCCGACGGCTCACGCCCTACCCTTTGCCACAGCGAGTCGCCGATCTTGCCGAGAGCTAAGGTCAGCGTGAAGACCTTGGATATGCTTTGGATCGAAAACGCTTCGTCGGCATCGCCCGCGCAAAACACGCGTCCGTCCACCATGGCGATAGTCAGGCCGAATTTTCTTGGATCAACCTTGCCGAGTTGCGGAATGTAGGTTACGACGTCACCGCGATCGGCGCGGGCGGCCATCTCGGCAGCGATATCCGAGAGCACGGCTTCGATTTCGGGCATTGGCGCCTCCGTCAGCCGAGCCAGCGGCCGATGCGATCCAGCGCTTCGGCCATATCGTCATGGCTGCCGGCATAGGAAAAGCGCATGAAGCGCTGGCCGGCGAGCGGATCGAAATCGTGGCCCGGCGTTGCCGCGACATGTGCTTCCGCCAGCATTGCGCGGGCAAACTCCATGCTGTCGTTGGTCAACCGGGAAACGTCGCAGTAGGCGTAGAATGCCCCGTCCATTGGCGCGGCGAGCGAAAAGCCGAGTTCCGGGAGCCTTTGCATCAAGAGATCGCGGTTCCAGGCATAACGGGCCTTGACCGCCTCCAACTCGTCGGTCGCCCGGAACGCTTGCGTCGCGCCAATCTGCGACAGTTCAGGTGCGGAGATGTAAAGGCTCTGCTGGACGCGCTCGACCGGCCGGACGAGCTTTTCCGGCAGAACCATCCAGCCGATTCGCCAGCCGGTCATGCAGTAATATTTCGAGAAGGAGTTGATGACGGTTACGTCGGGGCTGAAGGCGAGCGCCGTGGTATCGGGCGCCGAATAGGCCAGGCGATGATATATCTCGTCGGAAATCAACGCGATTCCAAGTTCCTCGGCCGTTCGAACGAGTGCTTCGAGGTCGTCCGCAGGAACCACGGCTCCCGTCGGATTGGCCGGGCTGGCGAAAACCGCTCCTTTGAGCGGCTTTTCGGCATGCGCTTCCCGAAGGTGTTCGGAACGGAGGTAGGCAGCGCCTTCCAGTTCGATCTCGACGACATCGAGGCCGAGGGCTTTCATGATGTTGCGATAGGCTGGATAGCCGGGCGCGGCGATGGCGACACGGTCGCCGGTGTCGAACATCGCCAGAAACGCCAAATTGAATGCAGCCGAGGATCCGGTGGTCACCGCGATCCGCGTGGCCGGCACTTCAAGCCCATAATATTCCTGGTAATGCGCTGCTATGGCGTTGCGCAGCTCGGCCGTGCCCAGCGCGTCGGTATAGCCGATGCGGCCTTCGACCAGCGCCTTTGCCGCAGCCTCGCGGACCAGCGTCGGCGCAGGGTCGGAAGGCTGCCCGACCGCCATCGAGATCACCGGCTTGCCGAGCGCTTTCAGCCGATTGGCTTCGGCAAGCACGTCCATCGCGTGGAACGGCTCGACATCGCCGCGCCGGGAGAGTGAAACCGCCATATCCGCACCATTCCTTCATATGCGCTCGGGCAATGCGCCGCACAAATGCCCGAATGATGTGGGGATCACAAGTTCATGAAATGCGGCGCTTCGACTTTTCATCCCACCATGGCTCGTTTACCAGTGGTTCCCGCTATGCACGCACGATTTCCGATACTTGCAAAATTGGCCAAAACGGCGAGAGCGCTGACAGCAGTGTCGCTTGCTCTCGCCGTGAGCGTAACGAGCCCGGGCAGCGCTGTGGCTCAGGGCAATCTGCCGGTCGTGCGCGATGCCGAAATCGAAGCGCTGGTCCGCGACTATGCGAGGCCGATCCTCAAGGTCTCCGGCCTTTCCAAATCCGGCATCGACATCATTCTGGTCAACGACACTCGTTTCAACGCCTTCGTGGCCGGGCGGCGCATGTTCATCAATACCGGCGCGCTGCTGCAGTCGGAAACCCCCAACGAGATCATCGGCGTCATAGCCCATGAAGCCGGCCATATTGCCGGCGGCCACCAGGAGCGCCTGCGCGACCAACTGGCGCGTGCACAGACCATGGCGGTCGTGGCCGGGCTGCTCGGCATCGGTGCGGTGGTTGCCGGCGCGGCGGCAAATTCCAAGGAGATCGCCCAAGCCGGCGGCGGCCTGGCAGCTGGCGGTGGCGAGTTTGCGCGGCGCGGGTTGCTCGGCTACCAGCGCTCGGAGGAAACCACGGCGGACCGCTCGGCGATTACCTATCTCGAGGCGACGGGACAGTCGTCCAAGGGCATGCTGAAGACGTTCCAGCGCTTCCAGAATGCGCTTTCGCTTTCCGGGTCGCGCGTCGATCCTTACCAGGTCAGCCATCCAATGCCGCGCGAGCGCATCGCCAACCTCGAGGAACTGGCGAAGCGCAGCCCCAATTACGATCGCACGGATTCGCCGACGCTGCAGCAGCGCCACGATATGATGCGCGCCAAGATCGCCGTCTATACGCAAGGCCAGTCGGCGGCGGCGCGGCTGTTCCGCAAGAACCCGCAGGGCCTGCCGGCGCAGTACGGCGATGCGATGGCCACCTACATGTACGGCAATCCGCGCTCGGCGCTCGGGAAGGCCGACGCGCTGATCAAGGCGCAGCCCAATAACCCGTATTTCCACGAATTGCGGGGCGACATACTGATGAAGGCCAACCGTCCGGCAGACGCGGTCGGCGCATACACCACCGCAGTGCGGCTGGACCCCGTCAAATCCGGCATCCTGCCGATTTCGCTTGGGCAGGCGCTGATTGCGGTCGGCGATCCGGCGTCGCTGAAGCAGGCGGTGGCGGAGATCAAGAAGGGACTTCAGCGGGACCGCGAAAACAGTTCCGGCTATCGCTACCTCGCGCAGGCCTATGGCCAGCTCGGCGAGATTCCTGAGGCCGAACTCGCCACCGCCGAGGGACACTTCTACCGCGGCGCCTACAAGGATGCGAAGATCTTCGCGGCCCGCGCCCAGCAGAGATTCAAGCGCGGCGCACCGGGCTGGGTCCGCGCCCAGGACATCATCAATTACAAGATGCCAGGCAAGAAGAAATGAACCTTCCGCGCCGGTCGGACGACTGAACGGAAACTCCAGAGGAAACGACCATGAACAAGGCACTTTTGTTGGGAGCAGCCGGCGTCGCCGTGGCTTTTGGATTGCTGGCGGCGGGCTTCGTTGCCGGCAAGCCGCAAATCGCCAAGGCCGAAGACGCACCGCAGGTGCTAACCGTCGCCGCGGCCGAGACGCAGCTCGACCGGAAGCAGGTCGAGACGATCGTGCGCGAATATCTGCTGTCGAATCCCGAACTGATGCTCGAGGTGCAGCAGGCGCTCGAAACCAAACAGCAGGAGGAGCAGCGCGTCGCCCATCTGCAGGTGATCGAGGAAGCCAAGGCCGAGATATTCAACGCCGCCTATGATGGCGTCGTCGGCAATCCCGATGGCAAGGTGACGATCGTCGAGTTCTACGACTACAATTGCGGCTACTGCAAACGCGCCCAGGAAGACATGCTGGCGCTGACCGCGGCTGACCCGGAACTGCGCTTCGTGCTCAAGGAATTCCCGATCCTCGGCCCGGATTCGCAGAAGGCCCATGTCGTCTCCATGGCCTTCCGTGCGCTTGCGCCTGAAAAATATGGCGAGTTCCACAATGCGCTGCTCGGCGGAGCCGGCCGCGCCAGCGAAGACAGCGCCGTCAAGCTCGCAGTTTCGCTGGGTGTCGACGAGGCCAGGCTGCGCGAAGAGATGAAGAATCCGGAAATCACCAAGGCGTTCTCGGAAACCTACGAACTCGCCAACCGCCTGGCGATTACCGGAACGCCGTCCTATGTCGTCGGCAACGAGGTCGTGTTCGGCGCGCTCGGCAAGGAGGTCCTGACCGAGAAGATCGCGGCCGCCAAGACCTGCATCGAGGCCGCCACCTGCTGATCGGGCCTTTCCGACGCCCGCCGCTGTGGACAGAGAAAGAAGCTGCTTGCGCTCTTTTCGCGGCGCTCTATGCCCAGTATAGAAGTCCCGGCGCGCCAGATGCCTTCTGGTGCGGCGAAAGGTGCATATATTGAAAACGATTTTCATCCTGAACGGTCCCAACCTCAACGCGCTCGGCAAGCGGGAACCCGGCATATATGGCGGAACGACGCTGGCCGGCATCGAGGAGGATTGCAGGAAGGCCGGCGCGGCATTGGGGCTGGAGATCGTCTTTCGCCAGTCCAACCATGAAGGCGATCTGGTCGACTGGATCCAGGAGGCCGGCGAGAAGGCGGCCGGCATCGTCATCAACGCCGGCGCCTACACCCACACCTCCATCGCGATACATGATGCGATCCGCTCGGTCTCGCCGTTGCCGGTCGCCGAAGTGCATCTTTCGAACATTCACGCCCGCGAGGCGTTTCGGCACACATCGATGATCGCGCCCGTCTCGACCGGCATGATCTGCGGCTTCGGCCCGCTTGGCTATACTCTGGCACTTCAGGCGCTGGCGGCGCGGCTGTGACAGACAGAACAGGAAAAGGTTCCGACATGTCGACAAAGAAGACCGGTGTTGACCAGCAGCTGATCCGCGATCTCGCCGGTATCCTGAACGACACGAATCTCACCGAGATCGAGGTCGAGCTGGACGATCTGAAGGTGCGCGTGTCGCGCCATGCGCAGGCCGTTCACAGCGTCCATGCGCCCGCGCCGATCGTTCATCACGCGCCGGCCGCTCCATCTTCGGCGCCCGTACAGGCTCCAGCCCCTGCCGCCGACCTGTCGAAGAACGCAGTGCCTTCGCCGATGGTAGGCACTGCCTATCTGGCCCCCTCGCCCGATGCAAAGCCGTTCATCGATGTGGGTCAGCAGGTAAAGGAAGGCCAGACGCTGGTGATCATCGAGGCGATGAAGACGATGAACCAGATTCCCTCGCCGCGTTCGGGAACGGTGACCGCGATCCTCATCGAAGACGGCCAGCCGGTGGAATTCGGCATGCCGCTCGTCGTCATTGAGTAGCCCGGGGAAGCCGTACCTCATGTTCCAGAAAATCCTGATCGCCAATCGCGGCGAGATCGCCCTTCGGGTCCTGCGTGCGGCGAAGGAACTCGGCATCCAGACCGTCGTCGTCCACTCGACCGCCGATGCCGACGCCATGCATGTGCGCCTGGCGGACGAGAGCGTCTGCATCGGCCCGCCGCCCTCGCGCGACAGCTATCTCAACATCCACCAGATCGTCGCCGCCTGTGAGATCACCGGCGCGGACGCGGTGCATCCCGGCTACGGCTTCCTGTCCGAAAACGCCAAGTTCGCCGACATACTGGCCGCGCACAACATCACCTTCATTGGCCCGTCCGGCGACCATATCCGCGTCATGGGCGACAAGATCGAAGCCAAGCGCACCGCCAAGCGCCTCGGCATTCCCGTCGTCCCCGGCTCCGAGGGCGCAGTGTCCGACGAAGGCGAGGCCAAGCGGATCGCAGCCGATATCGGCTATCCCGTGATCATCAAGGCCTCCGCCGGCGGCGGCGGCCGCGGCATGAAGGTCGCACGCACGGAACAGGATCTCATCCAGGCGCTGCAGACGGCCAGCAGCGAGGCCGGCGCGGCCTTCGGCAACAGCGAAGTCTATATCGAGAAATTCCTCGAAAAACCGCGCCACATCGAAATCCAGGTTTTCGGGGACGGCGCAGGCAAGGGCATTCACCTCGGCGAACGCGACTGTTCGCTGCAGCGCCGCCACCAGAAGGTTTGGGAGGAAGCGAATTCGCCGGCCCTCAACGAGGAGCAGCGCACCCGGATCGGTGAAACCTGCGCCAGGGCGATCGCGGATCTCGGCTATTCGGGCGCCGGCACGATCGAATTCCTCTATGAGGATGGCGAGTTCTACTTCATCGAGATGAACACCAGACTGCAGGTCGAACACCCGGTGACGGAGGCGATCACCGGCATTGATCTGGTGCACGAACAAATCCGGGTGGCATCGGGCGGCGGGCTATCGGTGCGCCAGGACGAGGTGCGGTTCCAGGGCCATGCCATCGAGTGCCGCATCAATGCCGAGGACCCGCGCACATTCACGCCCTCACCGGGCACGATCACGCATTTCCATACGCCGGGCGGCCTCGGCATCCGCGTCGATTCGGGCGTCTATTCCGGCTATCGCATTCCGCCCTACTACGACAGCCTGATCGGCAAGCTGATCGTGCACGGCCGCAACCGCGTCGAATGCATGATGCGGCTGCGCCGGGCTCTCGATGAGTTCGTTGTGGACGGCATCAAGACCACGCTGCCGCTGTTTCGCGACCTCGTAGGCAATCCCGACATCGCCAATGGCGACTACGACATCCACTGGCTGGAAAAGCATCTGGCGGAGACTGTATAATAAGGGTCGATGACCCGACCATACGCCCCCGGCTACCGCATTCCGACCGACCTGCTGCTGAAAGCCTATGCGTCGGGCGTGTTTCCGATGGCCGAAAGCGCGAGCGACCCCGAAGTCTTCTGGGTCCGTCCTGAAACGCGCGGCATCATTCCGTTGGACACGTTCCACATTCCTCGGAGCTTGCGCAAGACGATGCGCCAGGGTCGTTTCGAGATTCGCTTCGACAGCGATTTCCCGGGCGTGATCGACGCCTGCGCCGAAGCCAGGGAAGAGCGCAAGTCAACCTGGATCAACCAGCCGATCCGTGAGGCCTACATTGGACTGTTCGAGCGAGGCCACTGCCATTCGGTCGAGGCGTGGCATGGCCGGAAGCTTGTGGGCGGGCTGTACGGCGTGACGCTCGGCCGCGTTTTCTTCGGCGAAAGCATGTTCTCCAGGGAAGCCGACGCTTCCAAAGCCTGCCTCGTGCGGCTGGTCGAGCGCCTGCGCGAACGCGGCTTCGTGCTTCTCGACACGCAGTTCACAACGGAGCATTTGAAGCGCTTCGGCGCGATCGACGTGCCGCGCGGCAAATATGAGAGAATGCTGGAGGACGCGCTGGAGGGCGAAGCGGTCTTTTTCCCCTAGCGCCCGAGACGCCACCGTGCTGGCCGTTCAAGCCAGCGGCGTCTGCTGGTGGAACACCATCTTCCAGCGGCCGTCGCGCTTCGCATAGCCGGTGCTGACCAATGCGGCGTAGCGCCCGCCGCTTTCGCGTGTCGCCCGCGCCTCGTAGCTCAGGATGGTGGTGTCTTCCGAGGGCGTGACCAGCCCCTTCAACTTGATTTCAAGGTCTTTCCAGCGATTGCCGTTCTTGACTGTGGCCGCAATATCCTTGTTGCTCATCACGCCGGCCATGTCGCGGTTGAACACGATCAGGCAGGATTCGTCGACGTTCTCTTGGTAGAATTTAGAACCGCCGGTCCAGAATTGCCTTTCGAGTGCAAGCAGCTCTTGCTCAACCGAGGCCATGGCGCATTGCTCCCGTCGTGTTCGACACGCGGAAAAAACGGCCGCCTCTGGTGAATGTTCCGGGTTCGAGCGGCCTAGTGGTGAAAATCTGACGCTTGATACCCGATGCGCAATACCTGTTCCGACCCTACGACGGACGTTCCGTCTCATGAGCACCCGTGTTATAATTCTTGAGCGCTCAGCGCGCCAATTCCGCATATCAGGGGGATGGGAAATGCAAGCTGTATCCCATGCGGAGATGAGGGCAGCGGCGGAAGAGCTTGCTCGCGTATTCACGCGGACTTGGAACATGCGCGATGGGCCGGGTTATGGCGAGGCTTACTGGCCCGATGCGGAACTTGTAGACCCGACCGGTCAAATCTGGGGTGATCGAGACGCCATCGCACAAATGCACGTCGACCTGTGGAGCGGACCCGGCCGAACCACGGAAGCTACGGCCCGTGTGCGGCGCATCAGGCCGATTGGTCGTGATACGATGATCCTTGACCTAGATGTGGAGGTGAAGGGTTTCTCTCCTGCGCCTCCTGGTGCGCAGGAGCACGGGGATAGGACGATCAAGTCTCACCTCAAGCATATAGTCGAGAAGCGTGGAAGCGATTGGAAGATTGTCGCTTCCCAGAACACGTTTGTCGCCGCCATGGCTTCCAAGTGAGCCAACACGCTTAGGTCCATTTTCCACCACCCTGAGCGGGCCTACGACTTCGGTACCAAGCGTCAGATTTTGACCACTAGTTTGTCGTTGCAGCTTCCGGCGCCGGCACGTCGGACTTTTGCTTGCAGGCCTTCAGCCAGACGTCGTAGACGGCGTGCTCGACCGCGTTCAGGCCCGGGCTTTCGGCGAACATCCAGCCGGTGAAAATCCGCCTGATCTTGCGGTCCAGCGTGATCTCGTCGACCTCGACGAACGAATCGGTCTTGGGCTCTTCGGTATCCGGCCGCGAATAGCAGACGCGCGGCGTCACCTGCAACGCACCGAACTGCACGGTCTCGTCGATATAAACGTCGAACGTGATGATGCGGCCGGTGATCTTGTCGACGCCGGTGAACTCGGCGACAGGATTGTTGATGCGCTCGGCTTTCGCAGGCGACAGCGCGACGATCGCGGCCGCGGCGGTTACGGCGGCCATGGATGCCGCTCGTCTTCCGAGCGAGGTCAGGCTGAATTCGATCATCTTGAAGTACCGGAATTTGCGGCCGTGATTCTGTCGCGCGCCGAGGCCCGTGACGACCAAGCGAGTAGCCGCCAATTGTGGCGAGAAAACACCGCCGCTCCGTCCAACCTCAACCGCCAGGCGTCCAGGCATCGTAGTCGCCGGTAACCTGCGGGCGATGCCGGCCGGACAGAAGCGAGCCCTTCGGCCGGTAGGCGGCGGCGCTGCCGGTCAGGTTGGGCTCATGGGACTTTTCCCATTCGCGGGCCGCATAGCTTTCCTGCGACGGCGCAACGTCGACCCGGTGATGAATCCAGCCGTGCCAACCGGGCGGAATCATGGATGCTTCGGCCTGATCGGCGTAGATCACCCAGCGACGCGTACGGCCCTCCGAATCGGTACCGCCCTGATAATAGATGTTGCCGAACTCGTCGCGTCCGACCTCGGCGCCGTGCCGCCAGGTATGGAAGCGCGTTCCCAGCGTCTGGCCGTTCCACCAGGTGAAAAACTGCAGGAGGAATTTCTTCATCGAACTACCCTGTCGCCGCGCTTCATGCACGCCCGCTTATGGCTTTCGGCGGCGATGATGGCAAGTGTTCCGCCGTCGCACGAAGCGGTCAATCGAGCGCCTTTTCCAGCACCATGGCCGGTATGCCGGATTGCGGGCCTCCACAATTGGCGGTCTCGCCTGCCTGAACGAAACCGTTGGCGCGGTAAAACGCCAGCGCGGCCGTATTTGCCGCCTCCACTTCGAGGCGCAATGTGCGCGCATCGGGAAAACTGTCCGCGATCTCATCCAGGAGCATCTTTCCGATGCCCTTCCCCTGGAAAGACGGGTGCACGTAAAGCTGGTGCAGCATCACCAGCTTGGGATCGCTCGTGGCAGCCGCGTAAGCCATGCCGCCGATCACCTTGCCGTCATCGGCGACGAGGAACTCGGAATTCGGCCGCGCCATTCGCGCCTTCAGAGAGGCTATGGAGTGCCAATCATCGGTGATTTCCGTCACCCGCTCAACGCCGTAGATCGCATCGTAGGTGGCGTGCCAGGTCTCGACCAGCAGCGCCCGCACCGCGGCGAGATCGCGCTCGCTGGCGGTTCGCACAAACATTCTTATTCCTCGATCCCGAGCTTGGCCTTGACCAGGCCGTTCACCGCCTGCGGATTTGCCTTGCCGCCCGTCGCCTTCATCACCTGGCCTACGAACCAGCCGGCCATGCTCGGCTTGGCGCGCGCCTGTTCGACCTTATCGGGATTGGCCGCGATCACTTCGTCCACCGCCTTTTCGATCGCGCCGGTGTCGGTGACCTGCTTCATGCCGCGGCTCTCGACCAGTTCGCGCGGGTCGCCGCCCTCGTTCCAGACGATTTCGAACAGATCCTTGGCGATCTTTCCCGAAATCGTACCTTCCTTGATCAGATCGATGACGGCGCCTAGCTGATCGGGCGAAACCGGCGCATCTTCAATACCTTTGCCGGCCTTGTTCAACTGGCCGAGCAGATCGTTGATGACCCAATTGGCGGCGAGCTTGCCGTCACGCCCAGCCGCGACTTTCTCGAAATAATCGGCAATAGCTTTCTCGGAAATCAAAATGGATGCGTCGTAGACCGAGAGGCCGAGGCTGGAGACCAGCCGCGCCCGCTTGTCGTCCGGCAGTTCCGGCAATTCCGCGGCCAGGGCATCGACATAGGCCTGGTCGAATTCGAGCGGCAGAAGGTCCGGATCGGGGAAATAGCGATAGTCGTGCGCCTCTTCCTTAGAGCGCATCGAGCGGGTTTCGCCCCTGCCCGGGTCGAACAGCCGCGTTTCCTGGATGATCTTGCCGCCATCTTCGAGGATAGCGATCTGGCGGCGCGCTTCGGACTCGATCGCCTGGCCGACGAAGCGGATCGAGTTGACGTTCTTGATCTCGCAGCGCGTGCCGAATTCTCCGCCCGGGCGACGCACGGAGACGTTGACGTCGGCGCGCATCGAGCCCTCGTCCATATTGCCGTCGCAGGTCCCGAGATAGCGAACGATCGTGCGCAACTTGGTAAGGTACGCCTTGGCCTCGTCAGCGGAGCGCATGTCCGGCTTCGACACGATTTCCATCAGGGCGACGCCGGATCGGTTGAGGTCGACATAGGACATGGTCGGATGCTGGTCATGCATTGACTTGCCGGCATCCTGCTCGAGATGCAGCCGCTCGATTCCGACCTCGATATCCTCGAAATTGCCTGCCCGGTCGGGGCCGACGGAAACCGTGACGATGCCCTCCCCGACGATCGGCTGCTTGTACTGCGAAATCTGGTAGCCCTGCGGCAAATCGGGATAGAAATAGTTCTTACGGTCGAAGACCGAGCGGTGGTTGATCTGCGCCTTCAGCCCAAGCCCGGTGCGGATCGCCTGCTTCACGCATTCCTCATTGATGACCGGCAGCATGCCGGGCATCGCCGCGTCCACCAGGCTGACATTGGCGTTAGGCGCGGCGCCGAACGAAGTCGATGCGCCGGAAAACAGCTTGGCCTGCGACGTCACCTGCGCATGCACCTCCAGGCCGATGATGATCTCCCAATCACCGGTGGCGCCGGAAATGAAGCGCTTCGGATCGGGCGTACGTGTGTCGATGATGGTCATGAAGGCCTGCGTCGGTAGGGTCGGGAATATCTGCAAGATGTATATTCAGCGTCGGCATTCGCTAGTGCAAATGGCCGGGAGAGGCAAGCGTCGGGAGAATGGACTGGCGTTTTCAAAAGCCGCTCGTTATATGCGAAACATCCCGATGGAGTGTGGATGTCTACCTTCGCTCAGTCCCGTTGAAGCCCTGAGCTTTTAGAAGCCAGGGCATGAAAACCGAAACCGCCGTGCCGCTCATGCGGCTGCGGCTTTTTGTGTTGGCCTATCGGCCAGGTTTTCCGGACTTCCACATCATGGACATATCGCGCAGCGAACAGCGCATTCTTCACCTGCTTGCGCAGGGCGGACGCATTGAAATCGAAAAGGACGACAGAAAACGCATAGAGGCGATCCAGTGCCTGACCCGCGACGGCTGGCACTATCCTGGATTCGATCTCGACCTGTTCAGGAAGCTGAAGCGGAAGAAGGCAATCGCCTCCTCCGACGGCGGACCGTACCGCATCACGCGGCGCGGCCTGCAGCTCGTCCGCTCCGAACTCGACAACAGGTGATTGGAAGGACGCCGCCGGCTCCTCGCCGGGTCGGCGGCGTCTGGCTCAAGCCGTGGCGATATAGGCGCGTATCTCCGCCGCCTCGCGCTCGACATCCTCGATGCGGCGCTTGACCACGTCGCCGATGGAAATGATGCCGTTCAGCAAGCCATCCTTTTCGACCGGCAGATGGCGGAAGCGGCCTTTGGTCATGATCTCCATGACCTCGTTGACAGTGTGGTGCTCGTTGCAGATCTTGACTTTCGGCGTCATCACCATGCGAACCGCATGATCGAGCGCGGCGGCGCCGTCCTTGGCGATGCAGCGCACGATGTCGCGCTCGGAGAGAATGCCGACGATCTTGCCGTCGCCATTGGTGATCACCAGCGCGCCAATCCGGTGCTCGGCGAGAATTCGGATGGCTTCCGCCAGTTTCTCGTTGGGGCCAAACGTGTATACATCGTGGCCTTTCTGTTCGAGAATAGCCTTCACTGTCACGGCGCGTCCTCCTTGGCGTTGGCGGCGCACGGGCGCTGTGTCGCAGTGCCTTCGCTCCGCCTGTACATCGTGCCCCTCCGCCCTTTCCATTTCAAGTACGAAGCGCTTGCAGACCGGGCGTTACGGGTTACGCGGCGGTTGGCGGTCGAACAGGCGGACGCCGAAGAAACCCGCCAGGAAGCCGCCGACATGCGCTTCCCATGCGATGCGGTCTTCGACGCCCGGCGCGAAGCCGACAAGGCCGGTGACCAGATTGATTGCCATCCAGATGACGAGGAATGTCAGCACGCCGCGCATTCGCAGCACGAGCGATATGGGCAGCAGCGCGCCGGTGAAAGCCGCCTTTCCCGCCTCGCGGTCTATGCGGAAACCGAACCGCGCCGCGGCCGCCATCATGCCCGATATGGCGCCGGACGCTCCCACAAGCGGCGATTGGTCGAGAGGATGAAGCAGATAATGCAGCCCAACCGCTGCAAGCCCGGTGAAGGCCCAGAATGCCGCGAAGCGCGCCGCGCCAAGCCGGTTTGCGAGCGGCGAACCGAACGCCGCGAGCCAGATCATGTTGATGGCGAGATGCGCGAAGTCGCCATGCAGGAAGGCATAGGTGAAAGGGCTGGAGAACGCATAGACGTCAATATCGAACTGGCCGGAGTAGCGGATCGGGATAAAGGCCGTCCGTATCAACAGCTCCAGATCCTGCTCGAAATCCAGCGCGTATACCCGCACCAGATGGACGATGGCGCAGATCGCAATGGCCGCCAGCACTATGCCGGGGAGATTGAACGCCGGCTCCCGGCGCTTGGGCGCGCCGTCTTGTTCGTCTTCGCTAGGCTCGGGCGGCGATTGGTTCATGCTGCGTTTCCGGGGGGAACTGAAACGCTCACTTAGGACAGAGCAGGCCGAATCACAAAAGAAAAGCCGCCCAGGGTTGCCCCTGGACGGCTGGTCGAGCCCCCTGCTCTCCCCAATGCTTTTGACCGAAAGTGCTGCCTGTCGTCGTGAAACGACCGCTTCTGGAGTGATTTCAGCGTGCCACAGCCCGGCCGGAGCAACAATCTAAACCATTGGTTAACCTTAACGGCCCCGACCGGTTAACAACCGATAACCGCGCTGGCACGCAACCTGCTCCACCCCGCATGTAGACCATCGAACAACGCCCTTCTGTTCGCCGATGGGACACCGGACAGCAGATCGCGCGGAGCGGAGAAGCATGAAACAGAACGGATCGATCAACCTGTTCCAATACTGGAACCGATTGCGCAACGGACGCCCCGCGCCGAAGCGGACCGAG
>NZ_AHAM01000185.1 GCF_000236565.1 Mesorhizobium alhagi CCNWXJ12-2 | reverse complement strand
GGTGACGGCTGCCGAGAAGCCGTCGCGATCGACGGCCAGCGCGCCGCCGGCTGGCACCTGGTGAGCATCGGCCGCGCGCATGATCAGCGATCCGGCAAGCCTCATCTCGGCATGCAGCAGGCCGACGGCGTTGGCCGTGGCGTCGTCGGAGCGGAACGAATTGGAGCAGACCAGCTCGGCGAGGCTGTCGGTCTTGTGCGCCTCGGTGCCGCGCACCGGGCGCATTTCGTACAGGACGACCGGCACGCCGGCCTGCGCCGCCTGCCAGGCCGCTTCCGAGCCGGCGAGCCCGCCGCCGATGATGTGAACCGGTTTCATTTTCATGGCAGCCGAGATAGTCCCCGGGGTCCGGAAATGCAAGGAATCCCGCTGTATATTCCGACGGCTTTCGTCGTTCATTGCCAGCATTGGCCTTCGTGCCTGCTGCCGCTAATATAAGCAAGTATGGCAGATCGTTTCCTCGCTCACGCCACCGCCATCGCATTCGTTTGCCTTGTTGCAGGCAATGCCTCGGTTGCCGGGCAACACGCAGCGAAGACCGCCAAGGCCGGTGCGACACGTATCGACATCTGTCATGGATTCGGGTGTCATTTCACGTCGGGCCTGGATCTTGGGACGGCCGATGGAAGGCGCTTTTCGAGGATCATGGCTGCCGGGGCCTCGTCTCCGAAAGCGGAACGCGCCGCTGTATCAAGGGCTGTTCGGTACTACGAGGATCGTGCCGCAGGGGTAATCGGCATACATGATCAGCCGAAGTCGATTGCCAGCCAACATCACAGGCGCGGCCAGATGGACTGCGTCGACGAGTCGACCAATACCCGCTCGCTTCTGCTTTATCTCGAACGGCGCGGTCTTCTGAAGCATCACACCGTGGACCGGAACGTCACGCGCGGCTTCCTTCTCGACGGGCGCTACCCGCATGCGACAGCGGTGTTGCGGGACAGATCCGGAACGAAGTGGGCAATCGACAGCTGGTACGAGCCGGCAGGCGGACCACCGGATATTCGGCCGCTATCGGAATGGCTGAAGCGCGGCGTCATGGGCGTACGCTGAGCCCGAATTTCCGGCTGCAATGCATGGCGAAGCGCCAAAACGACAACACCCGCCGGGGAGGAGGTCCGGCGGGTGTCGTTTTGTTGGCCAGCAATCGGGAGGAGGTGAATGCCGGCCGTATTCGTCAGTTCTTGGGAGGAGGTAGGTCCTGACGAAATTCTTGTCGCTTATTGAGGGAAGCTGGGCCCTTCTGGAAGACAACACCCGCCGCGGGAGGAGGTGCGGCGGGTGTCGTTTTGTGCCGGCCAGCGATCGGGAGGAGGTGAAAGCTGACCGTATCCGTCAGGGCCGGGGAGGAGGTCGACCCTGGCGAAATTCGTTAGACCGACTTTCTCGCGACGCGATGGATGTCGCCGCGGTTGATGCCGAGGTCGGTGAGCTCACGGTTCGACAGGCGGCTCAGCTCGGAAACGGTTTCCCGGTAGCGGCGCCAGTTGCGGTAGTTGCGGATCAGGTTCATTTCAGTTTCTCTTTTTCTTGCTTAGCGGACGGGGCCGTCGTGGCCCGGATGTCAGACCGACTTGCGCGCGACGAAGGGAATGTCGCTGCGGCCAATGCCGAGGTCTGAGAGTTCGCGGTTCGACAGGCGGCTCAGCTCGGAAACGGTTTCCCGGTAGCGGCGCCAGTTGCGATAGTTGCGGATCAGGTTCATGGTATTCTCGTTTCGTCTTTGGTTCGTTTTCTTCTGTCTCTTGTACGAATTTTAAATAGGCGCGCCGGACTCGGATGAAAAGTGCTGTTGGTGCATGGCAGCAATGCAAATTGTGCAATGCAACATTAATCGGTTTTAGCGGTTGGGGCAAAAATCGGGCGAGTCGCAAAAATGCCGTCGCGTCAGCGCTTTAGACGAAAGGCGTAAAGTTGACGCATGGGTAAGGGGAAACGATGGCGAGTTATGGATCGCGTGTGCGGCAGGACATCCTTCGCTGGACGGAATTGGGCCTCATCGACAAGGCAGCCGCGGACGCGCTGCGCCGCGACGTCGAGGCCAATGAACAAAAGTCGCTGAGCTTCGGTTTGGTTCTCGCAATAATGGCGGCACTGCTTTTCGGCGCGGCCATCCTTCTCGTCATCGCCGCCAATTGGGAGGCGTTTCCGCGCTTGCTGCGCGTCGGTGTGCTGTTTGCCATCATCTTGGCCACCTATGTCGGCGGCGCGCTTTTGAAATTGCGCGGGAACAGCGCGACGGCCGAAGGCGTCTGGCTGATCGGCGCGGCGGCATTCGGCGGCTCGATCGCGCTGATAGGGCAGATGTATCATCTGTCCGGCGACGAGACGGATGCGGTTCTGACCTGGTGCGCCGGCACGGCGCTGGCCGCCGCCGCATTGCGCTCGGGCCCGCTGACCGTCGCCGCCGTCGGCCTCGCTGCTTGCTGGCTGTTCCTGGAGGGCGTCGCACTGTGGAGCGAGACGCGTGTGCCGCAGTCCTTCATTCTGGTCGCGGCCGGCCTTTGGCTCTTGTCCTACTGGACGGCAAGCCGCGCGTCGCGAAACCTGCTGCTGCTCTCGCTGATCTTCTACGCCACGCTGTTGGCGGTGCATCACGACATGCTGATCATTCCAGCTATACTGGCGCTTGTTTCGGCCGCGCTGTTTGCCATTGCCGTTTACGCTCCTGACGCCGTCGAGAGGATTGCCCGCATCGACGGAAACATGCCCGTCCACGCACTTATCGGCTTTCTGACAGGCATGACCATCATTCAGTTCGACCTGATTGATGGGACCGCGCCTCTGGTCGCCGCAGCGCTTGTGGGCTTTGCCGGCATTGCCGCCGCGGTCGTGCTCGGCGGCCGTGAAAGCCGCGGCCTGCGCTGGATCGCCTATCTCGGCTTCAGTTGCCAAATGGCTTTCGTCTATGTCGTCACCGTCGGAACCATGCTTGGAACGGCCGGATTGTTCCTGGCGTCGGGCCTCGCGCTCGGCCTTGTCGCCCTCGTCATCATCAGGGTGGAAAGGCGTATGAACGATGCGGCGCTGCCGCAGGGAGGAGCAGCCTGATGAAAAAGCACCGCCTGCTGATTTCCGCAATCCTCCTGGCGCTCCTCCAGATCGGCTTCCTGTCCTTCATCATCGCCGGCCGCGCGGCTGTCCTGCGCGACGGGCAGGAGGTACTCCTGAAAGTCGAACCTGTCGATCCGCGCGATCTCCTGCGCGGCGATTATGTCCGCCTCGGCTACGACATTTCGAATATTCCGGTGTCGATGATCGGCAATGTGCCCTCCGGCGCGCAATGGATCGAGGCGGGGCCGGTCTTCGTGCGTGTGAAGAAGGATGGCGACGGAATCTGGAAGATGGTCTCGGCCTCGCTCTACGAGCCTCCGTCCACGCCGCCTGGAGATGACGAGATCGACATTCGCGGCATGGTCGATGATGGCCGCGGCCTCGGCCGGATCGATACGCTGAATGTCGAATACGGGATCGAACGCTTTTATCTCCCGGAAGGCGAGGGGTTGGCGATCGAGCGCGACATGCGCGTGCGCAGTTTCAATATCGTGGCGGCCATCGCCGGGGACGGTTCGGCGCAGATCAAGGCGCTGATGGACGGCGACACAATGCTTTTCCGCGAGCCTCTCTACTGATCGGCGGCGCTCCCTGGGGAAGGCGGCATCAGGTTTTCAGTCCAGGCGGACGTAGGGCGAGATGCACCGCCTGCGCGAGCCGTAATAAGGCTGAAACGTATCGTTGCGTCGGTTATAGGAGCGGTAGTTATCCGCGCACCATGTGCGGTGAGCCTGGATAATCCCCTGGCGGGTGGCGAGCCGGCCTCGCCCAAGAGGTTGCTCGGCGGGACGCACGGTCGGAACCCTGACGTCGTACTCGATGCGCGGCTGGCGGTATTTATTGATCTCGTATCTGGGCTCCTGCCGCCCCATCTCCGGCTCCTGCCAATCGCAAGGCCGGTCGCGCCCGCAGCCGGTGATGCCGGGGCGAAAGACGTCGGGCAGCGGACGGTTCAGATCCTCGAAACCCTGGGCGTTAGCCGGCGTGAGCCAGACTAGGTTCAGCGCCAGACAGGCGAAAATCGAAAGTCTTGTTCTCATCCGCTTTCGGAGCCTCCAGCCGCGACCGACCAGGCGCGGAATGCGGCCATTTGGGTTTCGTGCGAGCGGCAGGTCGGAGTGGCCCGCTCGCTGCCGGGCGAGAGAAGGGCTGGTGCGGATGAAGGGACTCGAACCCCCACGCCTTTCGGCACTGGAACCTAAATCCAGGGCGTCTACCAGTTCCGCCACATCCGCATGCCTGGCCAATCTCATGTGGCCATTATTCTGTCAATGTCGAGGCCGAAATGACGTTTAATGTAGGAAATGCGAAGAGAGTTGAAAAACAACGGCTCCTGTGACAAAAGGCGTGTCAAATGTGACGGGATATGACGGTCCGCTTCGGACGAATGTGGTAAGAAGCAGGAAAAACAAAGACTTACTCGCATTCTTGGAGCGCAATCAGAGCATTTCGTTCGCCGCTGGGAGCAACGGCGCTCAGATTCTCAACCCGCACCAAAAGCCACACCCGGCACGAGACTTCCGGCAGGCTGAACGGCATGGCGTCGTTGGCGCTGCGGCATTCGTGAAAACAAAGGTTTGATGATGCAGGTTACCGAAACACTAAACTCCGGTCTGAAACGCGAAATCAAGGTCACCGTACCTGCCGGAGATATGGAAGCCAAGCTGGTCGAGCGGCTCTCCGAAGCCAAGAACAAGGTCCGCATCAACGGCTTCCGTCCCGGCAAGGTGCCGCTGCAGCACCTGCGCAAGGTGTACGGCAAGTCCTTCATGGCCGAGGTCGTGAACGAGATCCTCTCCAATTCCACCCGCACCATCATTGCCGAGCGCGGCGAGAAGGCCGCCATGCAGCCCGAGGTCACCATGACCGAGGATGAGAAGGAAGCGGAAAAAATCCTGGCAGGCGGCGCGGACTTCGAGTTCCAGCTCGCCTATGAAGTCATTCCGCCTATCGAGATTCAAGATTTCTCCAAAATCTCGGTGACACGCCCGGTAGTTGACGTTTCGGAAACGGAAATTGACGAGCAGGTCAACCGTATCGCCGAATCCTCGCGCTCCTACGAGCCGAAGAAGGGCAAGGCCGAAGAAGGCGACCGCGTCACCATCGACTATGTCGGCAAGATCGGCGGCGAGGCTTTTGCCGGCGGCTCCGGCACCGACCAGCCGCTGGTGCTCGGCTCGAAGGAGTTCATTCCGGGCTTCGAGGAGCAACTGATCGGCGCCAAAGCGGGCGATGAGAAGCTCGTCACCGTGACTTTCCCGGAAAACTATAACGCCGCCAATCTGGCCGGCAAGGAAGCGACCTTCGACGTCACCGTCAAGGAAGTATCGAAGCCGGGCAAGCTCGAAGTCACCGACGAGACCGCCAAGAATCTCGGGCTGGAATCGCTCGAGCGCCTGCGCGAGATTGTGCGTGGCCAGATCGAGAGCCAGTACGGCTCGATGACGCGCCAGAAGGTCAAGCGCCAGCTGCTCGACCAGCTCGACGCCTCCTATTCGTTCGAGGCCCCGTCCAAGCTGGTTGAGGCCGAGTTCACCAACATCTGGAACCAGGTGAACCGCGATCTCGAGGCTGCCGGCCGCACTTTTGCCGACGAAGAGACCACGGAAGAGGAAGCGCGCGCCGAGTACCAGCGCCTGGCCGAGCGCCGCGTGCGCCTCGGCCTGCTTCTCGCCGAGATTGGCGAGAAGGCAGGCGTGCAGGTTTCGGACGAGGAACTGCAGCGCGCTTTGTTCGAGTTCGTGCGCCGTTATCCCGCCGACCAGCAGCAGGAAGTCTTCGACTTTTACCGCAACAACCAGAATGCGCTGACGACGCTGCGCGCGCCGCTCTTCGAGGAGAAGGTCGTCGATCATCTGATGACGCAGATCTCCGTCACTGACAAGAAGGTGAGCAAGGAAGAGCTGATGGCCGAGGATGAGGAGCCGGAAGGCGCCGCCAAGCCGGCCAAGGCCGCGAAGAAGGCAACCAAGAAGGCAGACGAGACCTCGGCCGAAGAGCCGAAGAAGAAGGCTGCCCCGAAGAAGAAGGCCGCAGCCAAGGACGCCGACGTCGAATAGGGCGACACCCACAAGTGAACGATGCAGAGGCCGCTGGAAACAGCGGCCTTTTGCTTTGCCTGCCTCGGTGACAAACGGCAGCGCCCCGTGCAAATATCCCGCGCAATTGCATGCGGCCCGGGACAGCACATGACAACACGCACCTTCGCAACCCTCTCACACGCCGTGCTTGCTGCCGCGATCTGCCTTTTCGGGGCGGTCCAGGCAAGCGGGCAGGGACGCTACACATGGCGCTTGGGCAGCGGACCCGACGGGCAGGTCACGGCTTCGATCTTCTCCCTCAACACACTGAGCGTCGGTTCGTCGCGCGTCATCGATTATCACCCGGTCCTGACCATCGCCTGTCATCGGGGCGGAGCGCCGCGCTGGAGCCAGTCGCTCCAGCTCAGGGATCCAGTCTCGGCGAGCGGCGCGATCAATGTCTCGGTGCGGCTCGACAATGGCGGCGAAAAAGCTGAACAATGGACCCCCGGCTTCCAGGGACGCGGCTTTTCCAGAGACGGCAGCGAAGGCATCGCCCGTTTGCTCCAGGCGAAGCGGCTGCGGCTATCCTGGCGCTATGGCTTCCTGGCCGGACGGGGCGAGGCGATTTTCAATCTTTCCGGCGTCAAGGAGGCGGTTGCCGGCCTTGCCGGCGCGTGTGGCGTCGAGATGCCGCTGTCCTGATACTCACCCCGCGATCGACTTGAGCGCCTATTCTCGGTTGCAGTTTTGAGGCGCCGATGGTTGACGTGACGAAGCGCCGCCTTAGCTGACGCTTCGGAGGTGCGGTTCCATGGTGCGGTTCGTGGAAATCGTTGCAGTCGTTCTGGTGGCCATCACGATGGCGCTCACGCTCGCCCATGCGCTCGAACTTCCCGGCAAGCTGCGGCTCGACAGGGAACAGTATTTCGCGGTCCAGACGATCTACTATCCCGGCTTCACGATCGGCGGCGGGGCAGAGATCCTCGGCATTCTCGTGCTTGGCTTGCTCTTGTACCTTACGCCCTTCGGCGGCGCGCGCTTCCTGTGGACGCTTTCGGCGCTGGCGCTGCTCGTTGCGGTGCACGGCATCTACTGGGTCTTCACCCATCCGGTGAACAATTTCTGGGTGAGGGATGTCGAGCTCTCGGGTCTGGGCTCGACCTTCTTTTCGGCCTTCGCGCCGAAGACGGAACCCGGCGACTGGAAGAGCCTGCGCGACGTCTGGGAGTATTCGCATGTCGCCCGCGCCGCGCTCGCCATGCTCAGCCTGATCGCGCTAGCCATCGCGGTCACCGCCGGCCATCCGGCAAGCGAACCGGGGAGTGGCTAGATTAGCAGCAGGCCCTTCATGGAGGCGTGCCCCTTCTTGCCGATGATGATGTGGTCGTGCACGGCGATGCCGAGCGGCCTGGCCGTATCGATGATCGTCTTCGTCATGTCGATATCGGCGCGCGAAGGAGTCGGATCGCCCGACGGATGGTTGTGGACCAGAATGAGCGCGGTGGCCGATAGTTCGAGCGCGCGCCGCACCACCTCGCGGGGATAGACGGGCGTATGATCTACCGTGCCCGTCTGCTGCAGTTCGTCGGCGATCAGCGCGTTCTTCTTGTCGAGGAACAGGATGCGGAACTGCTCGCGCTCCTCGAACGCCATCGCCGCGCGGCAATAGTCGATCACCTGGTTCCATGACGACAGCACCTCGCGGCCGGCAATTTCGCCACGCGCCATGCGCAGTGCCGCGGCCGCGACGATCTTCAGGTCGAGCGCCGCGCTCTCGCCGATATCGTCGACCTCGCGCAGCAGCCGTTCCGGCGCGCCGAGCACTTCGGCCAGCGAGCCGAAGCGCTTCAGCAGCATTTTTGCGCGGGTCTTGGTGTCGGCGCGCGGAATGGAGCGAAACAGCAACAGTTCGAGGATTTCATAGTCAGACAACGCGGCAGCGCCGGCGGTTCGAAACCGCTCACGAAGCCGCTGACGATGGCCGAGGTGATGCGGCTTTTCCTGCACCAGCGTCGTCTTGCGCAGGGGTGCAGCGGCCTGCTCGGCCAGGAAGAAGCCGCGTTCGTCGTCTTGGTCTGTCCCCATATGCCCCGTGCCCCCGCACCGGCCGAAGCCGCCTCATGCGATACTAATGCATGATGCCGAAAAGTTGCAGAGTTTTCGAACCGGTTTCCGCAGGAATGGGTGTGGCTTAGGCCAGTCCGGGGCGGTCGAGCCCCTTGGGTGAGAGCGTGAATATTTCGCAGCCGCTGTCCGTGACGCCGATCGTGTGCTCGTACTGCGCCGACAGCGACCGGTCGCGCGTCACCGCCGTCCAACCGTCAGACAGGACTTTGACATGCGGGCGGCCGAGATTGATCATCGGCTCGACCGTGAAGATCATGCCCGGGCGCATCTCGACCCCCTCATTGGCGCTGCCGTAGTGCAGTATGTTGGGCGCGTCGTGAAAAAGCTGGCCGACCCCGTGGCCGCAAAAATCGCGCACCACGGAACAGCGCTCGCCCTCGGCATAGCTCTGGATGGCTGCGCCGATGGCGCCGGTGCGGGCGCCGGGGCGGATCGCGGCGATGCCGCGTATCAGGCATTCATGCGTCACTTCCAGCAGGCGCTCGGCGGCGCGCTTGATGGTGCCGACCGGATACATGCGGCTTGAATCGCCATGCCAGCCGTCGAGAATGTAGGTCACGTCGATATTGACGATATCGCCATCTTTGAGCGGCTTGGCGTCCGGAATGCCATGGCAGACGACATGGTTGATCGAGGTGCAGGATGATTTGGTGTAGCCGCGATAGTTCAGCGTCGCCGGCAACGCACCGTGATCCATGCCGAATTCGAAAACAAACCGGTCGATCGCTTCGGTGGTTACGCCGGGCGCGACGATATCCGCTAGCTCGTCCAGGCAGCGCGCCGTGAGGTCGCAGGCCTTGCGCATGCCGGCGAAGGCTTCTTCGCCGTAGAGCCGTATCTGGCCGGTGTTTCGCGTGGGCGCCGTTGCGGCGTCGAGATAGGTGACCATGAGTTGCAGTCCGGAATTGGTAGGCAGGCATCGGGTGTTTGCGCCAGCGCCCTGATTTGGCACCGGACGTCGCAAGCATCAAGTGCAAAGCGGGCCGATTTGCGTCTTGGTCGCCCAGCCTGGCCTATTTCGAGACCTTCCGGCGAGGATCGCAATCACCGCCGCCTCAGCTTCCTGGCGCGGGGCTGTCCATGACGTCGAGAAGGCCGGAATCGGCGCGCCGTCTCAAATGGCGGTCGACCCACGCACGATCCCGGCATGATTGGAACCGCCCACTGCAGCGGTCGCGCAACTCGACGGCCTCTTTCATCAGCGGCGAAACCGGAAGACCGGCCGCGTCCGCGAAGCTTGCGCCAAGGAAAGCGATATCCAGCCGGTCGAAATCGGGCAGCTTCTTCGCAAATCCATGGCCGAAGGCGTGGGCGGTGAAATGGGTGATATAGGCGAGGGAGTCGGGATTGGCGAGCGCGCCTGGTCCTTCAAGCGCCTCGACCAGCGGCAGCGTGACGGACGCCTGATGATCGCCGAATTCGAGCACGACGGTACCGCGCGGCGAGGGATCTGTGCGCCGGCCGGACAGGAACGTCTGGAAGTCCTGGCGCGCAATATGCACGCGTCGCAAATATTCGGCCATCTCGGCGTCGGCGTTGAGCGGTTCGCCGGGCACGTTCGTCTGCGGATCAAGCCGGGTATTGTGCGGCGAATGGGGAAACATGGTTTCGATCAGGAGAAAAAGCGGCCGTCCGTCGGCGCGGCGGTGCTCTTCGACCAGGCGCTCCGCGCTCGCATAGATGAAGCTGTCGCGCTGGCGCTCGGCGGTCAGGCCGATATCGTCAGCGTCGAATACCGTCTGAAAGCCTATCGACCGGAAAAAGCGTCCCTCATTGACGAAAGAATCGTCGACCGGCGTGATGACCGCGGTCCGATAGCCGCACTTCGCCATCACCTCCGGCAGCGCGCCCTTGACCCTGTTCTCCAGCGCCACCGTCACATAAGGGCGCTGCCAACCGAATTCGCCCGCCGGCAATCCGGTCATGACGGCGAAGGCCGACATCCAGGTGCCGCCACCGACCGTTTCGACGCGCAACGCCCGCGCCTTGCCGTCGTCGGAAACGAAACCGTCTGCGAAATCGTGCGGCATGGCCAATTGCGGGAAATTGAACGGCGGAGACTGCGTCTCGCTCAGGACGATGAAGACATCCGGCAGCCGCTCCGCGGCCGGACAGGACAGAGCTTCGGGGTAGGGCTCCTGCATCGGAACAGCCGCAAGCCTGGCCTTGAGATCGGAATCCCCGAGCATGCTTGCAATATCGAGCATCGAGACGAAGAAGGCCGAGGCGTGGTGCCCACCTACGAAATATTCGAAGCGGTGGGCCGCCGCGGATGCCGGAATGGTAGCCGGCAGAAGGCCGCTCAGTGCCGCGGGAATGAGGAGGCGCCATTTCAACTGCGTTCGGCTCGCAGGCTCGTTCAATGCGATCGCGCCGAGGCCGAATATCACGACAGAGATCGCGGCGGCGACGGGCAGAACCAGATGCAGGTAATTCTCGACGAGAAACACTTTGAGCGACGAATCACCTCCCAGGAAGACGAGGTCATAGGCATGCAGGTCGAAACCCTGCTCGCTGAACTTGATCATCGACACCAGCGTGACCGTTCCCATGGCCGCCCATGCGGCGTAGACCGAAAAGGCAAGTCGGTTCGAAAGCAGGAAGAAGATCGCCGACAGGAGGAGCAGAACGCTGATGCTGAACGGCATCGTGAACCATTCGTTCTCGACTTCGTGCAGCGCCAGGACGCCCAGCGCCGAGGTCAGGGCGATCGCCCAGCCGCCGACGATTATCCGGATCGCTCTTCGAAACATTTCCATTGGTCAGGCCTTGAACCCAGTTCGCTCGCTCCGTGTCTCGGAGGCTCGATCGTTAAGGAAATGTTAAGCACGTTTCTTTGCCGGCTGCGGAACGATCTGGATTTATGGCTAATCGCTAGAATGTGCTGAAAATTTTAACGATGTGGGATCGTTGCACGACTCGCTCTGCCTGCTGGCACAAAACCAAGGATCAGGCGCACTCCCAGCGGCTACTAACCGCGCCGCCCCCAAGACCGGGGTACCCAGGGGTACCAAAAGAGACCAGTTCCGCGACGCAGCGGCTCTCAAGGCCGACTTCAGAGGATGAAGTCCGTCCCTGTCATGAAGTTGGTGCCGGCGACCAGGATTTGCATGTCGGCGGTCGAGTCGCCGTTCACGTCGGCA
>NZ_AHAM01000186.1 GCF_000236565.1 Mesorhizobium alhagi CCNWXJ12-2 | reverse complement strand
GGGCCGGCTGGAGGCGGCGGCGCCGCTCGCCAAGCTCCTTCCGCCTAGCCTCGACCAGGCGATCGGCGTCGCTTCGAGCCGGCATCCCGCCATCTTGGCAACGGAGCATCTGGTCGACGCGGCTGGGTTTACGGTGAAGTCGGCCGAAGGCCAGTTGTTGCCGCAGGTTTCGGCCAATGCAAGCGTCGGGCGGGGTTTTACCGAACGACATGCAGTGGGCGTTCTTCCCGGCGTCGGCGGCGGCGTCGGTCCCACCGTTACCGAACAATCCGGAAACAACGCCAGCATCGGCGCGACGCTTACAGTGCCGATCTACCAGGGCGGCAGGACCTCGGCGCAGGTGCGCCAGTCGAAGGAACAGCTCGGCCAAGCCCGCATCGAGGTCGACGTGCAGCGCGATCAGGTGCGCGCCGCGGTCACCTCGGCCTGGACCCAATACATCGCCGCGCAGGAAACGCTTGCCGCGACGCGCGAGGCGGTAACCGCAGCCGAACTCGCGCTCAACGGCGTCATCGAAGAGCGTAATGTCGGCCAGCGCACCACGCTCGACGTGCTCGACGCGCAGGCCGACGTCATCGACGCCCAGATCGCCGTGGCCAACTCGCAGCGCGATCTGGTGGTGGCGAGTTATGCCATCCTGTCGGGCGCGGGCGACCTTTCCATCCGCCGCCTCGGGCTCAGGGTTGCCGAATACAAGCCCGAAGAGCATTACAAGGCCGTCAAGGACAAGTGGTTCGGCCTGAGAACGCCGGACGGCCGCTGAGCGCACGTCCGGCGGGTGCAAGGTCGGCAATTCGCATCCACGCTTAATCTGTTGAAATCACAGAACGCCCTTTCAGGGGGATTCTCGCAACAGCCTGCATCCGCTACGCTGACGCCATGATTCGTTTCCGGCCGTTTTTGCGGGCGGAACATGACAACAGGTCACAAGGGCGGCGGATGTGACGATGGCACAGGCAGGCAGCGCACAGCGCGAACCTTCGATGGAAGAAATTCTCGCTTCCATCCGCAGGATAATCGAAGACAGCGACACGGGCCGCAAGCCCGGTGACGAGGCCGAAGCCGGCCGCCCCGAAGTCGAGGCCGCAAACAGCGCAGCTTCGGTCTACGAGCCGGCCAGGCGCGACAGCGCGCCGGTCCGCGGCGAGGGCGCCGTTATCGAGGTCGATGCCTTCCGCGCCGAACTCCGCGCGCCCAATCCGGCCCCGGAGCCGAGGAAGCCTGTGACGCTCGCGGAAGTGCAGGCGCAGATCGCCGCTGACGCGCGCAAGCGGGCCGGGGAGACTATGCCGGCTGCGCAGCCCGAAGCCGCGCCCGCAATCGAGCCGGCCCGCGAAAGGCCGCAGACGGCCGAAGCGCGGTCGGAGCCGGGCCGACCCGAGGCGTCGACGGTTCAAGCGGCCTCAGAAGCACCGACCGGCCAGGCGACATCAGCAGCGTCGGTCCCTTCGCAGAGCGGTGGTCCGGTTTGGGAGCGGAGAGAGGGCATCGAGACTGCCACGCAGCCTGAAAGCAGTTCGATCGACGAACCCGGCTCCGCATCGGAAATTTTCCCGGGCCGCACTATCGTCGGCGACAGCGACGCTCCGGCGGCCACGGAGAGCAACGTTGCCCGCCCGGCGATCATTTCCGAGCAGGCAAGCCGCCAGGTCGCCGCCGCCTTTGGCGAATTGTCGGAGGCGTTCGCCGCGCGCAGCAAGAAGACCTTCGACGAGATGGCCGAAGAGATGATGCGCCCGATGCTGCAGGACTGGCTGGACAACAATCTGCCGACACTGGTCGAGCGGCTGGTACGCGAAGAGATCGAGCGCGTCGCGCGCGGCGGGGCAAGCTAACGGTCAGGGGCCGTTCAGGCCAGCTCGATGTCGGTTTGTGGGAAGTCGTCGCCCTTGCAGAGCAGGGGCACATTCAGGACCTTGGCGCAGGCATAGGCGAAGCAGTCGCCGAAGTTTAATCGTGCGGAATGTCGCCCTTTGCCGTAAAGCCGCGCCGCCCGAAGGGCTTCCCGCCCGATTTGGGCGGTCACATCGACGGTCGAAATCTCCATCGCTTCGAGAAATGAGCTGACGGTGCGTTCCGCCTCATCGAAGCCCCAGGCGCGCAGCCGTTCCATGGCGTTGGCAGCCTCCCATATTGCCAAGGGGGACGTAAGCCGATTATCCGCTTGCTCGAGCTTCGCAGCGAGATCCTTCCAGTCCGCTTCCCGATCTATGATCGCGACTAAGGCGGAAGCATCTATGAACATGGAACTGCCGACACGGTCATTCGTCGTTCAAGCTGTCGAAGAATGCCTTGTCGGCCTTCATGCCGGTTCTCGGATATTTTTCGAGCTCGCGATGAAGCGCTTCGATGCGCTTTACGAGGGGTGTGCCGCCTTGCACGCGCTTCAACTCGTTTTCGACAGCCTCGCGGATGGTTTCCGTCAGGCCCTTCTGCTTCAGCCTTGCGAGCCGGCGAACCGCTTCGTCGGTTTCCCGATCCCTTATAGAAAGCGCCATTGCGACGTCCTTATATACGATATTGTCGTATCATATATACGGACGTGGTCGTGACCGTGCAACCCAACTAAGCGTTTGACTTGCTACAGCCCTTCCGATTTACACCGGACCGACTAGATTTCCGGACAAAGCGGACCGTTTCCATGCTTGAGAAGACCTATGACGCCGGCGTCGTCGAGCCGAAAATCGCCAAGCGCTGGGCGGAGGCCGACGCCTTTGCCGCGGGCGCCGGCGCCGAGCCGGATGCGGAGCCGTTCACCATCGTCATTCCGCCGCCCAACGTCACCGGCTCGCTGCATATGGGCCATGCGCTCAACAACACGCTGCAGGACATTCTGGTCCGCTTCGAGCGCATGCGCGGCAAGAACGTGCTGTGGCAGCCGGGCATGGATCACGCCGGCATCGCCACCCAGATGGTGGTCGAAAGGCAGCTCATGGAGCGCCAGATCCACCGGCGCGACCTCGGCCGCGAGCAGTTCATCGAAAAAATCTGGGAGTGGAAGGCCGAATCCGGCGGCATGATCTTCAACCAGTTGAAGCGGCTCGGCGCGTCCTGCGACTGGTCGCGCGAGCGCTTCACCATGGATGCGGGGCTGTCCAAGGCCGTCATCGAGGTCTTCGTCACCCTCTTCAAGGAAGGCCTGATCTACAAGGACAAGCGCCTTGTGAACTGGGACCCGAAGCTCCTGACCGCGATCTCCGACCTCGAGGTCGAACAGATCGAGATCAACGGCAATCTCTGGCACTTCCGCTATCCCGTCGAGGGCGAGACCTACGACCCGGAAAACCCCGCCACCTACATCGCGGTCGCAACCACGCGGCCCGAAACGATGCTCGGCGACACGGCGGTCGCGGTCCATCCGGACGACGACCGCTACCGGAATCTGGTCGGCAGGAACGTCGTGCTTCCGATCGTCGGCCGAAAGATCCCGGTCGTCGCCGACGAATATTCCGATCCCGAGAAGGGCAGCGGCGCGGTCAAGATCACGCCTGCGCACGACTTCAACGATTTTGAAGTCGGCAAGCGCCACAGACTGCGGGCGATCAACATCCTGACGCCGGAAGCGAGGATAAACCTCAAGGAAAACGAGGATTTCCTTGAAGGTGTTGATGTGAACCCGCAGCGCCAGGGCCTGTGGGGCGAGCTTCACGGCCTGGACCGATTCGAGGCCCGCAAGAAGGTTGTTGCGTTGATGGAAGAGGGCGGTTTCCTCGAAAAGGTCGAGCCGCACCGCCACGCCGTGCCGCATGGCGACCGCGGCGGCGTCCCGATCGAGCCGTTCCTGACCGACCAGTGGTATGTCAACGCCGCGGAACTGGCTCGCCCGGCGATGGCTTCGGTGCGCGAGGGCCGCACCAATTTCGTGCCGAAAACCTGGGAAAAGACCTATTTCGACTGGATGGAGAACATCCAGCCCTGGTGCATTTCGCGCCAGCTCTGGTGGGGTCATCAGATCCCGGCCTGGTACGGCCCCGACGGCGCGGTTTTCGTCGAGCGTACGGAAGAAGAGGCGCTGGGCGCTGCGGTCCAGCATTATCTCGCCCATGAAGGGCCGATGAAGGCGGTCGTCGAGGATCTGCTTGAAAACTTCAAGCCCGGCGAAATCCTGACCCGCGACGAAGACGTGCTCGACACCTGGTTTTCTTCGGCGTTGTGGCCTTTTTCAACGCTCGGCTGGCCGGACGAGACGCCCGAACTGAACACCTACTACCAGACAGACGTGCTGGTCACCGGCTTCGACATCATCTTCTTCTGGGTCGCCCGCATGATGATGATGGGCCTGCATTTCATGGATGAGGAGCCGTTCCACACGGTCTATGTCCATGCGCTGGTCCGGGACAAGAACGGCGCCAAGATGTCGAAGTCCAAGGGCAACGTCATCGACCCCTTGGGGCTGATCGACGAATACGGGGCCGACGCGCTGCGCTTCACGCTTGCCAGCATGGCGGCGCAGGGGCGTGACGTGAAGCTCGATCCCGCCCGCATCGCCGGCTACCGCAATTTCGGAACAAAACTCTGGAACGCGACCCGCTTTGCCGAGATGAACGGTGTCGCCCGCAATGACGAACTCTGGCTCGGCGACGCCAAGCTCACCATCAACCGCTGGATCCTGACGGAGCTGACGCGCGCGACCCACGAGATCACGGAAGGGATCGAGACCTTTCGCTTCAACGAGGCCGCGAACACGGCCTATCGCTTCGTCTGGAACCTCTTCTGCGACTGGTATCTGGAACTGCTGAAGCCGGTCTTCATGGGCGATGACGCAGCCGCCAAGGCCGAAAGCCAGGCGGTCGCCGCCTTCGTGCTCGACGAGATCTACAAGCTGCTCCACCCGATGATGCCGTTCATCACGGAAGAGCTCTGGGCCCACACGGCGGGCGAAGGGCAGGAGCGGCAGTCGCTCATCTGCCATGCGCGCTGGCCCGATCCCGATTTCGAGGACGCCGAGGCGGCCGCCGAGATCAACTGGCTGGTGGAGTTGGTGTCGGGCATACGCTCCGTTCGCTCCGAAATGAACGTGCCGCCGGCGGCGATCGCACCGCTGGTCGTGGTCGGCGCGAGCGATATCACCCGCGCCCGGTTGAAACGTCACGATTCGGCGATCAAGCGGCTGGCGCGGATCGGCGCGGTCACGCATGCCGACGCCGCGCCGCAGGCCTCTGCCCAGATCGTCGTCGGCGAAGCGACTGTTTGCCTGCCGCTCGGCGATCTGATCGACCTCGAGGCTGAGGCCGCGCGGCTGCAGAAGGAACTGGCCAAGGTCACCGAGGAGGTTGCGCGCATCCACAAGAAGCTGTCGAACGAGAAATTCGTCGCCAATGCCGCGCCCGAAGTGGTGGCCGGCGAGCGCGAAAAACTCGCCGAATATCAGGAAGCGCAGGCCAGACTGAACGTGGCTTTGTCGAGGGTTCGCGGCGAGGTCTGACATCCGTTCAACGCTGATTCTTAATCAGTGCTAACCGGCGGTTTCGCTCAAAAACCGGCATGACGTTACGTAACTTGTGGTTGCCCAAATATTTTCCGCCTCATTGTTGCCGTAATGTAACAATTTCGCAAAAGCCGGCCGAAATCGCGCGATTTCGGTCGATTTTGCGAGCGTATCGGCGAATTTGCGGTCTGTTTTAGCCGGAAGCGGGTCGGTTTGCGGCTATTTTGCGGTTCGCCTTCTGCCTGCATCCGGCTTCCAAGGCCGCATCGAACCCGCGTCAGCAAAAACACTGTTGCACCCTTTTTACGAAATGGTTCTAGCTTCTTCCCACGCACTTTTGGGGAGAGAGACTTCATGAACAAACCGCTTTTGAGAACGCTCCTGGGGGCGGGCTGCGTTTCGCTGGCCGTGGTTGGCACAGCAAGCGCCGGCGGCCTCGAGCGTGGCGGCTACAATATCGACCTTCTGTTCGATCCGGCCCGCTTCGCCAGCGAAGCTTCTGTGACTTATGTCATGCCGCAGCGTGATCTGGAGGACGTGGTCGACATCAATCCAGCTAACGGCATAGGCTCCAACGGCATCGGCGGCGGCGCGACCTCCGGCATAAGGGACACTGAGGAGTACGCGATACCGCGCATCGGCTTCAAGGCTTCCATTGGCGACAGCGTTGACTGCATGGTTGACTATTCGCAGCCTTGGGGTGCGCATTCCAATCCCGGCGCGAACTGGATGGGCGCCAACAGCAACATCGAGACCAAGATCAACAGCGACAACATCGCCGGCACCTGCTCCTATAAGATGCAGGCCGGGCGCGGGCAATTTCGCGTTCTCGGCGGCGTTTTCTACCAGCAGGTCGATGGGTTTAAAGAGCGTCTCGTTGTTCCAGTGCCTACCCTCCTTGGAACTGACGCTTTCGGCAATGGCGTCGGCCGCCTTGAGTTGGAAGGCGAGGGCGTCGGCTGGCGTATCGGTGCAGCTTATGAAATTCCCGAAATCGCGTTCCGCGCCAGCCTCGTCTACAATTCCGAGGTCGATCTCGGTGATATTACCGGCACCGTCGATCTGACGCAGATACCGTTTATCCCTGGCACTCCGCTCGTCAATCCGCTTTTCGGAAAGGTGACCGACGTCTCAGGTACCCAATCCATGCCGGATTCGGTCGAGTTCAAGATTCAGTCCGGTATAGCGCCGGATTGGCTTGCCTTCGGCTCGATCAAATGGGTTGACTGGAGCACGTTCCAGGAGATCAGCTTCTGCGCCGTCGGCACGTCGGGACCGTGCACTACCGACAACGATGCGACGTCGCTGCAACTCTTCTACCGCGATGGCTGGACGGTTTCGGGCGGTCTCGGC
This sequence comes from Mesorhizobium alhagi CCNWXJ12-2, assembly GCF_000236565.1. Classification (GTDB taxonomy): domain Bacteria; phylum Pseudomonadota; class Alphaproteobacteria; order Rhizobiales; family Rhizobiaceae; genus Allomesorhizobium; species Allomesorhizobium alhagi. The sequence goes on along the minus strand of NZ_AHAM01000186.1, from coordinate 32,000 downwards.
CACAAGTTCAACGATCAGTGGAGCGGCGCTGCCAGCATCGCCTGGGATCGCGGCACGTCGACCACGCTCGGAATCCAGAGCGATACCTGGACTTTCTCGGCCGGCGCTGCCTACACGCCGACCAAGAATGTAGAATTCCGCTTGGGCGGCGCGCTCGGCGTGCTGACCAGCGGCGAGTCGGAAGACGATGATATCACCTACGAATACGGCAACGACCTTGTCGCCGCTGTCTCGGCTTCCGCCAGGATCAAGTGGTAAGCAAATATTCGTGACGATGAAGCCCGGCTTCGGCCGGGCTTTTTTGCGTCCGGGGTCGCTAATATAGCCCGCGATTTTGTGACGAATCCGCAACAGTCTCCAGGCAAGCCATTTGCTACAGTGAGGCGGACCAAATCTGCCCATTTCCCGCCATAAACCGGGCGCACGGCGGTTCACGGACGGGCATGCAAGACAAAAGGCTGCGACAAACGCCGCCAAGGACAAGAAATTGAACGCCAAGGTAATTTCCAGAGTGGAACTGCCGAGCCGCGCGGCAGCTCAGGGATATGCATCCCAAAAAACCGGGAACGGCGAAGCGCTCGGCGCGTTTAATGCAGCCTGTCTACAGCAAGCACCAGACCTTGCCGGGCATGGTCGTAGTTTGGCCGAAAATCCGGAGCAGTTTTACCGGAACGGTCGACCGGACGTGGCCCGCCCCGCCAAGGGGTCGACAGCGCCGCAATTTGCGGTGGCACGGAAGAAGCGTGTTGTGATGCGTATGTCGAATGCCATTAGATCGACCGCCCTGTCGGCGCTGGTCGCCGCCGCGACCTTCGGCTCCGCGAGCGCGGCGCTGGCGTTTGAAAACGATATTTTCGATGATTCAGGTGAGGTGAAGGCCGAGTCGAACCCGTGGTCGGTGTTCCAGTTCGGCTATTCCGCCTACAAGAGCGGCCACAAGGACCAGGCTGTCGAAGCCTATCGCTATGCCGCCGAAAACGGCCAGCTTGGCGCGACCTGGAAGCTGGCGCGCATGTATGCCGAGGGCGACGGCGTGGCGCGCGACGATTACGAGGCGTTCAAGTTCTTCTCCGAGATCGCCAGGCAGGATGTGGAGCCGGGCAGCCCGGAGGAAAGCTACATGTCCGACGCGCTTGTAGCGCTCGGCAGCTACTGGAAGAAGGGCATCCCGGGCAGCCCAATCAAGCCCAATGCCGCCGCCGCCCAGGAATACTACATGCGGGCCGCCGCCAATTACCGCAATCCCAACGCCCAGTTCGAAATGGGCAACATGTTCCTCAAGGGCGAGGGCGTGAAGGCGAGCGTGCGTCAGGCCGGCCGCTGGTTCCAGCTCGCGGCCGAAAAGGGCCATGCCGGCGCGCAGGCGACGCTCGGCAACCTGCTGTTCCAGAGCGGCAGGGTCGTGCGTGGACTGGCCATGATGACGGCAGCCCTCGAACGCGCCTCGCCGAACGACCGGCTATGGATCCGCGGCATGCAGGAAGAGGCCTTCGCGCTCGCCGCCGAAGCCGACCGGCGCACGGCGATCGCGCTCGCCGACGACATCCTGACCAAGGGCAACCAATAAGCCCCACGAAGTCAGGGGACTCTTCGGCGCCGAAAAGACAGAAATGTCAGGCGGCTGTAAGCGCCAGCTCTACCGCCACCGGAACGTGGTCGGACGGCTTTTCCCAGGCCCGCACATGCTTTTCGATCGCTGCCGATGAAAAGCGGTTGGCTGCTTCCGGCGAAAGCAGCAGGAAGTCGATGCGGATGCCGTTGTTCTTCTGCCAGGCCCCTGCCTGATAATCCCAGAACGTATAGGTGTCCGGCGCGTCGGTCACCGAGCGCACCGCTTCGGTGAAGCCGAGATTGCAGAGCCGGCGGAACGCCTGCCGCGATTCCGGCTGGAACAGCGCATCGTTCACCCATACAGCCGGGTTCCTCGCGTCGATTGGCTCGGGGATGACATTGTAGTCGCCGGCCAGAACCAGCGGCTCTTCCAGCTTGAGCCGCTCTACGGCCCATTGCTCGAGCCTCGCCATCCAGGTCAATTTATAGGAAAACTTCTCGGTGCCGATCGGATTGCCGTTCGGCAGATAGAGCGAGACGACCCGCAGCACGCCCCTTTCCGTGGAGAACACGCCCTCGATGAAGCGCGCCTGCTCGTCGCCGTTCTCGCCGGGCAGACCGCGATTGACTTCGTCGAATGGGTATTTCGACAGGATCGCGACGCCGTTGAAACCTTTTTGGCCATGCGTCTCGACATTGTAGCCGAGCGCCTCGATCTCGGCGCGCGGGAACTGGTCGTCGACCGACTTGATTTCCTGCAGGCAGACGATGTCCGGCTGGCTGTCCTTCAGCCACACCATCAAATTGCCGATCCGCGCCTTGATGCCGTTGATGTTCCAGGTGACGATTTTCATGGTCAGACCGATATCATGAACGCATCGAGGCGATCACCTGAAAAAGTTGCCGGGCGCGAAAAAGGGGCGGGATATTCTCCCGCCCCTTTTTGAACCTCGGACTCAGGCCGGCTTCGGCACCGGGCGCACATCGGCCGCGCGCAGGCCGTAATAGATGACGCCAGCGATGGCCACGCCGAAGAACCAGCCGTAAACGCCCCACCAGGATGGCAGCCAGTTCGTAAAGTTGGGCAGGATGCTCGAGAACACGATGCCGATCCCGAAGGCGATCAGCGCCTTGACATGCCAGCCGCTCTGGAAGCGATACTCGCCGTCTTCGCGATAGAGTGCGTCGACGTTCAGCCAGCCTTTGCGGATCAGGTAGTAGTCGACCATCATCACACCGAAGATCGGGCCCATCGTGGCGCCGATCATGTTGACGAAACGGGCCGCGCCGCCTTCCCATGGGGCGAACGGGTAGAGCGCCAGCGCGATCAGCGCCGCGATGTAGCCGCCCTTCTTGAAGTCGATGTGCTTGGGAAACACGTTGGCGAAATCGAAGGCCGGCGAGACGAAATTCGCCACCACATTGATGCCGAGCGTGGCCACCGCGAAGGTCAGCGCCGCCAGCAGCGCCAGGAACCAGCTATCGAACTTGGCCGAGATCTGGTCGGGGTGCAGAAGCACTTCGCCATAGACGTGGAACGCGGCGATTGTGGTGATGCCGGCGACCAGAGAAAACAGGATAAGGTTGACCGGCAGGCCCCAGATATTGCCGATCTTGAGCGATCGCTCGTCCGGCGAATAGCGCGAGAAGTCGCAGAAATTGAGGTAGAGGGCCGCGAAATAAGTGACCCAGATCGCGGCGACAGCCATCAGCGCGGTGACGGAGCCGGGCACGCCGGGAACGCCCGCATCCTTGGTCTTTTCGAGCAGCACATCCATCGGGATGTCGGCGGTCAGCGAGATGCCGCCGGCCTTGATGACGAGGAAGATCGCCAGGATCAGCATCATGATCCAGACTGCTGGACCGGCCCAGTCCTGGAACCGTCGCACCGTCTCCATCCCGCGCTGGATGATCAGCAGCTGCAGCCCCCAGATGACGACGTAGCAGATCACCTCAAGCGTTGAATGGCCGAGCATATGGCTCGTCTGGTGGAACTGCAGCATGCCCTCGTCACGGACCAGGAGGGCCACGATCGCGCCCGATGCCGCGGCCGTCTGCGCACCGTACCAGAAGCAGGCCACAATGGCGCGCACCATGGCCGGGAGGTTTGCGCCCCAGATGCCGAAGGATGCGCGCGCGAGCACCGGAAACGGCACGCCTGTTCGCACGCCGGCTATGCCCACCATGTTCATCAGGACATAGATGATCAGTGAGCCCGCGCCGATGGGATAATGAAATTGACGAAGCTGCCGCAGAACAGGAACAGGCTGGCGGCCAGATAGTAGCCCCACAGGCTGTGCACGTCCGACGTCCAGACGTTGAAGATCGAGAAAGGTCCCCAGTTGCGCTCTTTCGCTGGCGCCAGGTCCTCATTGTACAGCGATGGAGATGCGTTCGGAATTGTCGCATTCGGTATTGTCATGTGATGTCCCCTCTACGGCAGCCTGGCTCGCCCTTGCCGGCATCTGCGAAGCCTGCGACTGGCGTTGAAGGCTGTCAACGAAGCCGGCGAGGGGACCGGCAGGGGATTGTTTGCCGGCGAGGGCTGGCTATCTTCCCTAACGGAATGCGCGCGGCGCCGACGACGGATTTTCCGTTTGGAATCAATTGCACTTGGCGCGCCCTGACCGATTCCCATCCATTGTCTTCAACGGAATGCGTGGAAGACTTTCAATATTTTTTTGCAATCGTGCTCGGATTTGCAGTCGCATCTAGCGGCCGAATCGGTGTTGGGCGGGACTTTCGCCGAACCGACCCAAGTGAGTCTCCGGCGGCCTGCGACCGCACCTCACCCGGGCCGGCGTTCGACCAGGCCGATCGTGTTGCCTGCAGGGTCTTTCAGGAAGGCCATCCACTCGTTTTCGCCGGCCGCGCCGAATTGCCCGAGGCGGTCGATGTGGACGAGCGAAGGCAGCGCCGTGAAGGCGGCGCCGGCGGCGGATGCCTGCTCGCAGAATGCGTCGAGGCCCGGAGTGTCGAGATAGACCGTCGCCTGCGGCGTCCCGCCGGAAAACAAGAGCCGCACCTCGCCGACCAGGATGAAGGCTATGCCGGGCGGCTCGAATATCGCGTGGGTCTCGAGACCGAGAATGTCGCGCCAGAAGGCCAGCGTTGCGTCGAGATCGCGGCCTGCGGCAAGCGCGACCTGCCGGAAGGCGGTCGGGCGCGCGGCCGGAGGCGACATCGGACTATACGGAGAAGCTCGTGCCGCAGCCGCAGGATGCGACCGCGTTCGGGTTCCTGATCTGGAATGACTGGCCCATCAGATCGTCGACGAAATCGATGACCGAGCCGCCCATATAGATCAACGACAGGTCGTCTATCAGCACGGTCGCGCCATCGCGCTCGATGGCGACGTCGTCTTCGTTGCGGCTGTCGACCAGGTCGAATTTGTATGAAAAGCCCGAGCAGCCGCCGCCCTCGACCGAGACGCGCAACGCGATCTTGCCCGGTTCGTTCGCGACGATCCTGGCGATCCGCTTTGCGGCGGCCTCGGAGAGATCCACACCCTTCATGGCAGTCTTGGCATCAGCGCCCATCGGCGTCACCTTGCTTTCGCGTCCCCACCATAGGTATGAAGCGGCAAGAGGCAAGTCAACGGGCGGCATCGGACCATGACGAACCAGCTTGGCGACATCGGCTTCGGCTACCGTCCGCGCGCGCCCTATGCCTGCGACCCGGCGCAGTCGCGCGGCCGCTTCGCCCCGGAAGTGGAAAGCCCCACCCGCACGCCGTTTCAGCGCGACCGCGACCGCATCATCCATTCCACTGCCTTCCGCCGCCTGAAGCACAAGACGCAGGTGTTCGTGGCGCATGAAAGCGACCATTACCGCACCCGGCTTACCCACACGATCGAGGTCGCGCAGATCGCTCGCGCTCTGGCGCGCGCGCTGCGCGGCGACGAGGATCTCGCCGAGGCGGTGGCGCTGGTGCACGATTTCGGCCACACGCCTTTCGGCCATACCGGTGAGGACGCGCTCAACGAGAAAATGGCCAAATGGGGCGGCTTCGACCACAACGCCCAATCGCTGCGCGTGGTGACGAAGCTGGAGCGCCGCTACGCCGAATTCGACGGGCTGAACCTGACCTGGGAGACGCTGGAAGGTCTGGTCAAGCACAATGGCCCGCTGACCGATGCGAAGGGCAGGGGGCTGAACGGCCCCGTGCCGCAGGCGATCCTCGATTATTCCGAACTGCACGACCTCGAACTCGACCGCTTCGCCGGCCTCGAGGCGCAATGCGCGGCGATCGCCGACGATATTGCCTACAACACCCACGACATAGACGACGGCTTGCGCGCCGGCCTGCTTACGCTCGACATGCTGGAGCAGGTGTCGTTGCCGGCCGGCATCCTGCAGGGCGTGCGCGAACGCTATCCGGCGCTCGATCCGGTCAGGACCGGCCACGAACTCATGCGACGGCAGATCACCATCATGGTCGAGGATGTGATCTCGACCGCCGGCGCCAGGCTGGCGGAACTGAAGCCGCAGAGCCCCGACGATGTCCGCGGCGCGGGGAGAACGATCGTCACCTTCTCGGCCGACATGATCCCCGCGGAAAAGGAGCTGAAGGCGTTCCTCTACAAGAACATGTACCGCCACGACGAGGTCTTGCGCGTGCGGGAGGATGCAGACCTGATCGTGCGCCAGCTCTTCGACGCCTATTTCGCAGATCCTCGCGCCATGCCGGAGGGTTGGCGCGAGGGGCTGGACCGGGCCAGCGACCGGGTCAAGGCGCGCCACGTCGCCGATTTCCTGGCCGGCATGACCGACACCTACGCCCTCAAGGAGCACCGGCGGCTGTTTGACCACACGCCGGAATTGGGTTAGGGCGGGCCGGTTTTCCGGCGCGGCCCTTGGCTCGTGCCCACAGGTTTCCAGAGTAAGCACCAATGAACATCTTCGCCGATTTCAACGAGCGGATCATCAAAGCCGTTGAAGCGCTTGATCTGAAAGACAAAGACGGTGGCAGCGCCGATCTGTCCAGGATCACGGTCGAGCCGCCGCGTGACGCCACCCATGGCGATCTGGCGACCAACGCCGCGATGGTGCTGGCCAAGCCGACCGGCCAGAATCCGCGCGCGCTCGCCGAAAAGATCGCCGAGGCGCTGCGGGCCGACGCCGACATTGCCGCCGTCGAGGTCGCCGGACCGGGCTTCGTCAACCTTCGGCTCAACGATCGCTATTGGCAGGCGCATCTGGCGGCACTGATTGCCAGCGGCGCCGACTACGGGCGCTCCAGCCTGGGCAAGGGCAAGAAGGTCAATGTCGAGTATGTATCGGCCAACCCGACCGGCCCGATGCATGTCGGCCATTGCCGCGGCGCCGTCGTCGGCGACGCATTGGCCAACCTGCTTTCCTTCGCCGGCTTTGACGTCACCAAGGAATATTACATCAACGATGCCGGTGCGCAGATCGACGTTCTGGCGCGCTCGGCCATGCTGCGGTATCGCGAAGCGCTCGGCGACGACATCGGCGATATCCCGGCCGGCCTTTACCCCGGCGACTATCTCGTGCCCGTCGGCCAGGCGCTTGCCGCCGAGTTCGGCCGCGGTCTGCTGCAGATGCCCGACGACGAGGCGCTTGAGCTGGTCAAGGACCGCACCATCGACGCCATGATGGCGATGATCCGGGAGGATCTGGCGCTGCTCAACGTGCATCACGAGGTGTTCTTCTCGGAGCGCACCCTGCACGCGAACGACGCGCAGGCCATCCGCGCCGCCATCACCGACCTGACCCTCAAAGGCCACATCTACAAGGGCACCCTGCCGCCGCCCAAGGGCGATAAGCCCGACGACTGGGAAGACCGCGAGCAGACGCTGTTCCGCTCGACCGCGGTCGGCGACGACATGGACCGGCCGCTGGTCAAGTCCGACGGGCAGTTCACCTATTTCGCCGCCGACGTCGCCTATCTCGAGGACAAGTTCGCGCGCGGCTTTGACGAGACGATTTTCATTCTCGGCGCCGATCATGGCGGCTATGTCAAACGCATGGAGGCGCTGGCCAAGGCTGTCGCGGGCGATCGGCTGAAGATGACGGTGCTGCTCTGCCAACTGGTCAGGCTCTACCGCAATGGAGAGCCGGTACGGATGTCGAAGCGCTCTGGCGAGTTCATCACGCTGCGCGAAGTGGTGGAGGAGGTCGGCCGCGACCCGATCCGGTTCATGATGCTCTTCCGCAAGAACGATGCGCCGCTGGATTTCGACTTCGCCAAGGTTACGGAGCAGTCGAAAGACAATCCCGTCTTCTATGTGCAGTACGCTTCGGCGCGGTGCCATTCCGTGTTCCGCCAGGCCCGCGAGCAACTCGGCGAGGCGGCGTTCGATCGCCAATCGCTGAGCAAGGAAGCCTCCCGGCTGACCGACGAAGGCGAGATCGCGCTGATCAGGAAGCTCGCCGAATATCCGCGCCTCATAGAGTCAGCCGCCGTTGCCCACGAGCCGCATCGGCTGGCATTCTACCTCTATGATCTGGCGAGCAGTTTTCACGGCCTCTGGAACCGCGGCACCGATAATCCGGACTTACGATTTGTTAAGGTTACCGACCGACAATCGACCTATGCCAGACTCGGGCTGGTGCAGGCCGTAGCGGATGTTTTGACGTCCGGACTGGCGCTGATCGGAGCGGAAGCGCCCGCCGAAATGCGCTAGTTTTGCGGGGAAAACCTGTCACCTTTTGCCCACATTGCGCTGGTAAGGGCCAACCTTACGCGACGTTGACAGCGTCCGATTATGTGCGAGTTCGGGACAGAGAATGGCAGAGAGAAACCATCTGAGAATCGCCGATCACAACGATCTTCCCAACGACGATCCGTTTGCGGAACTGACCAAGATCATGGGCTTCGATCCGCGCCAGCCGGCGCGGCCGCAATCCGCAGCCGAGTCTGCGGAAGGCCCGGCTGAGGCGACCGCCGGCGAGGACGATTTCGGTATCGATCTCGAGAAGGAATTGATGGGCGAACTGGAGGCCGAAGAGGCCGCGCCGGACGCCCAGGCTGCTTTCCAGCCCTACCAGGACATGGCCGACCAACCTTATCAGGACGCGGCCGAGCCTGCGGTGCAGGGTGCGGTGGCCTCCGCCGAATTGGACGAGCCCTCGTTCGAGATGGCCGCGTTCGAAGATGAGCTGACGGCATCACTTCAGGATGAGCCCGCGCTGCCCGAAACCGATGAAGCGGAAGAGCAGATTGCGGCCGCCTTCGAGGAAGAATTTTCGCTCGACGATGATTTCATGGCGTCCGATACGGACGATCAGGCTGCAGCCGAAACGCCGCCTGTCGAAGCCTATGATGATGCTGTTGCTGACGAGCCGTTTGTCGCCGACAGCGACGTAGCGCCGACTACCGATCTGGTGGAAGCCGCCGCAGAAACAGAGACTTTCCAGCCCGCAGCAGAAGCAGAGGCATTCGAGCCCGCTGAGGCGGAGCAGTTCGAAGCCGCCGCCGAAGAGCCCGACTTCGCCTTTGAAGAGGCGCTGGAGGAAGAACTCGCGCGCGATGTCGCGTCGCCCTTGGACGCTGAACCCGAGATTCAGGATGAGCCTGCCGAAGGCCGGGAATCGCTCGGAGAGGAAAGCTGGGAGCTGGAAGCCGACGAGGAAGCTCCCGACGCTGCCGGCGAGCCGCTTGCGGTTCAGCCCTCGGCGGCTGAAGCATCGGATGAGCCGTTTGCCGACGAGTTCGATACGGCGCTTGCCGAAGTCGACATGGATTTCTCGGCGATGCGAGCCGCTGTCGACGAACACGCCCCGGCTGCCGATGACGATCTCGATCGCGAGCTTCAGTCCCGGCTGGATGACGACGGCGAGGCGGATGCGCTCGCCGAACCGGACCTCGACGGATCGGTCGAGGAGCGGGATGAACTCAGCCTCGAGGATGAACTCAACGCGCTTCTCGGCAATATGCCCGAGCGCGGGGCGGCGATTGCCGAAGTTCCCGTCGTCGAGGCTGTCGCAGAAGCTCCAGCCATTGAGGCTGCTTCGGAAGCGCCCGCCGCCGAACCTGCCCAGGCCGCGCCCGATGGTGGCGAAGATAATTTGCTCGACGATCTGGCGGGCGATCTCGACGCCGTGAACTGGGCGTTCGACGCGGCGGAGCCGGCCGAGACGCAAGCCTTTTCGGCGCCGGAGGACGATCTCCCGCTCGACGACGCCGTTTCGGCCGATCTTGCCGATTTCGGTGGCGACGAGCAGGACGAGCAGCCCGTCTACGCTGAAGCCGAGGAAACCGCCGAGTACGTAGCCGCGGCCGCCCCCGAAGCCGCAGATATGGACATCGATCTCGACCTCGAATTCGACGACGAAGCGTTCGATGCGGCGATCTCCAGCGGGATTGCCGGCGACGAGCCGGTTCTGCATGGAGCCGAAGACAGCGTCGCCCCGGCGTGGCAGGAAGCGGAACAGCCGGTGGTAAAGGAGGACGAGGATCCCTATGCCGCCCTTGCTGCCCTGACCGCCTCAATGCGCAGGGCCGAGCCGACGACATCCTGGCGGCGCGAGGAGCCCCAGCCGGTCGTGGAAGCGCCGGCTGAATATGAGGCAGCGCAGGACGACGGCGAGGCAGGCAACGCTCCCTCGGCCTACGAGGATTTCCCCGACATCGAGACGATCGACGTGCCAGAGCAAGCCGTAGCGCTTGCCGACGATCTGGACATTCCGGAACTCGCCGTTGAAGAGAATGTGCCGCCGCCGGCTGTCTATGACGATTTGGACGCCGAATTCGCCGGTCTGCTCAGCGACATGAACGCGCCGGAAAAAATTGCTCCCGCACCGGCGCCAGCCTATCACGCCGACGATTACGCGGCCGAGTTCGAGCGCGCCTTTGCGCGACAGGAACAGCCGAATCCGGTTTCCAGCCATGCCGGTCCGGCGGCGTTTGCCGCGGGCCTCGCAGGCGGAGCCGCCTTTGCCGGTGCGTCGCATGCCGCCTACGGTTCTGCGACGGACGCCGGTAAGCGCGAGGCCGATTTCGTGCCGGGCGGCGAACCTGTCGCCCAGGACCAGTTCGCCGTGGACGACTACGACCCTGATCTCGATGAAGACATGTCCGTGGCTGAATATGGCGCGGCGACGCGCGAGCAGCCGCAAAGGCGCGGCATACTGGTAGCGGCCATCGTCGGCGGCGTGGCGGTTCTCGGTGGCCTAGGCGCTTTCGCCATGTCCTTCGGAGAAGGCGGCTCGGGCGCGCCTGCCATCGTCAAGGCCGATGCCGAACCGGTCAAGGTCCGGCCGGAAAATCCAGGCGGCACGACCGTGCCCAACCAGGACAAGGCGGTCTATGACCGTGTTGCCGGTTCCGGTGACGCCGCGCAGCCGAAGCAGGAAAAACTTCTGAGCAGCGCCGAAGAGCCGATCGACGTACCCGCGCCCGAGCCGCGCGTGGTCGAGGCGGCTCCCGCCGCAGCGGCCGATGCAGAGACGGAGACCGAAGCGGCCGACGTGGAAGCTCTCGCCGCCAGGTCTGATGCGATTGTGGATACCCTCGCAGGCGTTGACCTGCCCCAGCCCGCTCCCGCGGATGCCCTGCCGCAGGCAGCTTCCTCCGATCTGCCCGGCGTGACCCCGCCGGCGAAGTCCGAGGACCGCATTGCACAGGTTCTGCAGGAGTCCGGCATCGACGACGGCGTCGAAGTCGCGGCCGTCGCGCCGCGCAAGGTCCGCACGATGATTGTCAAGGCCGACGGCACGCTGGTTCCGCGCGAAGATCCGGAGCCGGTCGCTGAAGCTCCGGCGCCCGCTGCCGAACCCGCAGCCAATGCGAGCGCTGCAGCATCTGCTCCGGAAGCAACCGGCACCGTCCCGCCCGCCAAGGCGACGCCGAATGCCGCCGCAACCGATCCGCAAGCACCGGCGGAAGCGGCAGGCGGCGGAAAAGCCGCGTCTGCAACGCCCGACTCCGTACCGCTTGCCCCGGCGCGACCTTCCGCCCAGCCGGTCGACATTGTCGGCGAGGTGAAGACCGAAAAGGTCGCCGCGCTCAGCGCGCCATCCGCCGCCAACGGCGCCTGGTCGATGCAGATCGCCTCGCAGCCGAGCGAAGCCGCCGCACAGTCGTCCTACCAGGATCTGCTGCGCCGCTACGGCAGCGTGCTCGAAGGACACCAGGCCAACATCGTCAAGGCCGAGATCGCGGGCAAGGGCACTTTCTGGCGCGTGCGGGTTCCCGCCGGCAGCCGCAGCGACGCCATCAAGCTCTGCGAAAGCTATAAATCCGCAGGCGGCAACTGCTTCGTTTCGAAGTAAGCCGCCCGCACCGAACTTACTGAACCGGCGCGGGTCCCCACCCGCGCCGGTTTTCTTTTCAACCGACGCCTTGACGCGCTAGTCTCGACACCATGACCGAATCAAAATCCATGATCCTCGGCTGCGCCGGGAAATCGCTCAGCCGCGAGGAAATCCAGTTCTATCGCGGCGAATGCCCGTGGGGCTTCATCCTGTTCGCGCGCAACATCAGCGAAACCGAGCAGATCCGCGACCTCGTTGACCAAATGCGCGATTGCGTCGGCTGTCCCGGCGCCCCGATTTTCATCGACCAGGAGGGCGGGCGCGTGCAGCGGCTCCGGCCGCCATTGGCTCCTGACTATCCCGCCGGCGCCGCACTCGGCGCGCTGTGGCGCGACGACCACGATGCTGGTGAGCGCGCGGCATGGCTGCTTGCCCGTCTGCACGCCTTCGATCTCCTGAAACTCGGCATCACGGTGGATTGCCTGCCGGTGCTCGACGTGCCGATCGAAGGGGCCAGCGACGTCATCGGCACGCGCGCCTACGGCAAGGAACCGAAAAGCGTCACCGCGCTCGGCAAGGCGTCCGCCGAAGGGCTGATGGCCGGCGGCGTGCTGCCCGTCATGAAGCACATCCCCGGCCACGGGCGCGCATTCGCCGACACGCATTTCGAGTTGCCGACGGTCAACGCCTCGCTAAGCGACCTGCAGCGGCACGATTTCGCCCCGTTCAGGGAACTCAGCCATCTGCCGATGGCGATGACCGCCCATGTCGTCTACGCCGCCGTCGATCCGGACAATCCGGCCACCACATCAGGCAGGGTCGTCGACGAGATCATCCGCGGCGAGATCGGCTTCGACGGGCTGCTCATCAGCGACGACACTTCGATGAAGGCGCTTTCTGGGGATTTCCCCTCGAAAGCAGCGGCGATCCTTGCGGCCGGCGTCGATATCGTCCTTCACTGCAACGGGGTGATGGAGGAGATGGCGGGGATCGCCTCGCGAACCACGGGGCTTGAGGGCAAGGCGCTGGAACGGGCGGAGCGGGCGCTTAACTACATTCAGGAACGCGACCAGGCCGACGAGGCAGAAATCCGCGCCGAGTTCGCGACTTACTTCGAGGCCGTGGCGTAGCGTCATGCGGTAGGAAACAGGGAAAGCAGGCAGCAATTGCCGGAAGCGCTGGATAAAAGGGCAGGGAAGCCCGCGCCGATGGACCGCCTCTGGGCGGAGGACGAGAACGCGCGCGGCGTTTCAGAGCCGGCGCTGCTCATCGACGTTGCCGGCTTCGAAGGCCCGCTCGATCTTCTCCTGCATCTGGCGCGCAACCAGAAGGTCGACCTCGCCCGTATTTCCATCCTGGCGCTGGCCGAGCAGTATCTGAAATTCATCGACAGCGCCCGCGCCATCCGGCTCGAACTCGCGGCCGACTATCTCGTCATGGCGGCGTGGCTGGCCTACCTGAAGTCCAAGCTCCTCATTCCCAAGCAGCCGGGCGACGACGGTGAAAGCGGCGAGGAACTGGCCGCCGTGCTGCAGTTCCGCCTGAAGCGGCTCGAAGCCATGCGAGACGCCGCGACCCGGCTCGTCAACCGCAACCGGCTCGGCCGCGACGTCTTTGCGCGCGGCATGCCCGAAATGGTCATCGTCGAGAAGCGCAACGAATATTCGGCGTCGCTCTACGACCTCCTGACCGCCTATGCAGTGCAGCGCCAGCGCCAGGCCATCACCAATGTGCGCATCGCCAAGCGCGGCGTCTGGTCGCTCAAGGAAGCGCGCGATATCCTCATCCGGCTGATCGGCGAGTTCCGCGACTGGACCGCGCTCGACCAGTTCCTGACGCAATATCTCAACAGCGCCGAGGAGCGCTCCACCGCCATCGCCAGTTCCTTCGCCGCCACGCTCGAACTGGTGCGCGAGGGCGCGATCGAGATGCGTCAGCAGGAGGCGTTCGCGCCGCTTTACCTGCGCAACCGCCAAAATGCCGCAAAGACAGCCGAGGCAGCGTCATGACCGACAGCGCAAACGCAACGGTGATCCCGTTCCTTTCGGACGAGGCCGACATGAACCCCGCCGAGCGCCTGCATCTGGCCGAAGCCGTCCGCATGGCCGAGGCGATCGTCTTTGCCAGCGCCGAGCCGGTCAGCGAAAAGCAACTCGCCCAGCGCCTGCCCGACGGTGTCAACATCGCCGCCGCCATGGCCGAGCTGCAGCAGATCTATCAGCGCCGCGGCGTCAACCTCGTGCGCATTGGCGACGCGTGGGCGTTCCGCACCGCCGGCGATCTCGCCTTCCTCATGAGCCGCGACGCGGTCCAGCAAAAGAAGCTGTCTCGCGCCGCACTCGAGGTGCTGGCGATCATCGCCTACCACCAGCCGGTCACCCGCGCCGAGATCGAGGACATTCGTGGCGTCGAGACCTCCAAGGGCACGCTCGACACGCTGCTCGAGACCGAATGGGTGCGCATGCGCGGCCGGCGGCGCACGCCGGGCCGCCCGGTCACCTACGGCACGACCGAAAAGTTCCTCGACCATTTCGCGCTGGAAGAGATTCGCGACCTGCCCGGAATGGACGAACTGAAAGGGGCAGGGCTGTTGTCCTCGCGCATGCCTTCGAACTTCTCCGTCCCGCAGCCGCCTTCCGATCCGGACCTTTTGACCGAGGACGAGGATCCGCTGACCGACATCGACCTCGAGGAGCTCGGCCTGCTGACGCCCCGCGTCACGGATGATTGACCGCAAGGCGGGCGCTTCCAGGGCTATATCTCGCGCTGAAATGCCGGGAGTCTCTCGTTTGAACGCACAGGATCTGCACCAGCACGGCCGCGTCCCCGCCGGCGTCACCTTCGCCGCGCGGCTCGCCTTCGAGAACATCAGCCATTCCTTCGGGCCTGGCGCCGAGACCCTGCGCGGCGTCACGCTTTCGGCCGAGCCGGGCGAGGTGCTCTGCCTGCTCGGCCCCTCCGGCTCGGGCAAGACCACACTTCTGCGGATCGCCGCCGGCATAGAGAGCCAGACTTCCGGCCGTGTGCTCCTCAACGATCGCGAGATCGCCGGCCCGTCCGTGTTCCTGCCGCCGGAAAGGCGCTCGATAGGCCTGGTCTTCCAGGATTTCGCGCTCTTCCCGCATATGACCATTCTCGACAATGTCCGCTTCGGCCTGACCGCGCTGTCGGGCGATGAGGCGCGCAAGGAAGCGCTGATCGCGCTGTCGCGGGTCGGTCTGGAGCACTATGCCGGCTCCTATCCGCACGTCCTGTCGGGCGGCGAGCAGCAGCGCGTCGCGCTTGCCCGAGCGCTCGCGCCGCGCCCGGCGGTTCTTCTGATGGACGAGCCCTTCTCCGGACTGGACTCGCGGCTGAAGGATTCCGTCCGCGCCGAGACGCTGGCCATCCTGCGCGAAAGCCGGGCCACGGCGATCGTCGTCACACATGATGCGGAGGAGGCGATGCGGATGGCGGATCGCATCGCTCTCCTCAGGGACGGCAGGCTGGTTCAGGCCGGCCGCGCCGAGGATCTTTATCTCAACCCCGCGAGCCTGTTCGTCGCCGGTTTCTTTTCCGAGCTCAATCTTTTCGAGGGGCGGGTAAAAGGCGGCGCAGTCGAAACCTCGCTCGGGCGGGTCGACGCGGCGGGCTTCTCCGAGGGCGACGATCTGACCGTCGCCGTGCGCATGACCGGCTTCGACGTCAGCGAAACCACGGGCGACACCCAGGCGCGCATCCTCTCGCGCCGCTATCTCGGCGTCGTTGAATTGCTGGAACTTGCCGTTCCCGGCGCGGAGACGCCGGTGCGCGCGCGGGTACGCTGCGGAGCTTTGTCCGCCAGGGCGAAGGATATTTGGCTTTCGACACGGAAGTCTGATGTACTTCTGTTTGAAACACAGCGTGAAAACGCATAGATCAGTCTCAGGAAATCGTTCGAGAGAGAGGTATCATGGGTTCCTTTTCAATATGGCACTGGCTTATCGTGCTTGTGGTGGTGCTGCTGCTGTTCGGCCGCGGCAAGATCCCCGAGCTGATGGGCGACATGGCCAAGGGCATCAAGAGCTTCAAGAAGGGCATGTCCGACGACGAAGCTGAAGGCGCAAAGACTGCCGACGGCAAGACCGTCGAGCATCGCCCCGACGAGACCGTCCAGGCGGCCAAGGAAAGAGCCAGCAAGAGCTGAGCCTTAGCGCCTCGCTTTAATCTTCGCGCTGGTCGGATTGAGTAGCCATGTTTGATATCGGCTGGACCGAGATGCTCGTGATCGCGATCATCATGATCGTGGTCGTCGGCCCGAAGGATTTGCCGCGCATGCTGCGCCCCTTCGGCAGGACGACCGCGAAACTGCGTTCGATGGCAGGCGACTTCCAGAAACAGTTCAACGAGGCGCTGAAGGAGGCGGAGCTCGACGACGTCAAGAAGTCGGTGGATTCGCTGCGCGGCCTCAATCCGGCGGCCGAGATCAAGAAGCAGCTTAACCCGTTCGAGAAGGCCGCTGCCGATGTGCGCGCCGGCCTCGACTCCGCGATGAAGCCCGCGCCCTCAAAGGTCGCCGAGCCCGCCGCGGAGGCGGTCCAAGCCGCCAAACCCGCGGCAGAGGCGGCTCATGCGGCCGAACCGTTGAAGGCGGGCGCGCCCGGCATTCCGGGCGTCGCCGGCCCTGATGCCATGCCGACCTCGAAGCCGGTGTTTCCAGCAATGCCGGATCCCAAGCCCGCAGCGGCTGCAACCACTGAACCGGCCAAGGCGCCGGCAAAGCCCGCGAAGGCGGCCAAACCCAAGGTTGCGGCAAAAGCCGCCCAGCCAAAAGCCGCGCCGGCCAAGCCGGCGGCGGATAAGAAGAAATCCGCAGGGACCGCCTCGTGAGCGCACCGGAAGACGACGAGATCGAAAAGTCATCGGCGCCGCTGATGGATCACCTGATCGAGCTGCGCTCGCGCCTGATGTGGGCGATCGGCGGCTTTTTCATTGCGTTCCTGGTCTGCTTCTTCTTCGCCAAGGAGTTGTTCAACCTGCTCGTCATCCCGTTCAAATGGGCGGTCGGGTGGGCGGGCATCGGCGACGGCCAGGTCGAGCTCATCTACACCGCGCCTCAGGAATTCTTCTTCACCCAGATCAAGCTCGCCATGTTCGGCGGCATGGTGCTTGCGTTTCCGCTGATCGCCGCGCAGATCTACAAATTCGTCGCGCCCGGCCTCTATAAAAACGAGCGGGGCGCCTTCCTGCCGTTCCTGATCGCTTCGCCGGTCCTGTTCCTGATAGGCGGGGCGCTGGTCTATTTCTTCTTCACGCCGATGGTGATGTGGTTCTTCCTCGCCATGCAGCAGACCGACGGCGAGGTGCAGATTTCGCTGCTGCCCAAAGTTTCGGAATATCTCAGCCTCATCATGACGCTGATCTTCTCCTTCGGCCTGGTGTTCCAGCTTCCGGTGGTGACCACGCTTATGGCGCGGGTCGGGCTCCTCACCTCGCAAGGGCTGGCCGACAAGCGCAAATGGGCGATCGTCATCGCCTTCGTCGTCGCCGCCGTGCTCACGCCGCCCGACCCGGTCAGCCAGATCGGCCTCGCCCTTCCGACCATCCTTCTCTACGAGGTCTCCATCTGGATGGCCCGGATGGTCGAGCGCAAGCGCGAGCAGGAACGCGTCGCGCGCGAGGCGAAGGAAGCCGCCGAGGCCGCGAAGGAATCCGCCGAAAAAGAAGCCGCCGACTCGTCGACGCAGGCTGCTTCGTAAGACGGCGAAGCGCTGATCCTCCCCCGTTTACGGGGGAGGGGGACCGCCGAAGGCGGTGGAGGGGGCGAGCCTCGCGCCAGTCGCATGTCTATGTGAACAAAATCCACCTCCATCGCGGCTCGTTCGCAAAAATGAAGTGTTGCGGATCAATGGCATAAAAGCCGGCGAGAAGATTCTTCGCACCGGATTTGTTCACATATCCTGCCCCTCGCGCATAATCCGTCCATCGCCCTTGCGGGAACCGGTTCCGGACCGGGGATCGGTAGGGCGGCGGTGACCTCCCGGCGTGCATTCGGTTCCCACGGCCTCCGAGGGCGTCCGACGGGCCGGCATTCCCAGGCGAAGCGCCAATGCTCGTGAGGGAAGGCGGATCATCCGCGCGTCATTGTCCATGGAAAGAACATGGAGCGGGGCGCGTGACCGGTCGACCGTGGCGACAGACACCGGCGGGGCGCGGGAGCTGCGCCACGTATTTCAGTTTCGGTAGGCTCGGCCAAGCGCCCCGCTTCCCGACTTGTTGTAATAGCCAGGGCGGAAACGCAGCGTGGTGACGGAGAGGTGTGCTTGGAGTTCGAACGGAGATGACACGGTTATCCCTACTTGCGGGGCGGAAAGCGTTTTCCTGCATTTGCGAACGGGCCGCATCCACCCAAAATGCAACCCGTCCGCCGCGCCCGTCTTGCATCGGCGAAGGATGCGGTTTACCCCCTGCACCGGCCTTTTGCCGCCATTCCGAACGGACAGACCGACCATGCTCGACATCAAATGGATTCGCGAGAACCCGAAAACCCTGGTCCAGGCGCTGGTGAAGCGTTCGTGGTCCGCCGAGGAGGCCGAGGCGGCCGTCGACGACCTGATCCTCAAGGACGAGGCGCGGCGGGCCCATCTCGGCGAATTGCAGGTCAAGCAGGAGCGCCGCAACGCCGCCTCGCGCGAGATCGGCAACGCCATGCGCGCCGGCGATTCCGCCCTTGCCGAACAGCTCAAGGCCGAGGTGGCCGAGATCAAGAGCTTTATTCAGAACGGCGAGGCGCGCGAGCGCGAACTCGACAAGGCGCTGAACGATGCGCTGGCGGTGATCCCGAACGTGCCGCTGGACGACGTGCCGGTCGGCGCCGACGAGCACGCCAATGTCGAGAAGCGCTCGTGGGGCAGGGAACTCATCGCCGCCCGCCAGCCGCGCATGGGGAACAAGCCCAAGGAGCATTTTGAACTCGGCGAAGCGCTCGGCCTGATGGATTTCGAGCGCGCCGCAAAGCTTTCGGGCAGCCGCTTCACGGTCCTGAAAGGCCAGCTTGCGCGGCTCGAACGCGCGCTCGGCCAGTTCATGCTGGATTTGCACACGACCGAGCATGGCTATCAGGAGGTGCAGCCGCCGCTTCTTGTGAACGACGCAGCGATGTTCGGGACGGGGCAGCTGCCGAAGTTTGCAGAAGACTTGTTTGCGACCTCTAGAACTTCGAGTGGTGTTGAGAAGGTGGTGCGAGCGCTGCTTTCAGCAACCGCACGGGTGCAGACAAACTCGGAAATTGCCCAGCCTGATAGTCGCGCTGCAGTCGAGAAGGTCGTCGAAGCTCTCCTAAGTCAGCAGCCGCAGCAAGTTATCGAACCTGAAAGGCAGCGCCTCTGGCTCATCCCTACCGCCGAAGTTTCTTTGACCAACCTCGTGCGCGAGGAAATCACGCCTCTCGAAAAATTGCCGTTGCGTTATACGGCGCTGACCCCTTGCTTCCGTTCGGAAGCCGGTTCGGCCGGGCGCGACACGCGTGGCATGCTGCGCCAGCACCAGTTCTACAAGGTCGAGCTGGTCTCGATCACCGATGCCGAAGCCTCGATCGCCGAGCATGAGCGCATGACGGAATGCGCCGAGGAAGTGCTGAAGCGGCTGGAACTGCCGTTCCGCACCATGACGCTCTCAACCGGCGACATGGGTTTTGGCGCACGTAAGACCTACGACATCGAGGTCTGGCTGCCCGGCCAGAACGCCTATCGCGAGATCTCGTCCTGCTCGGTCTGCGGCGATTTCCAGTCCCGCCGCATGGACGCGCGCTACCGGACCGGCGAGAAGCAGACCCGCTTCGTCCATACGCTGAACGGCTCGGGCGTCGCCGTCGGCCGCGCGCTGATCGCCGTCATGGAAAATTACCAGAACGAGGACGGCAGCGTAACCATTCCTGAAGTGCTGCGCCCCTATATGGGCGGGCTCGAAAAGATCGAACGGGCGAAATGATGCGCATCCTGCTGACCAATGACGACGGCATCCACGCCGAAGGCCTCGCGGTCCTTGAACGTATAGCGAAGAGCATTTCCGACGACGTCTGGGTGGTCGCGCCGGAGACCGACCAATCCGGCTTCGCGCATTCGCTGTCGCTGTCGGAGCCTCTCAGGATGCGCAAGATCGGCGAGAAGCACTTTGCCGTGCGCGGCACGCCGACCGATTGCGTCATCATGGCGGTGCGCAAGATCATGCCGGAGCAGCCGGACCTCATCCTGTCCGGCGTCAATTCGGGCTCGAACCTCGCCGACGACGTGACCTACTCCGGTACGGTGGCCGGTGCGATGGAAGGCACGCTGCTCGGCATCCGCTCGATCGCCGTCAGCCAGGCCTACAAGGTCGTCGAAGAGGGGCGCGAGGTGCCGTGGGAAACGGCGGAGGCGCTGGCGCCGGAACTGCTCAAGAAGCTGCTCGCGGTCGATCTGCCGGCCGGTACCTTCCTGAACATCAATTTCCCCAATTGCCGGCCCGACGAAGTTGAGGCGGTGCGCGTCACCGTCCAGGGCAAGCTGGTCCACAGCCTGTGGATCGACCAGCGCGCCGACGGCCGCGGCATGCCTTACTACTGGCTGCGCTTCGGCCGCGAAGCGCCGGAACTGAGGGAAGGCGAGGATCTTCATGCCGTGCTCAACAAATGCGTGTCGGTCACGCCGCTCAAGCTCGACCTGACGGCGCATGAAGTCCGCGATCAGTTGACGAAGGCCCTTGCATGAACGAGGCGATCGACGAGCGCGAAGGTTTTGCGGCCTTCCTTCTTCGGCTGCGCGGGCGCGGCATCGTCCCCAAGGACATGATCGCCGCCTTCGAGGCGACGCCGCGCCGCGGCTTCCTTTCCAACCTGCATCACGACGTCGCCTGGTCCGACCGTATGCTGCCGATCGAATGCGGCGAGGCGATCGAGGGCGCGGATCTGCAGGCCGGCGTGATCGCCGCGCTGGCGATCGAGCCGGGCAACCGGGTGCTGGAGATCGGCACCGGCTCTGGCTACACGGCGGCCGTCATGGCAAAGCTCGCCGGCCGTGTCGTCACGCTCGACCGCTACAAGACCCTTGTCGAACAGGCGCGCCAACGCTTCGAGGCGCTCGGCATCTCCAACGCGCTTCCGCGCCAGGCCGATGGCTCCAACGGGTTGCCGGGCGAGGGGCCTTTCGACCGCATCGTGGTGTGGTCCGCCTTCGACAGTCTGCCTCGCACCTTCGTCGACCAACTGTCGAGCGGCGGTATCATGATCGCGCCGATCGGCCCGGAAGAGGGCGAACAGGTGCTGGCGAGATTGACCAAGATCGGCAGCCGCTTCGAGCGCGAGGACATCGGCACGGTGAGGCTGCAGCCGATCGGGCGCGGCGTTGCCAAGGTCATCTGACCTGGCCCCTGCGGCAGGATTTTTTCGATTTGCTGCAATTAGATGCGGATTTTATTCAAGCTTAACTGACCAGTAACATTAACGCGCTTTAATCATGCCTGTCGGTGTTGAGTTGTGCGGGTTATTGCGATGCGTATCAGTGTTTTCCGGTCAAGCAAGCGCAGTCTGGCGCGCAGTGTGGCCATTTTTCTAGTGGTGGGCATGGCGGCAGGTTGCAGCCAACAGGTCTCGCGTTTCGGCGGCGGCGGCATCGACGACATCTTCACCGCCTCGACTCCCAACCAGCGCCAGATCCTCAAGCAGGATCAGCCGTTTCCCGGCGATGTTGCGGTAGCACCGGCGCCTGCCGCGGCCCCTGTGCAGACTGGTTCGGTCACGCGCGGCAGCCTGACGCCGATCTCCTCGCAGCCGCTTCCCGCGCCGGTGGCGGCAGCGCCGGCCCCATCGGCAAAGCCGATCCGCACGGCCGCAGCGCCTTCGCCGATCGCGCCGACTGTCAAGCTCGACCAGACACCGACCGGCACGGTCGCCAAGTCCGAGCCAAAGACAAATTCCGTCATGGCAAGCCTCGAAGGCGAACCGGAAGGCTGGTCGCGCGCCGGCGGCACGCAGATCACCGCCAAGGAAGGCGAGACGGTCTACAACCTGTCTCGCCGCTTCGGCATCCCGGCGAACGTCATCATGAAGGTCAACGGACTGGACGACCAGAGCGGCCTGCAGGCCGGGCAGAAGGTCATCATCCCGACCTACGTCTATTCCAGCAAGGCCCCGGTCTCGGCCCCCGACAGCAATCCGAACGTCGCCGACGCCAAATCCTCGACCGGCACGAAATACGACATCCCTGCCAACAAGGTGCCGACGCCGACCGGCGCGCCGCAGGACAAGCTCGCCGTATTGCCGAATACGCCGAAGGTGAAGGAAGGCGAGACCCCGTCGCAGGTCGCGGCTTCCACCGGCGAGGCGAAGGCGTCCAGCGCCCCCGGCGCCTATACGGTTGCGGCCGGCGACACCCTCTCGCGCATCGCCAGGAAGACCGGCGTCGGTGTGGCCGCGCTCAAATCCGCCAACGGGCTGGACGACGGCCTGATCCGTATCGGCCAGACGCTGACTATCCCGGCCGCCGGAGCAGTCGCAAATGCTGCACCCGCCGCTGTCGATAAAACGACGACGGGAACGGCGGCCGCGGCCAAGGAAGCTGCTCAAGTTCAGCCGGTTGCCTACACGCCGCCCAAAAAGACCGAGAAGCTGATCGAGCAGGCCGACCAGGAGGCGCCCGACGCCACCGGCATCGGACGCATGCGCTGGCCGGTGCGCGGTCGCGTCATCTCGGGCTACGGCAAGGGCGCGGGCAAGGCCAATGACGGCATCGACATCCAGGTGCCGGAAGGAACGCCGGTCAAGGCCGCCGAGAACGGCGTCGTCATCTATGCCGGCGACGGTCTCAAGGAATTCGGCAACACCGTGCTCGTTCGTCACGAGGATGGGCTGGTGACCGTCTATGGCCACGCCAGCGAGTTGAAAGTCGCGCGCGGCCAAAAGGTCAAGCGCGGCGAGGAAATTGCCCGCTCCGGCATGAGCGGCACGACGGATGCGCCCAAGCTGCACTTCGAAGTACGCAAGAACTCCGCGCCCGTCGATCCGACGACCTTCCTGGAATAGATCGGCACCCGCCCGCCTCTAGTCGCTACGCAATTCGACCCGCCCACGATAGGCGGGTCGCTTGCTTTTCAGGGCACGATCACGAGGCTCAAATTTTCGCGCGTTTCAGCGCCTCGTTCATCCGCGACTGCCATCCGCGCCCAGTGCCGCGGAATTTTTCGATCACGTCCTGATCGAGCCGCAATGTGATCTGCTTCTTGGGTGTTTCGACCGGAGGCCGGCCGCGCGAGCGCATGATGCTTTCCGCCAGATCTGGGAAAACTTCACTGAAAGGCCTCGCCCGCTTGAGGTCCTCTTCCGTCCACTCGGGGTTGTCGGAGACTTCGTCCCAATCTTCACGGCTATATCCGCGGTCAGGTACAAACTCCTTCAAAAGCTTTTGCTTAGTCATTGGCCGGCCTCCTTTCCTTGATGTTGGGAGAGCGCATAGAAATTATCGAAATGCCCTCCCGACCCAACCGCCTGAATATGACTGCAACTGGGACTTGGCCAAGCTGCCGATCGCCTTGAAGCGATCGTCTCTGGCAGGCCGGATCAACGCGGCAAGAAAGAAGTCTTCTGTCAGGACAGCAAAATCCATCCCGTGTTTGTCGAGATTGGCAGCCCGCTTCCGTTCATCCCAAACGATCTTCACGGATAATGTAGCCCCAAGACTGCCGCCGTCAATAATGTAACTACAAAAAGTTTCTCAATCCCGCAGCGGCTTTCCCAGTCTTCCGGCGAGATCTTGCGTGAACTGCCAGGCGACACGGCCCGAGCGGCTGCCGCGGGTCGTCGCCCATTCCAGCGCCTCGGCGCGCAACCGCTCGGCATCGATCTCCAGCCCGTGATAGCGGACATAGCCGTCGATCATGTCGAGGTAGTCGTCCTGCGAGCATTTGTGGAAGCCGAGCCATAGTCCGAACCGATCGGACAGCGAGACTTTTTCCTCGACCGCCTCGGACGGATTGATCGCCGTCGAGCGCTCATTGTCGATCATATCACGCGGCAGGAGATGCCGGCGGTTCGACGTGGCGTAGAAGATCACATTGGCCGGTCGTCCTTCGACGCCGCCCTCAAGCGCGGCCTTCAACGATTTGTAGGACGTGTCGTCATGGTCGAAGGACAGGTCGTCGCAGAACAGAATGAAGCGGAACGGCGAGGTCTTCAGGATCGCCATCAGTTTCGGCAGCGTGTCGATGTCCTCGCGATGGATCTCGATCAGCTTCAGCGGCTCGGCATTCTTGCGCCCTGCGTTGATCGCGGCATGCACCGATTTGACCAGCGAGGATTTGCCCATGCCGCGGGCGCCCCACAAAAGCACGTTGTTGGCGGGAAAGCCGGCGGCGAAGCGCTCGGTATTATCCAGAAGTATGTCGCGGACGCGGTCGACGCCGCGGATCAGCCCGATGTCGACGCGGTTCACCCGATGCACTGGCTCAAGCAGGCCGGGGTCGGCAGCCCAGACGAAGCAGTCGGCCGTGGACAGGTCTGTCGGCGTCACATTACCGGGCGCCAAACGCGCTACCGCCTCGATCAGGAGGTCGAGCTTGGCGGCCAGGGTTTCGAGCGTCTTGTCGTTCATTTGGCGATCCGCAGTCCGTCTAATCATGGTGGCAACGCTCTAACACGCTGAATCCTGCCGGAAAAGCCGCGTAAGGAGCCGCATGCGCGGTTGCAAAGCGGGCTCCAGCGACTATATTCCGGCCAACTTTGGCGGGACCGTTTGCGGCCTTCATATTTCAGGAGTTTTCATGTTCGTGACACCGGCATACGCTCAGGGCGTCGGCGCAACCCCCGACGTTTTCATCAGCATCCTGCCCTTCGTCCTGATCTTCGTGATCATGTACTTCCTGATCATCCGGCCGCAGCGGCAGCAGTTGAAGAAGCGCGGCGAGATGCTGGCGGCGATCCGGCGCGGCGATACGGTGGTCACCGGCGGCGGGCTCGTTGGCAAGGTCACCAAGGTGATCGACGACAGCGAACTCGAGGTTGATCTCGGCGGCATGAAGGTCACCGCGCTGCGGGCGACCATCTCCGATGTGCGCGTCAAGGGCGAGCCCGTGGCCAATCAGAACGCCAAGAAATAACCGCATTAAAAGCGGAAACAATGCGTTACTGAACGCCTGAACTGACGAGGCACAATGCTCTATTTTTCGCGCTGGAAGACGGTTTCTATCTGGGCGGTCGTCCTCCTTGGACTGATCTTCGCTGCGCCGAACCTGTTCTCGCAATCGACGCTCGACGCGCTGCCCGACTGGATGCCCAAGCGGTCGATGACGCTCGGCCTCGATTTGCAAGGCGGTTCGCACATCCTGCTCGCCATCGACCGGCAGGACCTTGTCGACGAGCGCCTGCAGTCGGCGCGCGACGATATCCGCACCCTGCTGCGCGATGCCAGGATCGGCTATACCGGGCTGTCCGGCTCCGGCAGGACGATCCAGGTTCGTATCCGCGAGGCCAATGAGGTCGAGAAAGCCAAGGAAGCGCTGGACGCCCTGGTCCAACCTGTTGCCGCCAATCTGTTCGGCACCGGTTCGATCACCGAAATGTCTCTCGAAGAGCCGGAACCCGGCCTTCTGCGCTACACGCTGACCGACGAGGGTATCGATTACCGCGTCGGAACGGCGGTAATCCAGTCTATCGAAGTCGTCGGTCGCCGCGTCAACGAACTCGGCACGACCGAGCCGATCATCCAACGCCAGGGAGCCGATCGTATTCTCGTCCAGGTTCCGGGCCTGCAGGATCCGCAGCGGCTCAAGGACATTCTCGGCCAGACCGCCAAGCTGACCTTCCAGATGGTCGACCAGACCGTGCCTGTACAGGAGGCGATCGAGGGCCGCCCGCCGGCAGGTTCGTCCGTGCTTTATTCGCAGGATGATCCGCCGGTTCCGTACCTGATCGAGAACCGTGTCATCGTTTCGGGCGAAAATCTCGTCGATGCGCAGGCGACCTTCGACCAGCGTACCAATGAAGCCGTCGTTTCCTTCCGCTTCGACTCCAAAGGCGCGTCGCGTTTCGGCCAGGCGACGCAGCAGAATGTCGGCAAGCTCTTTGCTATCATTCTCGACAACCAGGTCATCTCTGCCCCGCAGATCCGCGAACCCATCCTTGGCGGAACCGGCCAGATTTCCGGCAATTTCACTGTCGAAAGCGCCAATGACCTGGCCGTGCTTTTGCGCGCCGGCGCGCTTCCGGCCGATCTGACCATCGTCGAGGAACGCACAGTCGGTCCGAGTCTCGGCGCCGATTCGATCGCAGCCGGCGAGATCGCAGCCATGATCGGTGGCGCGCTCGTACTCATTTTCATGGTCGTTGCCTATGGCAGCCTCGGCATAATCGCCAACCTGGCGCTCATCGCCAATATCGCGATGATCATTGCGCTCCTGTCCGTGCTCGGCGCGACGCTGACTATGCCCGGCATTGCCGGCATCATCCTGACCATGGGCATGGCGGTCGATTCGAACGTCATCATCTACGAACGCGTCAAGGAAGAGAGACGCGCGGGAAGGTCGCTCGTACAATCGCTCGACGCCGGCTTCTCGCGTGCGCTCGCCACCGTCGTCGACGCCAACGTCACCACCTTCATAGCAGCCGTCATCCTGTTCTATCTCGGCTCCGGCCCCGTCCGCGGCTTTGCCGTGACGCTCGCCATCGGCATCGTCACCACCGTGTTCACAGCCTTCACCTTCACCCGCTGGATGATCGCGATCTGGCTGCGCCGCGCGCGGCCGACGCAGATTCCGGAAGGATTCATAAAGCTGGTGCCGGACAACACCAGCATTTCGTTCATGTCGATGCGCAAATACGCGTTCACACTGTCGGCCATCCTGTCGATCGGCTCAGCGGTATTGTTCATGACCAAGGACATGAATTACGGCGTCGACTTCCTCGGCGGCTCGCTGATCGAGGTGCAGGCAAAGGCCCCGGCGGCCGATGCCGGCGATGTGCGCGCACGGCTGGGCGAACTCAATCTCGGTGACGTCCAGGTCCAGGAATTCGGTTCGCCGCGCGAATTGCTCATCAAGATCGAATCTCAGGGCGGCGGCGACAATGCCGAGCAATCCGCCTTGGGGAAGGCGCGGCTGGCGCTTGAAGATGACTACGATATCCGCCGCGTCGAAGTGGTCGGACCGACGGTTTCGAGCGAACTCGCCTGGGCCGGCACGATGGGCGTGCTCGCCTCGCTTGTTGCGGTGCTGATCTATATCTGGTTACGCTTCGAATGGCAGTTCGGCCTCGGCGCCGTGGTCGCGACGGTGCATGACGTCATCGCCATGATCGGCCTATATGTCGTGGCTGGGATCGAGTTCAATCTGACCAGCATCGCGGCCATCCTTACGATCGTCGGCTACTCGATAAACGACACCGTGGTCGTCTACGACCGCGTGCGCGAAAATCTTCGCAAATACAAGAAGATGCCGATTCCCGAATTGCTCGACCTGTCGATGAACCAGACGCTTTCGCGAACGGTGCTGACCGGCCTGACGACGCTGCTGGCGCTGTTTGCGCTTTATATATTCGGCGGCGAGGTCATCGCGTCCTTCACCTTCGCCATGATCTTCGGCATCCTGTTCGGCACCTATTCGTCAGTGTTCGTGGCCGGACCGCTGCTCATCCTGTTCAAGCTGCGCCCCGGTATGATGGACACGGAAAGCAAAGCCCCGGTTCCGACGACGGCGCAGCCGTCCAAATCCTGATCCGCCATGGCTGCGGGCATCGTCGTTCGCGAGGCGCATTTTCCGGGGCGGGCGCCTGTCGAAGCCTACGGCAATGGCGGTTTTCGCTTTGCCGACATGTCGCATCGCGGTTCGATCCTGTGCCTGCCGTCTGGCGTCTATGCCTGGGAGCCGGCCGATCCTCTGGATCTGAAATCCTCGGATTTCGCCCGGCTGCTCGCCGAGGCGGAAGCGGTCGAGATCCTGCTGATCGGCACCGGCAAGGATATCAGGCGCTTGCCGGCGTCGCTCAGGGACGTTCTCAAGGCGAACAATATCTCGGCTGACGCGATGTCCACCGGCGCGGCAGTCAGAACCTACAATGTGCTTCTGGCCGAAGATCGCGCCGTCGCGGCGGCCCTGATCGCTGTCGACTGAAAATGACCGGCAATGCCGAGATCGTCACGCAGGCTGTGCGCACAGCCGACCGCGACCGCTACCTTTCCGCGCTTTATGCGCCGGCCGACAAGCGCGATGCGCTGCTTTCGCTCTACGCCTTCAACGCCGAGATCGCCGGGGTGCGCGACCGCATCCATGAAGCGCTGCCCGGCGAGATAAGGCTGCAATGGTGGCGCGATGTGATCGCCGCCGGAAACCCGGCAACGGGACATCCGCTCGCTGACGCGCTCGTTGAAACAATCGTGAAGCACGCGTTGCCGATTGCCGCCTTCGAGAACTATCTCGATGCGCGGATATTTGATCTCTACGACGATCCGATGCCATCGCGCACCGATCTCGAGGGTTATTGCGGCGAGACTGCGGGCGCGATCATCCAGCTTTCGGCGATGATTCTCGACCCGCGCGCGGCGCCCGAATGCGCGCAACTGGCGGGCAGGGCAGGGTGCGCGCAGGCGATTGCCGGGCTCCTCCTGATGCTGCCGATCCATCGCGCGCGCGGCCAGTGCTTCGTACCGCGCGACATTCTCGCAGCCGCCGGCTCGTCTCCCGAAGAATTCGTCGCCGGCGATGGCGGTGCAGGCATGCGGAGCGCTGTTGCGGCCATGATCGCGCTTGCAAGTGAGCATCTCAGTGCCTTCGAGCAGGAAGCATCCGAGCTGTCGCAGCAGTTGCGGCCGGCATTTCTGCCGCTTGCGCTGACCGGTGCGTATCTGAAGCGGCTCAGCCGGCCGGGCTTCGATCCGCTTCGGCAGATCGCCGAACTCTCCGCATGGCGCAGGCATTGGCTGCTGTTGCAACGTGCGTGGCGGGGCTGGCCGGTGCGGCCCTCCTTGACGTAAACGTCAATCGTGCTACGCCTTGACGTAAACGTCAATCGTGCTACGCCTTGCCGTGCTCGGTCACCGAAGAAGGTATTCCGGGCGGGAGGAGAACGCGGCCGATGAGCCTGCCCGTACTCGTCGCGATCGTTGCCGTCGGGATCGCCCTGGCAGTGGCCGCCGTGCATTTTACCGGCGGCAGCAGGCAGGCCAGCATCTCCAGTAAAGACGAGGCGCTGCAGCGCTTCCGGATCGACTTTCCCGCGGAGAATGCCGATGCGGTGCGGCTCACATTGGACGGAAAAGTGGCGTTCATCTCGCTCCACGGAGCCGGCACGGGCATAGTCGGCGTGATCGGCGACAAGTTCCTGACGCGGATCGTCTCAGCGCGAGACATCAAGGGCCTGAAGCTGGCCGGCAACAAAGTCTCGATCCGCTTCCGCGACTTCACCTGGCCGGGCGGCGACTTTGTCTTCGCGGAGCCTTCGGAGGCCCGAGAAGTCGCCGAAGCGCTCGATCCGTCACTCAATTCCGTAATCAGCAAGGCCTGAGTCATGGACGCCAACGATTTTCCCAAAGTCACTGAACTGGCGATCCCGTTCTTCGTCGCTGCCATTCTGATCGAACTATGGTTGGTGCGCACCGGCCGGGCCAAGGGTGCGTTTGAGACCCGCGACACGCTCACCAGCCTGATGATGGGAACCGGCAACGTCGTGGCAGGGCTGCTGCTCGGCGTGGTGTCCTATACCGCGCTGGTCTGGGTCTGGCAGTTCCGCTTCTTCGATCTCGGCCTGTCGGTCTGGGTGTTTGTGGCCGCCTTCCTGCTCGACGATTTGCGCTATTATTTCTACCACCGCATTGCGCATCGCGTCCGCTGGGTCTGGGCCGAGCACGTCAACCACCATTCCAGCCAGCACTACAATCTGTCGACCGCGCTGCGTCAGAGCTGGACGGGCCTGTTCACCGGCATGTTCGTGCTGCAGGCGCCTCTGGTCCTGCTCGGACTCCATCCGGCAGTCATCGCCTTCGTCTTCGGCTTCAACCTGGTCTGGCAGTTCTGGATCCACACCGAGACGATCGGCAAGATGTGGGGCTGGTTCGAATTCATCTTCAACACACCCTCGCACCACCGCGTCCACCACGCCACCAACCCACGCTACCTCGACGCCAATTATGCCGGCACGCTGATCATCTGGGACCGCATGTTCGGCACGTTCGTCGAGGAGCTGGAAGAGGACCGGCCGCGCTACGGCATCGTAAAGAATCTCGGCACCTTCAATCCGCTGAAGGTGGCATTCCACGAATGGATCGGCATGTTCCGGGATGCCTTCTCGCCTGGCCTGACGATGCGCCAACGCCTCGGCTATCTGTTCGCGCCGCCAGGCTGGAGCCATGATGGCTCGCGCGAGACTTCCGAAAGTCTGAAAGCGGATTATGTGCGCAGAAACCCCGGCGAGGCGGGCAAGCCCGGATTGCCGGGCGAAGACGCGCTGACAAAGCCGAATGTGCAGCCGGCGGAGTGACTATTCTTCTTCCAGCTGATTCTCCGCCTCACGCAAGAACGCCTCGAAGTCGCGGCCGCCGTAGAAGACGTTCGTTATGCGGATTTTATTATCCTCGATGACGTAGGCGATGACGGCGGATCGTTCGAAGGGGATGGTGCGCAATCGCGGCATCAGATCGTTGCGTTGGCGACCACCATGCGGTGCGTCGCCGATTTTTTCACAGCGGGCCTGAATCCGGTCGACGTAGCGAAGTGCGACTAAAGCGGAACCGGACGATATCGCGATGTAATCGACAAGCGCATTCACATCCGCTCGGGCAGTACTACTCCAGCGGACCGGAAGGCGTTTCATGAAATCCCCCGGCCACCTTTGATTCGTAACGCCTTCGCAGCTCCGCAAAGACTTCTTCGCTCGAATAGGTCGGACCGGTGTCTTCGACCGACGCCTTTATCCTCGCCCGTATCGATGCCATGCGCTCGGCGTGTTCTTCTTCCTCGCGCTGGAAGGCGCGTAACGCCGCACGGATCACCTCGCTTGCCGATCCATAGGAGCCGTCCTCGACCCTCTGGCGAATGAGACGCGCCATTGCCGGCGTCACGGTGACGGATAGCTTTTCGGCGGATTCCACAGTCGCGCTCCAGATCACTTGCTGGGTAGTATAGTATCCTACTCGACAGCCGAAATCCAATGACGATCCTGTCGGGCGCTTACTCTGCCGCCTGTGCGCTCTGCTCCAGCCCCAGCCAGTCGCGGCAGTCGGCCAGCGCCCTTGAGGTCAGCGCGTGGCGCTTGGCGACGATCTTTTCCTTGCCGCGCAGGCGCTTGCCTTCGGATTTCGGCGCTTCGACCGGTGGGAACAGGCCGAAATTGACGTTCATCGGCTGGAAAGAGCGTTTTCCTGCCTCGTCCTCCGAAACGATGTGCCCGCCGGTTATGTGGTTGAGTAGCGCGCCGAATGCGGTGGTGACAGGCGGTATGGAAGGCGACCGGCCCTGCAGTTCGGCCGCGGCGAAGCGTCCCGCGAGCAGGCCGACCGCCGCAGATTCCACATAACCCTCGCACCCGGTGATCTGTCCGGCAAAGCGCAGGCCCTCGCGCCCCTTGAGCTGGAGCGTAGGGTCAAGCAGCACCGGCGAGTTGATGTAGGTGTTGCGGTGCAGCCCGCCGAGCCGGGCGAACTCGGCGTTCTCCAGTCCAGGAATCATGCGGAAGATGCGAACCTGCTCGGCATGCTTCAGCTTGGTCTGGAAACCGACCATGTTGTAGAGCGTGCCCAAGGCATTGTCCTGGCGCAGCTGCACGACGGCATAGGCCTTGACCTGCGGGTTGTGCGCATTGGTCAAACCCATAGGCTTCATCGGCCCGTGGCGAGCCGTCTCCGCGCCGCGCTCGGCCATGACCTCGATCGGCAGGCAGCCGTCGAAATAGGGCGTGCCTTCCCATTCTTTGAAGTCGGTCTTGCCGCCATCGAGCAGCGCCTGGATGAACGCCTCGTATTGCGGCTTGTCCATCGGGCAGTTGATGTAGTCCTTGCCGGTTCCGCCGGGTCCGACCTTGTCGTAGCGCGACTGGAACCAGCAGACATCCATGTCGATCGTGTCGAAATGGATGATCGGCGCGATGGCGTCGAAGAAGGCCAGCGCGTCGGCGCCGGTCGTCTCGGCGATCGCCTCAGCCAGCGACGGCGCTGTCAGCGGACCGGTGGCGATGATCGCCTGCGCCCAATCTTGCGGGGGCAGGCCGGTGATCTCCTCGCGTGAGATCGTGATCAGCGGGTGCGCTTCGAGCTCGGCGGT
>NZ_AHAM01000187.1 GCF_000236565.1 Mesorhizobium alhagi CCNWXJ12-2 | reverse complement strand
GCCCTCGATGCTCGCATTGTCGTCTTCGACGCGGAGTTCGCGGAATGGAGCCTTGCCGAACTTGCTGACGATCCTCGGATAATCGGCTCCGGGCTGGGCCTGCCCAGTTTCAACAACTTCAACGCGGAAGCGCCACTCGTCGCCGTAGTCGTACAGGAAAGTCATTGCCGAGCCCACGTTCTGAAAGGCCGTGATGACGCGCGTACGCTTCACGCTGCGAGAGCCACTCCCCTCGATGTCGGCGAAAAGTTCGAACCGCCGGGGCGAGTCGAACAGCTTTCCCGTCAGTTTTGAGTAGAAGCCGTAGGCGTGGTCCATGTCGAAGCCATATGCCGCTACGATGGCTTCGGCCAGATCGGCGAGCATGCTCGAACTCGACACCTCTATGTCCCGAGAAAGCCTGGCCCGAAGAGAGGCTCGCAAGATCAAGGTCGCGGGCTCAGTCATGATGGATTTCAGGCGCCGACGGTCTGGAGGATAGTCTTGAAGGCGTTGGTTCCGGTGCGCAGGCGTGCGGTGTCGACGACGGTTCGCACGTCGGCCTCGCCATTGGCGGCCCACATGGCGCGTTAGCCGTTGGTGACCTTTCGCTGAATGACGGCGGGACGGAGGGCGCGTTCGCAGGCGTTGTTGGTCGGCTCCACCAGTCCGGGATAGGCGGCGAAGACCAGGAGCTGATCGCGGGCGCGCCGAAACTTCATCTGAAGGTCACGCGCCAGATCGCACGCGGTCGGCGCACGGAGGATGTCGGCAAGACTTCGCTCCAGGGCCCGGCGCTTGGCCGCGATCGTCGAGGTCGCGAAGGTCTCGATCCCGCCGGCCAGGGCAAAGGCCCGCTTCAGCCAGAGGCGAAGCCGCGATGGCAGCATATCATCGCTCGTCTCGTCGGCGTAGGCGACGTCCCGGGCGAGATGGGCGAGACAGGTTTGATGCGCCATGCCATGCCCCTGTTGCGCCGAATAGCGATCGGAACACCAGACCTGCGGCCGATGGCCGTCCATCAGGTCGCGCACCACGATGGCGCCGCGGGTCAAAGCGGCGCGATGGACGACCACCTCGCTCGAGCGGAACACCCATTGATAAGCGTTGCTGCCCTCAATGCGGACGCCGGTCTCGTCGGAGGCCACGACCTTTGCCCGGCGCAGGGCGGCGATGGCCGCGTCGCGCTCGGGCGCGAAGGCTGCCTGTGAACGCCGAAGCATGTTCATCAGGCCGCCCTGGCTGATCGTCAGCCCGAAGAGATCGGCGAAAGCACCTTGCAGACGTTCGTAGGACAAGGCCTGGAAGGTCTTCAGATAGGTTGCAACCGCATGAGTGCGCGGCCCGAAGGGGGTGCCGTTCGCCGCGGCCGGCACCGGAGCAATCACCAGCGTCCCACAGGACGGGCATCGCACCGAAAGCCGTCGGTGCTGCTCCACAACGGGTCGGATCTCCGGAAGATCGATCGTCTCGTGCTCGCTCACGGTCTCGACGGGAAGATCGCTTGATAGGCTGGCCCGGCAGCAAGTGCATCGGGCGGGATGGTGATCGACGATGCGATCGAAATCCTCGCTCAGGGCACGGCTGTGACCTTTATGTCCCGGCTTGGCGCCACCCGGCTTCGCCTTGTCGCGTCGCTCCTTGCGGTCGGTCGAGGGAGGCTTCGACGACGTTCGCGACGTCTTCTCCGGCCGCTGCAACCGCAGCACCAAGTCTATCAGTTCGTCCTTCGACAGACGCTGCAAATCACCGCGATCCATACCGTCATGGATTCAGGCTTCGACCCCGTTGGCAAGGGGGTGGGCAATTACGGGGCCGTGACCTTGCGGCCTGGCTTGGACTCGTGCCTCGACAAATGACGACCGGAGGTAAGCCTAAGCTTCTGGGGATCAGCAAGCGCGGCAACGGCTATCTTCGTAGGATGCTGATCCATGGAGCACGAGCAGCGCTGCCATCCCTTGCCAAAGGGAAGACGCTGTTGGGCGAATGGCTGCGAGGCCTGCTGTCGCGAACTCATATGAACACGGCTGTCGTCGCGCTGGCGGCGAAGATGGCCAGGATCATCTGGGCGGTACTGAGAAGCGGGCGTCCCTTCCAGATGGCGGCGTTGCCGTCGGTCGGATAATCAAAGATCGGCCAAGAAGGGAGACCTTCAGGCCAGCGTTGTCTGTGAGTGGACTGAAAAGATGGCCTGACAGTCGAACGGTGTGCCGACATCCTGACCAAAAAAATGGCGCTAGACGCCGACGTCTTTATGAGGATCGGTACGCGCGTAAGCTCCATCTTGGCCGGGGACGATCATCGCCCCGAGACCGGATACGTTGGCGCAGACTGAGACGCCGTCAAAAAATCGCTTGCAGGCGGGGCGAGCCATACGTTTTTTGAACGTGACGCCGCGCTTGTCGAAGAACATCCACACTGTTGAAGGAACAACCCGCACGCCGTGCGCGGACGCCAGTCTCTCGGCGATCTCGGCGAGCGTGATGTCCGGCGTCTCCTCGATCAGGCCAAGAATGAAGCGTTCGTGCGGGTCGAGCTTCGAGCCTGACGGCTGGCCCTGCTTGCGTGCGACCGTCTCGCCGGTCTCCCGGTAGCGGCGATACCAGCGCCCCGCTGTGGCGATCCCGATCCGGAAACGCCCCGCCGCCTTGCGTGTTGAAAGCCCTTCCTCGATCGCCGAGATCACCCGACCGCGAAGGTCCGCACTCAAGCTTTGTGTCATCCTCACCTCCTCGCAAATCACGAGGCGCAGTGAATCAGACACCTGCAACCGGGGAAATCCTAAATCTGAATCAGCGTTCAGAGAAAATGCTCTAGCCGACTATCTGGCGCCTGCGTGGGCGCAATGCTGGTCACTCAATCCGGGCTCCGACACCCTGCTTCGGGCCTATTCCCGGGTGATGCTGGATAAGGCAACGCGGCGCAATCTGGAGTTCGCCGGCGAAGGTGTGACGGTGACCACGACTGTCGACCGCCTGCTTGCGGCATCGGAGGGCTGGCATACCGAAGGTTCGGATGCGCACGTCATTCTCGGCGCCGTCTCCTATCTGCCTGACGCCGAAATCGGCCAACGGATAGCTAATGCCTGCAACAGCCCTCGAGGGCCAGGATTCTTCTGCTCGGTTCAAGGCCGTGCGGAATCTCTGCTGTGGAAGCGGGACTATTTCGCGCACGAGCATGAGGTACGACTTCTCCTCATCGGGCGCGATTGGAAGCACGTCACGCCACGGCCGGACGTCAGAACCGTAAAGTTCGATGCGAACGAGTATTTCACGCGGATCAGCTTCGATCCCAGGCTTGAGCCCTTCGAGGTAAAAGAACGCACGGCGGCCTTGCGAGATGCCGGCTACTCCGGCGAAATCCTACCTGACGAAAGCTACCAGAAGGTGCTTTATCAGATCGTGATGACAAAGGATTGGGCGGATCCTTGAGAGTCGGCTGACGGTAAAAGATGCTCCTCAATCCGGCTGGCCATCATCGGTTTCCTAATCCGCTTCGGAAAAGCCGGGCATGTCCCCCATTCTCGTTTCTTTCGCCGAAAACAGCCCAGCATCCTCGAGCGCCTCCAGGTCAGGCAGATCGCGCAGCGTATCGAGCCCAAAGTGCTCGAGGAATTTGAGCGGGGTGGCGAAGAAGGCACGCGCTGAGCCAAGCTTAGAACCCGAGCTTTTTCTTCAGCTCCGCATTTTCCTTGCGCAGTCGATCGGCCAGCAGCTTCTTCAGGCGAGCATTCTCTTCCTCCAGCGCGAGCAGACCCTTCAGATCGCCGCCGTCCGATGCTGGTGCAGCGGACTTTTTCCACTGATAGTAAGTCTGTTCGGATATGCCGGCCCGGCTTGTGGCGTTCTTGACGCTTTCGCCGCGACCGATCGACTTCTCGATCTGTCCAAGCAATTGCCCGCGTTCTTTTTCGGAGTAAACCCTGCGCGCTTTGCGAACTGTCGTGGAAGCGTCAGTTGTCGCAGGCACTGGCTTGGCGGCTGCCTTTCGAGCGGGCGTTCTGGTTGTGCCTTGGCTGCTTTCGCCCGTGGAGCTTTCTTCTTCGTTACAGCTGCTTCCCCCGTCGCAGGCACTTCGGTTGGGGTCTGCGCTGATTCATCTTCCTTGGGGTCAGCCATAAGATGCTCCGTTCGCGGTTGATGCCCATCTTCAACATCAGGGGGTGTTGCATGAGAGTCAACAAGCTGACGGTGGGGCTGCCACGTCTCCTTCTCAGATTCTCTCGTTGTTTCGGCGACAATGGCGGACAGGTCCAGATCGCCCCAGATCGAGCGACTCTGCTTGGGATTGCCCGCTTGTGTTTGACCTCAACGATGAACGGCCGGGTCTGGCGCTTCATTCTTTCTTCCTCGATGAGAAACGACGCGCCCGATCAGATCTGCCTCGTGTCGTGGGGCGACGATCGAATGATCCGTCGCCTCGCCTTTCCCGCGGAGCTTTATCGGACAAATCCGCCAACGCGCAAGCCACGTGTCAATCAGTTTGTCTTCGGACGTCTGGCTCGAATCGCGGACGCACAAACAAGCTTGTTCGAGCAAGGCTTCGTTTCGGGGCTGGACCGATGGCCGCTATTCACAGGCTTGAGCACATCAGACCCCCGCAACCGTGGGTCTTTCAGTGTGTTTCCTCAAAGGGAAGGTTCCTCACTGCCCTTTTATGCGACTTTCGGAGCACAAACCGCGAACGCAATCCACCGGCACAACGTACTGCTCTTTGAAGAGTCTTACCTGCGATACGAGAAAGTCTCACGGCTTAGGCAGCTTCTCGCACGTGCATTTCGACCCGAAGACCGGCTGCGGCAGCCATATTTACAAGAGCATCGAGGCCAAACAAGTCGACCTTGCCTCTCGTTAGGTCAGAGATACGCGGTTGTGTCACGCCGAATACCTTAGCAGCTTGTGACTGACTCAGGTGAGCGCGAAAAATGTACTCCTTTAACGCAAACATGAGTTCTAAGCGGAGCTTCATGCTTTCAGCATGAGCTAAATATTCTGCAGCCACCTCCGTGACACCAGCCTGGGTATCGTACGTCGAAGGGGATTGCTCATTGCCCGCGACGTCCAGGGCGAATTGTTCCTGCGTGATATTAGCGACCTTAGACGATAGCCCGATCTTTTCGTCAGCTTTCGCACGGGCATTGGCTGACATAAATGTTAGCAGGTAATCCAGCCCGGCTCTGTCCGATATGGTAACAAAGTCTTTCTCTTTGTTTACAAAAACGACTGTTTTTTTCTTCTCCCTCAAAAGTTCTATTACATTGCTAAGGGTCCCGGTGCTTTTGGAATCCCAGATCATTAGCCCGTAATCGCTCTGTCGAGCCATCTGTAAATCTTTCGCGGTAAAATAGGCTCGGCTCCCCGCCTTTGCCTTCGAATGAACCCTGTGAATCGGCCACGCCGCAACATTGTTCCGAGGGCTATCGCCTGTGCAGTACACAGTGACCCTTTCAGCTCGATAGTCACGGAGGCACATCTGTATGGACGTGTCAGCTCCATCGGCATCTCCGACCACAACATCGAGGTCGGACGACACAATCTTACCGATCCTCTCTTGCACCTTCTCGTGCAGGCGACTGATGGATATCGATCCGGCGATGAATACGGTCGTCATGGCTCATTTCCACGTTATCGAAGCGGCGTATACGTGACTAATCTTCTTGTATGTTCGTAGCGTTTTGCAGACCGCGTCCATTGTTGCGCCCGTGTCAAACAAGTCATCGAGTAAGAGAGCGTTCCAACAACCTTCATTCGTGATGCTTGGATTGATACTGAAGCGGCCTTGCAACGCTGCGTCCTTTTCCTCGCGAGTATTCAGGTTCTTGAGCTGCGGGCTGCCTTGAGGCGCCGGCGCTTTCACAATGAGATTGTCGAATACGGGGGCATTTGTAAGTCGACCAAGTTCTTTCGCAATCTCGTCCACGGGCTGCTTAGGGCGTACGTTTGAAGCGGGCATGGGAATGATCAGTCCGATTTTTCCGAACAGGGGCAACAACGAAGCTTGCACTTGTGCTGCTAGCGGTCCCACCTGCGTCCAGTCGTTTCGGTATTTGAGTTTGAATAGGGCCTCGCCCGGTTCCGAGCGGGTCGTATCGAACCTGGGATGTCCGAATTCGTCATCCCCAAGATAGACACTTGAAAGGGTGTGCTTATGCAGGGCATAGCCAAGATCCCAGCTACCAGTGAGCTTCCTGACTTGGACTTGCATGCGAAGCTGCTTTCAAAGAGTTGTTGGGGCATCGCGGCAAGGCAGGCTCAGAGGCTCCGCCCCTAACCATATAAAATTTTGTATGGCCTAGCAAGGCGTTATGGATGGGCTCTCAAAGAGTGGGCGCTTGACAAAATTAGCAATGCGCTCCATTCTTTGCAGATGGAGAATCAAACTCAGAAACTCGGAGATTTTCTCGGCGCAGCGCGACGGAAGCTTGGACTCAGCCTTCGAGCAGTGGAAGCAGCCACGGGTATTTCGAACGCCTATTTGAGCCAGCTCGAACACGGGAAAATTAAGACACCGGCTCCTAAGAACCTTCATGCCTTGGCTGCCGAGTATCGTGTGCCATACACATTGCTAATGGAGCTGGCCGGCTATCCTACATCGGAACTTCAGCGGGACGCGCCATCGACCGCGTCCCGCCTTGCTGCAAGAATTGGCGCAGTAAGCAACGAGGAGGAGGAGCAGCTTCTCGAATATCTATCCTTCATCCGGTCAAGGCGAAGGAGGTTGGAATGAAGTGGTCCTATTCGGGAGGGCGTTCGTTTCGGGGCTGCCAACGTCAATGGTATTATCGAAATATCGTTGGCGTCGGCCAGGCGAAGGCACCGGAACGACGTCGTGTCCACCTGCTCGGCAAGACCGACAGCATAAGCGGCTGGAGAGGCAGGCTCGTCGATACTCTGATCAGCGACGAGATCGTTGCGCGTCCCAGCCAAGGACGTGAATTTCCAAGCTTCAAGGACATCATCAGCATTGCTGAGCAGCGGTTCCAACGGCAGCTCGCCTTCGCACGAACCAACTCTGTAAACAACATCGACATCGATACTAAACACCCAGATTTTGCACTCTTCCGAGACGACGACGTGATTTCGGAAGACGACTTCTCCCGCGCCTGGGAGGAAGTTCAACGGGCGCTACGGACTCTCTATCAGAGCGACGTCGTCAAGCAGGTGATTAAGGATGCCGACCTCCTTGTCGCCCAGCGGTCTCTGCAGTTCAAAATCATGGACGACATCACAGTCGTCGCAATCCCCGACCTTGTGGCTTTCGAGCTGGGCTGCCAACCAACGATTATCGATTGGAAGGTTCACGCGCATGGAACCCACGATGCTTGGCTCCAGCTTGCCACTTACGCCCTTGCGATCGAACGTTGCACTCCGCATCGTGACTGGTCGGACTTTTTCGAAAAGATCGAGCGCACGGCCAGCAACATACGACTGATCGAAGTACAGCTTCTGACCGGCGCCGTGCGCGCGCACCGCCTCACCGAGGATGACTTCGCTGCCGCCGAAGAGTTTCTTGAATCAACTGCCTACGAGATGGCCTGTCTCGTCGACGGTCGAAA
Source organism: Mesorhizobium alhagi CCNWXJ12-2 (assembly GCF_000236565.1). GTDB lineage: Bacteria > Pseudomonadota > Alphaproteobacteria > Rhizobiales > Rhizobiaceae > Allomesorhizobium > Allomesorhizobium alhagi. The sequence goes on along the minus strand of NZ_AHAM01000187.1, from coordinate 26,572 downwards.
GTTTGATGAATTCAACGTCGAGGAATTTCTTCAGGCTCGCTCGCCAGAGGCATGCGATGCATGCAGTTATCGGCCCTTGTGTAGGGAGACCGTCGATGCCGACTGAAACTAATATCTACCCGGTTAGCGGACTCTCAAAGCTGTCGGTGCAATATTCTGTCTACAAGATCATTGGCCTGCCCCCCGGGACGTCGGCCTATCACGGCAATATCCAGATGCTGATCGATCGGTTGAGCCGACTTCTCAAGGCGCCGGTTACGACGATCGAGCGCGATGGAGCCCGACATATCGTCATTCCTACCGATGCAGGGATTCCTCCACATGTGAAACTGGTCGCAATGGTGGTGACATTGAAGCCAACCGGCGAGACCATTGATCTCGATTTCAATACGGCAAACGACGAATATACCCTGCTGCGTCAGCGTTTCCTGCAGTTCTCTATCCAGTCCCCGCTGCACGGTCGGCCAATGCTTTGGCAACCGCGGGCCGGGCAGGCGTTTTATGCGAAGACACCAAACAGGAGTTTTGAAAATATAGGCCTCTATCACGGCGTCAGCCTTCGCGTCGTCCCGTCGCCAACTGGCGGCTGGGGCCTATGTATCGACGTACGCTCGAAATTCGTTCAGACGCGGCCTCTTCAACAGAATCTGCAACCAGAAGACGGCAAGCGTCTCGTCGGCAGAACTTTAGTCTACCGTTTCGGGCATCAATGGTTTGAGATCGGATTTCAAGGAGTAGCCGATTTCGATATCAGCCATCCGCTGATTGCCGAGGACGGTCGCATATTCTGTCTGCTTGAATATGCGAACTTCAAGTCGCGCAAGCCGGTGCCAGACGTTGTCGCCAATCTCGATCCGGCCGGATCGGCCATCTTCTACAGAACAGTCGGGCCAGAACTCAAGCATGCGCCTGCTGGCCTCTGCTACCTCGTCGAAGACGTTCACACGCGAGACGGCGCGCGTCTGCAATCACATGCGATTCTCGAACCGGAAGTCCGACGTCAGTTGACGGAGAAGTTCATCGACGACCATCTAAAACGGCTCCAACTCGGCAATGTAGAGTTGAGCGTCTCTCGATCTGCCGTCCCTGGAAAGGGAAAGCGCTTCTGGATTCCGTCATTTGAATTCGGCAACAAGCATATTCTGGCGCTCTCCGGAAAACCTGCGATCGGGACGCGCGTACGCATTGAGGAGCTCGGCAAAAAGCGCAGCGAGCTTCTTGCCGATCAGCGGGCCGGCTTTCACGATAGAACGCTTCTCGGTCGACAGTATCTCGTTCTTCCTGCCTCTGTAGCCAACGGCTTCGGTGATCAATTCAAGGCGGATCTTCAAAAGATCGTATCCGGCCTTTACCCGCAGGGCGGACCCTATGATCCCGAGATCATCACCTATGACGACCTCGGCGCAAAGCGAAGCTTCATTGGACAGGCAAAGGTCATCAAACAGGCGATGAGCCGCGCTGCGCTCAGACCGGGCAATGCGCTGGTAATGATTCACAGCCTCGATCACCGTGCGCGGATGACCGATCAATTGGAGGCGATGATCGTTAAGGACTTTCCGGTCGAATTCGAACTGGTGGCGGCAGTCATTCACACGGACACCGCGCGCGGTAGCTATCATTGTATTGAACGTCGCGAAGGTCCGATCTATCAGGTCGAGCCCAAACGCAAGAGACGCTTCGAAGCCTATCTACGCAACGTAGCGCTCAGCAAAGTTTTGCTTTCAAACCGCAAGATACCCTTCGTTCTCGAGGGGCAAACGCGGGCAGATATGGTGATCGGCATCGATGTGAAGCAGAACACAGCAGCGTTGTCGCTCATCGCCCAAGGCGGGCGTATCGCCCATTGCAAGACCTGGTCCTCCCGCCAGCGTGAGCAGCTGAGCGCCGAGCAGGTGGCGAACTATCTCGTCGAGCTCGTGAAGCTGGAGGCGGCAAGTTTCAAGACGCGCCCCCGCAGGATCGTGGTGCATCGCGACGGGCGAACGTTTCCTACCGAGATCGAAGGTTTGCAAAAGGCCTGCGCATTGCTGGCCCAGGCAGCGATCATCGCCGCCGATTTCGACCTGACGATCGTTGAGGTCAAAAAAAGCGGCCCGGTAACGCTTCGATTGTTCGATACGATCGTCTCGCCCGACCATCGCCGTCGAACTTTCAATCCACGGGTCGGAACCTGGGAAGCGCTCAGCGAGAGCGAAGGCTATGTTTGCACCACGGGTCAGCCCTTTGGGCGACGTGGAACAGCGCGGCCGCTACATGCCGTGCGCGTGTGGGGGACCATGACGATAGAAGATTGTCTCTCCGACATTTTCGACCTCTCTTGCCTTGCCTGGTCGTCTCCGGAAACGGGCACGCGATTGCCGGTCTCGATCAAGCTTTGCGACCGCGTCCTCTTCGAAGACGCCGCCGACTATGATGCGGATGAGCTGAATTTCGGGTTGGACGATCAGGGCGAGGTTTCGGCATGAGCGAGCTTGGGCTGTTGTCTAGCGTTCATTCTTCCTTCGAGGACTACGCCACCCTGCTTGACGACGTCATCGTAGATCTGCAGACCAAGAAGCAGGTCTCACTACATCGTGAAAGACTTGTTAGGCTGCTTGCCGAGATTTCCGCTGGCTTCAATCCGGATATGTCGCTGAGGGCTATTCAACTTGCGGACATGCTGAGTGATGATCTCGGTCAGCCGGTAGACAACCTGGACGATCTGGCGCAGCGTTTGTTAGCAGGGAGCATCGATCCTACCCTGATCGCGCGCATCGCCAACCTTTCCTCTCATATCGAGCGTCAACGAACGGCGATCGCGCATCGTATGGGACGGTGAATGCTGGAGCAATATCTCGCAGGATCGATCTCGCAGACGATCGAACGTGCCAGGGCGCTCAGCATGCTCTTCGACAAAGCCCACCATCGCGACTATGACGGACTAAGGCAGCATTGCACCCAAAAACTTTCGGAGACCCTCACCGGGCTACGAAAGCTTCAGCAGGAGTTGATCGTCGACGAAAAGCTTCAGTCCCCGCGCCGGCTTCGCGAATTCAGGAGGTACTGCGACCGCCTGGAGGAAATCGAAACAATCGGTGCGACTGCCCTCGCCACGGTTCAGCCTGAAGCAGAATTCGTCAACGCCGTCGTGCGTTCGATCTGTAGCGACATATCCTACCCGCTTGTCCCGCCCATCGTAACACACCTGTCGGCATCCCACTTTGGCATCCTCGCTGATTATAACCTGTTGATCGTGCCGCTTCTCGAAGGCAGCTATTTTCTTCATCTGGCAGATATCTACCACGAACTCGCACATCCGCTTTTGCATGTAACCTATGATGATCGACCTGTGCTCGAGCCTTATCGGAAGGCGTTCACAATAGCCAAGATCGCTGTGGTTCATCACACAGCCAAAGCGATCCTGGATGCAAAAAGAGCGCGTGCAGTGCGAGCCATTGAGGATCAGTTCTTGCGCTGGGGAAAGCTTTGGCAAACATATTGGCTGGAGGAAAGCTTTTGCGACGTGTTTGCGGCGCTGAGCTGCGGACCTGCTTACGCATGGTCACATTATCACCTTGCGATCAAAAAGGGGCAGCATGCCTTCTCGGTCTCGTTGGACCGGCTCGACCCCCCCCCTGCCGATGATGCACGTATGCGCATCATCCTTTCCGCCCTGACCCGGATCGGTTTCGACGAGGAATGCGCTGTGCTCCGTACGGCCTGGACGAACCTGATGGATCACCGCGGTGAGCGGGCCGAACCCGAATACCGGCAATGTTATTCCGACGACCTCATCGAAAAGATTGTCGATATCGCCCATGGCGGCATTGAAGCGATGGGTATCAACCTGGCTGTTCCGGGCGCGCTGACACCGTGGTCAGATCGGCTTGACAAGGCTTGGAGGTCATTCTGGGAGGACCCGGAACACTATAGTGTCTGGGAGCGGGAGCAAATGCGGCTCCTCGTGAGCACAATGGCCCGCCGCTAAACTAAAAGAAGGCGCGCAATTTTCGCTCCCGTCCGGTTCTCTCAAAAGCTTGCGATGCAAGCGATATCAGCGTTTCGATCGAGCGGCTGGTTGCATAGTCGAGTTCGGCAATAGCGGCGACTTGCTGCTGGGCCGGCTCTTCGTCGATGCGAAGGTGCCGCTCGCCAAGCAACTGGGCAGCGCTTTTAATCGTGAGATCCTCCTGGGCTGACATGATGGTTTGCACCAATCCCCGCACGAAGAACCACGACAAGATGGACGGAGACAGCGGACGTTCGTGAAGTGCTGCCCCTTTTCGCCTTGCTGCGGTGCCTACCGACAGCAGATAAATTGAGTCTAGCGGTGCACGTCTGGCCGCAATCGTATCAGTGATGGCAAGCAAATCAGGTGCATTGGCGATAAGGCCGCCGTCGGCAAATTGGTCTGTCTTCAATTTCCTCAAGGGGAAGAAGGTTGGAGCCGCCGCGCTCGCGAGCACTGCGTCTTTGACGCGCACGTCCGATGCGCGGCTTTGGGCAAGACCTCTCGACCTGAAGATCGTTGATGATCCTTGTGTGTAGTTGACAGCGGTGATCATCAGCGGGTGGTCAATCTCGTTCAGGGGCATGTTCGCGCCGTCTGGCGTCAGCACTGCCTCGATCGCCTCTTCTAGTATCGTGGTGTCATACGGAGATCCACGAAGAAGACGCCTAGGGAAGGTCATTGGCGAGCGTGCAAAGATTCGTGGCCCATAGGCGATCATCGCCTCACACGGGTCCGCTGCAGGCCGCCCCAGCGCAAAGCCTGCTGCGAGCAATGCGCCGATTGAGGTTCCAGCGATCAGATCGAAGCGCTCATGAATTTTAAGTGAGTAAAACTCTTCGCACCGTCTGAGGTATTCTCCAGTGAACAGCCCGCGAAAGCCGCCACCGCTTAGCGCCAGAATTTGGTAGCGGTCGATAGCCGTTGGCCCCTCGTTCACTTGTCCGCCTCAAGCGAGGCCGCGAACTCGAAAGGGCATTCGACAACGAGATTCGGCACGAGGGTATGCGCCGCCTGCAGTCGGTCAACATAGATGAAAGGCCGGCCATCCCGACCGACTGACGCGGTCGCAAGTTCGACCTTCTCAGCACTGCCAACTCCATAAGTGGCGCCGTCCTCGTCAGCATAGACAATATCCATGTCGAGAAGGTCACCCCAGCGCTCAGCGATTTTGTGATCCATTGGAATGATCCGGTCATTTTGCATGAATGCACCGAGGAAACGTTCAGCATTCCGCTTCATCGCGCCGAGTGCTGCTAGGCTACCACTTCGCTGCCGGCGCGCCTCGTGGATCCACGAGTCGATGGTATGCATGACGGTCATAGGAACGACGGAGCTTATGCACAGGTCGTCCTCAATGATGCGACGTTCGCCGGCAGCTCTCAGCCATTTTTCGGCTGGGAGATTGAGGTTCTTCGCAATGTCGAGGACGGCCTGGGAGCCGAGCAGATAAGCCGCCATGTTAAGTAAGGTGCCTACGCCCACCGATGGTTTCTTCAGACTGGCGCCGCGCGATCCGCATTTTCGCAACTGATGGGTCCGTGGGCTCCAATTGGCTGAGGAGCGCGTCGGCAGCCCTGCGGCTCGCGACGTGTCTCTCAGCGCTTTCATAGACCGTACCTATGAGCTTCATGAGCTGATCGAGCGACATCATAATGTCCGTATCTTTAAGGGAACGGAGTTTGCCGCGATTGACAATTAGGGATGGAACGCCCTCCCTAGACGCTCTTCGAAGGGTTGGCACCCCTTTGTTGGCTTGTTCAGCCGAGACAACGTCGATGTCGATCTCACCTATCAGCGCTAACGCCTCAAGGAGGTCGTCCCTTGCTGGTTTCTCGATCAGCTTGACTAACGGCGTGACGGTGTCACTGAATTTTTGCCTATCGGTCATTTGGCACCTCGCTTGCGGCTAATCTGGCAGCCCGAACCACCAGAATATATTAAAACCGCTCGACTTCAAGAGAAACCGTGCGGTTTCAAGCCGAACCGTATCGAAGCGTCGCTCGATCATCCCACGCCCAACCAATATGTGACTTTTGGCGACGACCCATAGTGAAGCCCTCCGTCCCATCAACGAGGGACCGCGGAGTCATTTCTGGATTATCGATTGCCGCAACGACTGCAGCTTCTAGAACGCCGCCTAGTCTGCTCAACGACCGGAATGTGGCGCAAGTCTGACAGCTGCCGCTCTATATGCGTTCGCTCTTGGGTCCACGAACGATACTTCGGGCGTTGTTCGCTCCTTGACCCGAATCCATTTCACCCCAACATCCTGCTCCTGGCTCAACGCCGTCGAGGGCTTCTTCGCCAAACTCACCCGGCGCAGGCTCAAGCACGGCGTCTTCCATTCCGTTGTCGATCTTCAGGCCGCCATCAACCGCTTCATCCGCGAATACAATGCCGACAACCCGCAACCATTCATCTGGAAAGCCAACCCCGATGACATCATCGCCGCCCGAAACCGCGGGTTCCAAACGTTGGAATCAATCCACTAGGATGCAGCGTACCACTTCGCCTCCCTTTGTTTGCGCATAACACTCTATGCGCAATTTAAGCGCACCTACGCGCAATTTTAAAGTCTATGCGCAGCTATATACCTCCTATGCGCAACTATGTTTGCGCGTAGGGCCGCTTAGCTGCGCAGAGGATCTGACCCTTCAAGCGGCCGCTTCGACTTCCAAGCCCGCCTGCCAGGGACCGAATACGATCACGAACATCCATCGGCTCCTAGCCTGAAAAATTCACGGCGGGTTGGCGGATGTGGTGCAAGCCGTTGAAATGACGTAGGATTTGGTTGCTAAGGCCGATCCGAATCATTTCCGGAGACCACACCCGCCATGAATGATCTTACGCTGCCGCTGAGCGGTTTGTCATCTGTCGGCGGCAAGGCCGTCGTTGCCCGCTTCGACGGCGGCATGCTGTCGTCCAACGGTGGGGTTCTCGCTCTGGCCGAGGTGGAGAAACGGCTGCGTGTGGCTGACCGTCTGGCGCGCTGCATCGACGATCCGCGCTGCCCGGACCAGGTCGTCCACAGCGTGGCCGATATGATCGGCTTCCGCATGAAGATGATTGCCGCCGGCTATGAGGATGGCAACGACGCCAACCGGTTGCGCTGCGATCCGGCCTTCAAGATGGCCCAGGATGCGCTGCCTTCGGGTCGCGATCTGGCCTCCCAGTCGACGCTGTGCCGGCTAGAGAACCTGCCCGGCATGCGGGAGCTGGTTGCGATGGGTCGGGCTATGGTCGATCTCTACTGCGCCTCCTTCCGGCAGGTGCCGAAGCGGATCGTGCTCGACGTTGACGACACGTTTGATGCCGTGCATGGCGGCCAGCAGCTCCGCCTGTTCAATGCCCATCACGACGAGTACGGCTTCCAGCCGATCGTGGTGTTCGATGGCGATGGCCGCTTCATCGGTGCGGTTCTGCGGCCGGCCAAGCGGCCGAGTGGGGCAGAAATCTGCCCCCACCTGCGCCGCCTGGTGCGGGCGATCCGGAGCAATTGGCCGAACACCCGGATCCTGATCCGGGCCGACAGCCATTATTGCAGCCCGCCGGTCATCGACTGGTGCCGCGCCAACGGTGTCGACTTCATTCTCGGCGTGGCGTCCACCACCACATTGCGCAAGCATGTCGCGGACCTGGAGGTCAGCACGCTGGCGCGTTTTGAAGCGTCGGCGAAGACGGACAAGGTCCGCAGGTTCAAGGAATTCTTTGACGGCGCCGGCAGCTGGAGCCGTGTCGAGCGCATCATCGCCCGGGTCGAGGTCGGCGCCCAAGGCGCCGACACCCGCTTCATCGTCACCAACCTTGCCGGTGGCAAGGCCAAGGCGCTCTACGAGGATGTCTACTGCCGGCGCGGCGCTGCCGAGAACCACATCAAGTCGTGGAAGACGCATCTCGCCGCCGACCGCACCTCCTGCACAAGAGCGACGGCCAACCAGTTCCGGTTGTTCCTGCATGCCGGCGCCTACTGGCTTATGTGGGGCCTGCGCGCCGCAATGCCGAAACGCTCGAGCTTCGCAGTCGCCCAATTCGACACGCTGCGACTGCGCCTCATTAAGATCGCCGCGCGCGTGGTCGAGATGAAAACCCAGATCCGCCTGCACCTGCCGACCTCCTGCCGGACCAGCGCATCCTGCGCATCGTGCTTGATCGGATCCCGCGGCTCGTGACGTAGCCGATGGGGCGCCAACGCCCCGAAACGAACCCGCCGACCGCAACCTGCAAACCCCCGCTTTCCACCACGACGGATCACCGCCGGCGCCCAAGCAGCTTGTCAAAAAGAACCGAAACGGCGACCAGATCACCACCTCAGGCCGCCAAACGTCCAGCGCCGTGCATAAACCCGGCTAGAGGAACTTGCCGTCACGCGCGTCTCGCGGCGACCTCGTCGGTGGTGGCGGCGCGCGCCGTGTCACCCGCCAGCCGCTTCTTGCCGGCCTCGAGGAATTCCTTCGACCAGTTGTAATAAAGGCTCTCGGCAATTCCTTCGCACCGGCACAGCGCGGCGATCGATTTCCTCGCCGCGCAGACCTTCCAGCACGATACGGATCTTCTCTTCCGCTCCATACTGCTTGCGGGTGGCGCGGCGGATGTCCTTGATGACCATCTCTACAGACGGTTTCGGTGTCCCGGCCTTCTGTCTCATCTTCGCTCCTGTGAAGGGCTCCGATGAGCCAGAAATCCTCCCTTCTTCGCTAAGCCAATTCTGTCTCACTGGCGCTGACGCCAAACAGCCGTGATGCAAAAACGACAAGCGAGATACGCTTTCAATCCGAATCCTTCCCGGGCCCAAGCAGTTCGCCAATCTCGCTGCCTGATCAGCACCTCGCCAATTCGCGTGCAGGCGTTGCAACAGATTCTTCAAAGAAATTCATAGACTCTTAGCAACTCCAAAACGGCTGCGAATGGTAAGCAACAACATAATTTGTCGAAACCTGAAGCATCTGCGGAGGACGCCAAATGACAAAGTTAGTAGGACGAGTGCTCAGTCTTTCTACGTGGCTTGATGCTGACCAATGATGACACTGGTCAGTCGCCTACGGACGGCAGCGCATCTTGATCGCCTTCGAATCCTGGGCCTTTGCGCGCATGCGGACCTAACTGTCTGCGAGCTAGCGGAGATTCTGGATCTGAGTCGCAAGCACGTTGTGCGACACGTCCGGCTGCTCGCCAGAGCCGACTTTCTTTGCTGCAACGAACAACATCCGTGGTTCTCATACCATCTCAAAGCAGGAGGCAAGGACAGCGGGCTGGTTCAATTTTTGGTCGATCTCCTGCCCCACGGCGATGGGCATCATAAACGAGACCTACAACGCCTCGAAGCGATACAAGACGCGCGGTCGAAGGGGACCGCCTGCTTGATCGTGAAATAGATCAATCCAGTTGGAGCGCGAAACTACCATGGACAACTCCGCCGGCGGCGCCATCGCGCAGCCCGACATCTACGGTCTGTCTCCCTTGGCCACGGTCGATTGCCGCGTTCACGAACTGCTTCTAGGACAGGAGCGGCAGGAGCGGACGACGCTCAAACTAATCGCTTCTGAGAACTTTGCTTCCTCGGCCGTGCTGGAAGCGACCGGCTCGATTTTCACGAACAAATACGCCGAGGGGTACCCGGGTGCGCGCTACTACGCGGGAAACGAGATCGTCGATGAGCTTGAGAAGCTCGCCATTGAGCGCTTGAAAACATTATTTGGCAGCGAACACGCCAACGTCCAGCCTTATTCCGGCTCCCCGGCCAACCAGGCCGTCTATCGCGCGCTTTTGAGCCCCGGTGACAAGGTCATGGGCTTGCCCATCCCGGAAGGGGGCCATCTGACTCATGGTTGGGCCATCAACTTTTCCGGGACTGATTATCAACGAGTCCCCTATGGGCTGCACGAAAAGACGCAGCAAATTGACTATGACCGCCTGCGCGAGACAGCCAAGCGGGAAAGGCCGAAACTCATTTGGGTCGGCGGAACAGCTTATCCGCGTGCCTTTGACTACGCGGCAATGGCCGAAATCGCTCTGGAGGCGAATTCCTATCTCGTGGCGGACATTGCGCACATCAGCGGCCTGATCGTCGCAGGAGCGCATCCCAACCCCGTGCGCCATTGCGACGTCGTCAGCAGCACGTCTCACAAGTCGATCCGCGGTCCACGCGGAGGCTTCATTTTGTCAAGGAATGAAGACCGCTATCAAGCGCTGTACCATTCGAAGAGCAAGTACAATCTCGCAAGACGTATAGATCGCGCGGTCTTCCCTCACCTGCAAGGCGGGCCCCACATGAATATCATCGCCGGGCTAGCTGTCGCTTTGCAGGAAGCCGCGAACCCGTCCTTCCGTAGCTACGGTCAGCAGATCGTCAAGAATGCCAAGGCTCTGGCCGAGGCGCTTCTGGACCGAGGTTATGACCTGGTCACCGGCGGGACTGACAATCACATGCTGATCCTTGATCTTCGCGATCGACCCCTGTCGGGCAAAGCCTATGCCGAGCGATTGGCAAGGGCAGGCATCATTACGAACTTTAATATGGTGCCGGGCGACCCGCGCGATCCGGCGGTCACAAGCGGGATTCGCTTGGGGTCGCCAGCAGTGACGTCCATGGGCATGCGGGAGGGGGAAATGGTGCAGATCGCCGCTTTCATTGACTTGGTCTGCCGCCAGCCCGACGACCCAGATGTTCATGCCAGCGTGCGAAGAGACGTTGCGGACTTCTGCGCTGCGTTCGAGGTCCCTGGCATCACCGACAGGTAAGGCGGGCGAACCAAAGCCCCATCCAACTCCAGCAACCAAAGCGAGGCATTCCATGGCTAGGCAGTTCGTATTCTCTTCCGAATCCGTCGGCGCGGGCCATCCGGATAAGTTGGCCGACAATGTTTCGGATGCCATCCTCGATGCGATTCTCCGCAACGATCCGAAGGCGCGCGTCGCTTGTGAAGCGTTGGTGAAGACAGGGATGGTCGTTCTGGCTGGCGAGATCACCAGCGAGGCGCGGATCGACTACAGCCAAGTTGCCCGCGATACGATTGTCGATATTGGATACGATGAGGATGCCATCGGCTTTGACGGTCGGTGTTGCGCGGTCGTTGTAGCCCTCACCGAGCAGTCGCCCGACATTAGCCAGGGCGTTGACGAGGGACGAGGACTGGATCTGGACCAGGGAGCGGGGGATCAGGGCCTCATGTTCGGGTTTGCATGCAGCGACACCGATTCGCTGATGCCCTTGCCGATCCAGCTCGCCCACCGCTTGACGAAAAGGCAGGCAGAGATCCGGAAGGCGGGACAGCTTAGCTGGCTGCGCCCGGACGTGAAGTCTCAAGTGTCCGTACGCTATGAAGGTCTCCGCCCGGTGGCGCTGGATACCATAGTCCTGTCGACGCAGCATGACGAGGAGATCTCACATGAAGCAGTCCGGGAAGGCGTCATTGAGGAGATCATAAAGCCGGTCTTGCGGCCCCACTTGGATACGACGGGGACCAAGTTCTTGGTCAATCCAACGGGGCGGTTCGTGGTCGGTGGGCCGCGCGGCGACTGCGGCCTCACTGGACGCAAGATCATCGTCGATTCCTACGGCGGGATGGGGCGTCACGGCGGCGGCGCCTTTTCGGGCAAGGACCCATCCAAGGTTGACCGCTCGGCTGCCTATGCGGCCCGGTATGTCGCGAAGAATATCGTTGCTGGCGGACTTGCGGAGGTCTGCGAGGTTCAGCTTGCTTACGCGATCGGCGTGGCCACTCCGGTTTCTGTCCTGGTCAATACTTTCGGGACCGCGAGGATTGAGGAAGAAAGGATCGAGCGCCTCATTCTTGAGCTGTTCGATCTCAGACCGAAGGGCATTATCAAGATGCTTGATCTCTTACGCCCGATATACCGCAAGACCGCGACATACGGGCACTTCGGCCGTGAAGAGCCTGAGTTCACCTGGGAGAGGACGGACAGAGCCGACGACTTGCGGCGCGAGGCAGGACTCGCTGCCGCGTGAGGGCCGACGCCGGATCGATCGCCATGCGGAGGCGCCCATTCCAACTCGCTAGAGCCGCGCCCGGCCGGCATGGCAGAAAACCGTTAGTTGTTGGCGGAGACATTGATGCCGGAATATGACGTGCTTTGCATCGGTAATGCCATTGTCGACATCATCGCGCAGTGCGACGAGGCTTTCCTCGAAAGCAACGGCATCATCAAGGGCGCGATGAACCTCATCGACGCCAGGCGCGCCGAACTGCTTTACAGCCGCATGGGACCGGCGATCGAAGCTTCGGGCGGCAGCGCCGGCAACACCGCTGCCGGCGTCGCGAGTTTCGGCGGCCGCGCATCCTTTTTCGGCAAGGTGTCGAACGACACGCTCGGCGAGATCTACACCCACGACATCCATGCCCAGGGCGTGGCCTTCGACACCAAGCCGCTCCAAGGCGAGCCGCCCACCGCCCGTTCAATGATCTTCGTGACGGCAGACGGCGAGCGCTCGATGAACACCTATCTCGGCGCCTGCGTCGAACTCGGCCCGGAAGACGTCGAGGCCGACAAGGCCGCCGGCGCCAAGGTCACCTATTTCGAGGGTTATCTCTGGGATCCGCCGCGCGCCAAGGAGGCAATCCGGCAGACCGCCAGGCTGGCGCATGCTGCCGGGCGCGAAGTGTCGATGACGCTGTCGGATTCCTTCTGCGTCGACCGCTACCGCGACGAGTTCCTCGACCTCATGCGCTCGGGCACCGTCGACATCGTCTTCGCCAACAGCCACGAGATCAAATCGCTCTACCAGACCGCGTCCTTCGACGAGGCGCTGGCCGCGATCCGCAAGGATTGCAAGATCGCCGCCGTCACCCGCTCGGAAAAAGGCTCGGTGATCGTGCGCGGCGACGAGACCGTCATCATCAAGGCGAGGGCGATCAGGGAACTGGTCGATACCACCGGCGCCGGCGATCTTTATGCCGCGGGATTCCTGTACGGCTACACGACCGGGCGCAGCCTCCAGGATTGCGGCGATCTCGGCTCGTTGGCGGCCGGGATGGTGATCCAGCAGATCGGTCCGCGGCCCAGGCAGAATCTGCGCCTCGAGGCCGAGCAGGCAGGCCTGCGTCAGGCGGACATTTCAAGGACCAGCTGCCCACCTCCTCCTTGTGCAGGCTGTCCAGGGGAGCGCGGGTAAATCGAAATGTCGCATGCGCATCCCCGTGAGGCGAGGCCACTACCAGCTCTCGCCAGCAGGATCACAGAATGGGTCAACCTGGCATCCCTCGAACATCGCACCTGCTCCGAAATCCTTGAGCCGCACCACGCACGCCACCGGCAATTAAATGGTGCAGCAGATCCTACAGGTAATTTCACAGAATCTTTGCAGGCTCTTTCGCAAACGAAGCCTGAATCGTCGGCGTTGTGGATGTAGAAGTGGCCGACGAGGCGGCCTGCAGTGCCAAAGACAACCCAGCCGCGGCCACAGGCTGGGTCATTCTCATCATGCCCCTCCCATGAGAACTCCGCGCAGGCTGAGCCATCGCGGGTGCCATATCGGACATCGAGGAAGCCGTTGAGTGCGCCGAAGGCGATCTCGCCATCCGCCGAGCCTTTGAATGTCAGATGCGCTTCCTCGACGAGATCGAGGAAGTCATTATCCCAAACATCCATCTCGACGATGCGCCAGCGGCCGGCAAAGGCCGTGGCGAAGCCGGGAACCTTAGCCATCAGCCGGTCTCCGCCATGAGCTTGGGCAGTCGCACCAGATTGTAGGCGGCGGCTGCGAAGGTGAAGGCCCATCCGACACGGTCGCGGCCGCGGAACCTGGTCTTGTGCTGGCCGGCGACGACCTTAATCCAACCGAACGCCTCTTCGATGCGCTTCCTGATGCGCTGGCTGACGGCATAGCCGCCATGCCGCGTCGTGCGCCCGTCGATCGCGGAACTGCGGCCGCTCAGGTTCTGCGCCACGTGCGGCGTCACCCGCATCGAGCGCAGCTCATTGACGAAGTCTTCCGCGTCGTAGGCCTTGTCCGCGCCGAGCGTGATCGCCTGTGGCCGGTCGGCGCGAGGCTCGATCATGTGCAGTGCCACTACCCGTTCGGCATGCCCGTCAGCCAGCGTCAAGCAGGCGTCGACCAGCAGGCCATGGCGGTTCTCCATCAAGCCATGTCCCATGAAGCACAACTTGGTCTCCTTGCCTTTGCCCTTGCGATAGAGCCAGGCATCCGGATCGGTAGTCGAGGCATGGGTGTCGTTCGAGCGCTTGTGGCCGTGGAAGTCCGCTTCCGCGTTTCGCCCGCCGCCTTCAGCCGGCGGCTCGCCCGAGCCGTCCTTCGGTTTGACGCTCTTCATCGACGCCCACGCCTCGGTCAGTGTGCCGTCGACCGAGAAGTGGTCCGTAGACAGAAGCTTCTTCACCTTGGGCTGCGCCAGCACCGCGCCTAAGAACTTCGCCGCGATGTCACCTTCCAGCAACCGGTTGCGGTTCTTCGAGAACACCGAATGGTCCCAGGCCGCGTCATCGACGCCGATGCCGACGAACCAGCGGAACAGAAGGTCGTATTCCAGCCGCTCCATCAAAAGCCGCTCCGATCGGATCGAGTAGAACGCCTGCAGCAGCATCGCTCGCAGCAGCTTTTCCGGCGGGATCGAAGGCCGCCCCATCGGCGAATACAGCGCCGCCAAGTCTTGCTCCAACGTCGCCAGCGCCTCGTTCACAATCCCCCGAATGCGGCGCAACGGATGATCGCGCCGCACCCGCGCATCGAGATCAACATAACTGAACAACTCGCCAGACCGTTCGTCCCCGCCGCGCATGCCTTGTTCTCCGAATCTCTCCGGAGAAACTGAATCACGCTCACAGCATCGCCGCGAGCCCTTTTTCAACAGCCTGTTAGTGGAGAAAAACTCATTGCCAGCAATAACGAGCGCGGTCCGATTGCTTTCGGCTCGCCGGCTGATCGTTAAGATTGGCTCCGCATTGATTGCCGATGCGCACCTCGGAGAGGTACGCGGTCCTTGGCTGGAAGCGCTGAAAGATATCGTCCGATTTTTCAAACGCGGGCAACAGGTGATCATCGTCACCTCCGGTGCTGTCGCGGTTGGATCATGTCACTACAATCATTGGGACAGGCCTCTGCGAATTGAGGAGAAGCAAACGGCCGCCCGCGATTGGTCAGGCTCGACTTATGCGTGCCTATGAACAGAATTTGAAACGCCATGGGCTTGGCCTGGGGCAAGTGTTATTGACCGGTCAAGATATAGAAAACCAGCATCGCCGTCTCAATGCACAGTTGACCCTTGAACAACTTCTCAAGGCCGGCGCTGTGCCCGTTATCAACGAGAACGACGCGACCGCAACCGCCGAGATCTGTCTTGGCGAAAAACGATCGGCTAGCGGCACGGGTCGCGGACATTGTAAACGCCGACGTTCTTATTCTGCTTTCGGATGTGGACGGCCTCTTCACGAAAGATCCACACGACAACCCATCGGCCCGACTGGTGAAAGAGGTGCGATGCATTACTCCCGAGATTGAGGCTATGGCCGCTCATTCGTCCGCTCGCCATAGTTCAGGTGGCATGGTGACCAAATTGAAGGCAGCAAGGATAGCCATGGACGCGGGCTGCGAAATGGTCATTGCCAAAGGAAACAAGCCTTACCCGCTCGCCGCGATCGAGAATGGTGGGCCAGCAACATGGTTCATTCAGTCCGCCACAGGCAGGGGTCCCTGCGACACCTGTGCCAACTAAGCGCCCTAGGTGAAGTGCGCCGTTATTTGGACGGCGGCCGTCAGCAGCCGACAGGCTGCCGGACGGCCGCCTGAGGCTGCCGAAGGAAAGCGGGCTCGGCTTACCGCCGCAAGGCGCGGACGCCCACTATAACTGGAGGCTGGACAGAATCTCGCACGGATCAGTGTCAAGCGCCGCAGTGACGTCGAGAAACTCAACGACATCGAGACGCCGCTCTCCACCCTCGTATTTGGCCACGAAAGATTGCGGACGACCAAGCTTCTCAGCCACCTGCTCCTGGGTCAGGCCTTTCGCCTTGCGTAACGAAATTAGCTGGGCCAGAAACCGCTGGTGGCGGGGCGATCGAAGAGATTTTGGCATGCAGGTGATCCGGTCAGTTAAAGACCGGCTCACCGACTAATCCCGGTTTCGGATTATCCCATTTTGGGATAGGCTGCTTAGCTCCAGCACAGCACAGGCGAGGTTCGCAGCAGTCATGAATCGACCGACCGAAACCGGTGAGATTGAAAGCGCAACTTTGGCCGACGAAGTCCCCTGGTCGGAAAGCCTTACGGCCTACGATAAGGCGCACTTCACGACATACATGAGGCTCCTGGACGCTTCCGCCGACGACGCCAGCGAAGAAGAGATGGCGCATCTGATCCTCGGCATTGATCCGGCACGCGAACCGGAGCGCGCCCGCAAGGCTCTTCGCAGTCATCTCGACCGTGCAAACTGGATGGTCACGACCGGCTACAAGGATTTGTTCGCCAGTTGACCATCAAGCTGTCCGCTCCCTTACCCCTTTCGAGCAAGGAAGTCCCTGTACCCGCCAACCATGAGCGCATGGCCGCGCCGAATGGCGCGCCGGATGCAGTCACGCAGATGATCACGAGGATCTACTCGGTCGGCCTGGATCTGCGGTTCGCCAATCAGCGCTTCGGCGATTTCCCGGCCGCAAGCGAACCGTCGAGCACCTGCAGGACGGCCAGACGCTCGGTTCCCCGGGCGCGGTCTTCCCCTCCAACAGCACCGGAAAAGTGTCGCGAAGCATCGTCGGCCCGTTCGACGGAAGCAGTCGGACGCACCCGTCGACACGACCGTCGGACGCAAGATCAGATAATGCGGCTTCAATGCATCAAAGGAATCGATCTCGTAGCCGGCATTCGTCCGCACGTCCCAGCCGAGCCGCTCCTTGAAAACGCGGTAGCGCAGACGGTGCATTTCGTGCAGTTCGTCGGCGAAGTCGTTGTACCAACCGGGTGCGATCAACTGGATCATGAGGGCCTCCGGGCAGAAATGACCTGGCATTTGAGGCGAATGCGCCCGCCGAAACAGCCTGTGCACCTATGCAGGCAGAAATGGCTTGTCAGTGGATTCTAGATCTGGAGTCGGCTAGTCGCACGGCTGCCTGGGTGATCGTGCGCACGCCGAGCTTCTTCTTGGCATTGTCCAGATGGAAGGCGGCGGTGCGCGGCTTGATGCCCAAGATGCCGGCGATATCCCAGGCGGACTTGCCGCGCGCGGCCCATTGCAGGCACTCATATTCACGCGGCGTCAGCAAAACGCCGTCCACCATCCCATTGCCGGACAGCTTGCGGCGAACGTAGATGTGAAAGCAGGTCGCCATGAGCTGAAGGGCTTGTTCATACCGTTCGGCAACGCGCAGGAACGTCGGATTGGGTTCATCAGCGGCAAAGGTCACTGCTGCGGTGCAGCCGCGGCGATCGACAATCGGGATCGTCAACCCACAGCGGATGCTGAACTCGGCCGCTTCGTCGAACAGCCTTTGCTGAACCTGCGATGTCGCAAAGCCGCGCATATCCGATCCCCACCGAAACGGGCATCCGCCACAACGTGCACGCATGATGACTGGATCGATCTTCTGATACCGGTTTTGCAGGTAGTGCGCGGTCCAGCGAGCCGGATAATTCGAGATCAGCCTGGGCTTGCCGGAAGGTTGCGATGGCAAGGACAGGTAGGCAAATGTGATCAGCTCGAGGCTTGAGGCCGCACCAGCCATGGCGTCGCGGAAATCCGCCTCATCGACGCTTTCCGACGGATGTTCCATGAATGTCTCGAAGAGAAGTTGCATGTCCTTCGTCATTGCCTTGAACTCAATGATCGATTTCTCTGCTGTGCGCCGCCCCGACGTTAGAGCCCGACTGTCGGCCTACTGGCTGAGCGCAGCCAATCTCGCGGGCAATGGCTGGCATGTGACGACCGTCTCAATAAAACCCCGCGACGTTCGCCAAGCGTCGTCAACCGCAGCTACCGCTGGACTTTTCGAACGGTGCATTCCGAGACGCGCGTCCAGCAGCGCGCAATTCAACGGCTTAATGCAGAGTGGCTTGATACGAAGCACTTCGGCCGCGCGCAGGAAGCTGCCGTGCGCGGCGGCAGCTCAAGCCTTCGATCGGATGCGCTGGAAGCACTCCTATACAGCGCTTTCAGAATATTGCCCTGCCGGTGGGGAGGACACCGGCAGGGCGCGCCGCGCTTAGGTCTCGGTCGCGTGACAACCGGACAGCGGCAAGCTTTAGTTTTGGCAGGGCGGATTTCGGCCGCGAGCGTGCACCGGAAGGCCAGGTCGGCGAAACCGAACATAGACGCACGCTGTCGGTGGATGCCGGTAAGTCTTCGGGTTGCGCGCGCCGACAGAAAGGTGCCGGACCCGAGAAATCACCTCTCCCAATTGCTCGATACGTCCCGGCATCGTCTCGTCTCCGCCTTCACAATTTTTCTGAATTGGTGCTTAGATGCCTATGGCCTCGTACGCAGCGGAAATCCGACGAATAGACGTGACATAGGCGGCCGTCCGGTAGTCGCCGAGTTCCGGCTTTGACTCAAGGAGATCGGCTATGTTGACCCAGGTGCTGCGCATGACGTCTTCCAGGCCCGAACGAACTAGATCGATCTCGGCGCCGCCTTCAAGGAATTCGTCACGCATATCGGTGGGAAACGCCTTGCCTGTCATCCGCTCCAGCGCCGTGGCAATCGTCTGGTTGCGCCGCTCCCGACGCCGCCTCTCCATCAAGCCGAATGGGATGTGAGTAAGGTTCTTCACCCATTCGAAATAGCTCACCACCACACCGCCTGCGTTCACATAGAGATCGGGGAGGATTGTCACACCTCGAGAGCGCAGCAATTGATCGGCCTGGAATGTGATCGGGCCATTTGCGGCTTCGACGATGAGGTGCGCCTTGATGCGCTCGGCATTGTCAATGTGAATGGCATTCTCCATCGCTGCCGGAATGAGGATGTCGCATGCTTCTTCAATGCCTGACATGTCGCCCGCGAAGGTCTTGGCGCCGTCGAAGCCAAGGATGCTGCCAGTGCGCATGTGATGCTGTTTCAACGCCTCGATGGGAAGTCCTTCGTGTTTAGCGACATATCCGTCGCGTTCGGCGATGACTACAACGCGCGCGCTATCTTCTTCTGAGAGGAATTTGGCAGCGTGATAGCCCACATTGCCAAACCCCTGAACGACCACAGTTGCCCCGTTCAGATCTCGCCGTCCAGCAATCGCGGGCGTGCGCGGGTCGCGGAGATAGCTTTGAACGGCGAACTGCACGCCGCGGCCTGTCGCTTCCCTCCGTCCAGCGATTCCGCCCTTCGAGAGCGGCTTGCCCGTCACGCACGCGCGCGCGTTGATGACATCGGTGGGATTGGCACGGCGGAACTCGTCGACCATCCAGGCCATTTCGCGCTCGCTCGTGCCCACGTCTGGGGCGGGAACATTAAGTCCAGGGCCGATCAGGCCACGCTTGGCAAGTTCCTGGGTGAAACGGCGTGTGATGCGTTCGAGCTCCTGAAGCGTCCACTCACGCGGGTCAATCCTGAGGGCCCCCTTCGAGCCGCCAAAAGGGACATCGACTAGCGCGCATTTGAGCGTCATCAGGGCTGCAAGCGCTTCCACCTCCTCGGCGTCAGCATCGGGTGTAAAGCGGATGCCGCCTTTGACCGGCTCACAATGTTCGCTGTGCACCGAGCGCCAGCCGACAAAGCTGTACATACGTCCGCGCAATCTCACCCCGAAACGCACTGTATAGGTCGAGTTGCATTGAACGATCCGCTCGGCAAGCCCCTCCGGAAGCTCGAGGAAGGACATCGCGTGACGGAAGTTCTTGTCAACGCTGTCCAGAAAACTGTTGGTGGAGGCCAGCATCGCTCACCTCCCGAGGCCGTGCCGCCCGCCGGCGGCGCCAAAGCCTGACTGGGTCTTCACGATCGCCGTTCGATGATCATCGCCAGGTCCACACGAAGCTCGCAAGTTATTTTTGCACACAGTCCATGTCTCCTTTTGGCGCTCTAGGGAGTTGCAGGTCAGATCTCGACAACCGAGGTTGACCGTCGACGATCCATCTCAGTTCAGCCCCATTACACACATGGCGACGCCCATTCCGCCGCCGATGCAAAGGGTCGCGAGACCCTTCTTGGCGCCGCGCGCCGGCGCATCTCGTAGACCAGCGTGTTGAAGATGCGAGCGCCCGAGGCGCCGAGTGGATGGCCGATGCCGATCGCGCCGCCACCGACGTTCACGATTGAGGGATCCCAGCCCATGCTCTTGTTTACGGCGCAGGCCTGCGCCGTTCGCTTCGACGAACTGGAGGTCGGAGACCGACCAGCCGGCCTTCCCCAGCGCCTTGCGCGAAGCTGGGATCGGTCCGGTCCCATGATCGTCGGATCGACGCCGGCTGTCGCCCGCCAGCGGCGTGATGCTGCGCCTGGCCGCTTCAGCTTCGCTCATCAGCAGCGCGCCGGCGGCGCCATCATTGATGCCGGAGGCGTTGGCGGCGGTCACCGTGCCGTCCTTGTCGAAGGCGGGATTCAGCTTGATCATGGCGTCGAGCGTTGCGCCAAGGCGGATATACTCATCCTGGTCGACAATGGTGTCGCCCTTCTTGCCCTTGACGGTGACGGCGACGATCTCGTCCTTGAACTTACCGGCCTTCTGCGCGGCCTCGGCCTTTTTCTGCGAGGCCAGCGCGAACTGATCCTGGTCTTCGCGGGTGATCTGGAACTGGCGAGCGACGTTTTCGGCCGTGTTGCCCATGTGATAGCCATTGAACGCGTCCCACAAGCCATCCCATAGACGTTGTTCATGTAGCTCCCCGATAGCCACCGACACTCGTGCGACTTGTCCCAATGGATGCGGCAGTTCGTCAGACATTGCATCCAGTGCTCAACCGAAATCCGTCTCGCTTCGGCCCTTGCCTGACAAAGTTCTAGACGGGATGAGCCTCAGCGCGCGAGCAGAAAGAGTTATGGAAGCGATAGAAGATTTATGCTTAGCGTCTGTGCATCGATCGACCTGTGGATACGCGGATCGATGAAGGGGTCGACACTCTCGTGATGATTCTCACGGGAGGTTTGATTGCAGTCTGCACCCAAGTCCAGACCTGGAACATTTACAGTTATCGAGGCGGTGTGTGATCGTCTCGACGAGAGCCCGGCGGTGCTGCGCCGTCGCTGGTCGGATGAAGCGAAAGCGCGGGTTCTGGAAGAGGCGATGACGCCGGGAGCGAATGTCTCGGCGGTGGCGCGAGCGCATAGAGTGAGCCCGCAGCAGGTGTTTGCGTGGCGGCGCAAGGCGATCCGCTCCGGCGCCCGCGAGGCATCGAGATCAGCCGCAACTCCATGGCCAACTGGATGGGTCATGTCGGCTTCCATCTGACGCCGCTAGCCGACCGCATCCTGGCGCTGATCATGCGCGGGACGATCGAACCTTTGGCGGACAGGCGCCGCCCATGGTGGCCTATCGGTTCGAGGACAGCCGCGGCGGCGAGAGCGTCGAGCGCCATCTCGCCGGCTACACTGGATTGCTCCAGGTCGATGGATGGGGTGCCTATAATCGTCTCGCCGATGCCAGGAGCGCCGGCGGTCCGCTAGCGCTTGCGGCGTGTTGGGTGCATCTGAGGCGCAACTTCTACGAATTGCACGTATCCGGCGTCTCAGCCGTGGCCAGCGAAACCGTCGAGCGGATGGCCGGGCTATGGGCGGTCGAGGAAGAAATCCGCGGCCAGCATCCCGACTTCCGCCGGGCCACACGCCAGGAGCAGTCAGCCGCCATCATTGCCGAACTGTGGCCGTTCTGGGAAAAGGAACTGGGCCGCATCTCCGGCAAGTCGAAACTCGCCGAGGCGATCCGCTACGCCAGGAGTCGCCGCGAGGCACTCGAACGCTTTCTGCACGACGGTCGTCTCGACATCGACTCCAACGCAGTCGAGCGCGCCATTCGGCGCCAGACCATCTCGGGGTCATTCTGCCCATGTTGGGCAGGAGGTCGAGATCCATTATCGCTGGCATCCGTATTTCGGGTGCCGTCTTCGCTGCGAGTACAGCGAAGAGCGCGCGCAGGGACGCATCGTTCACCTCGTCGTTGCGCCCGGCAATGTCATCACCGCTCCGGCCTGGGTGATCGATCCGGTCGCCTGCGCCGCGATGGAGCTGGGTCCCCCAAGCGTATCGCTGGCCGCGCTGCTTGAACTGCACAAGCTCTTGATCCAGCGCCGTTTCCGGCGAGGCTCTCCAGATGGTTTCATCATCGTGGAGACGCAACATGAGGACCTTGCCACCACCGACACGATCTCTCGTGATCGTTCGCCAGCTCAGCATGCCGCTCGACTCGCACAAGCTGGTCGGACTGAGCTCAGCGCAACGAACGATCGTGATCGCCCGGCTCGCGAACGTGCTGATGGCCGCCGCCGGCGTCGTGACGGAGGAGAGCCGCGATGACGAGCAGTAATCTGATTCCGGCCACCATCCTCAAGCGCAAGGCGGTGGTCTATGTGCGCCAGTCCACCCAGGCGCAGGTTCAGCTCAACCTCGAGAGCCAACGCCGGCAATATGAGCTCGTCGACGTCGCGCGGCGCTGGGGATTTCGCAAGGTCGAGGTGATCGACGAGGACCTGGGACGCACCGCAAGCGGGGCCGTGGAACGTCCTGGTTTCGAGCGGCTGGTCGACGATCTGTGCACCGGCCAGGTGGGCGCGGTGCTCTGTCTCGAGGCGTCCCGGCTGTCGCGTAACGGGCCGGACTGGCACCGTCTGCTCGAGCTGTGCGGCGAAGTCGATGCGCGCGTAATCGATCTGGACGGAGTCTATGATCCGGGGCTGCCGAACGATCGCCTGCTGCTCGGCATGAAGGGCAGCATCAGCGAGTTCGAGCTCGGAGTGCTGCGCGCCCGCATGTACGAAGCTGCCCGCGCCAAGGCAGAGCGCGGCGAACTGCGCATCTCTGTGCCTTTCGGGTATGTCTGGCACCGGGATTACGGCCTCGGGTTCGATCCCGACATTCGCCTGCAAGAGACCATCCGCCTCATATTCGCGCGTTTCCGCGAGATCGGCAGTGCGCGCCAGGTGCTGATCTCGATGACCGACGACGGCGTGCATTTCCCCAGGCCGTCCGACGGCAAGAAGATGGTGTCCTTCGACTGGGTTCCGATCCGCTACCGCAACGTAATCTCGATTCTGAAGAACCCGTTCTACGCCGGAGCCTATGTCTATGGTAAGAGCGAGAAGCGCACTGAGATCGTCGATGGCCGTGTCCGCAAGAGCTATGGTCATTACAAGCCGGCCAGCCAGTGGGCGGTGGTGCTCAAGGACCATCACGAGGGCTATATCGGATGGAGCGAGTACGAGCGGAACCAGGAGCTGCTCGCCGCCAACGCCTATGGCAAGGCGGGCGGGGTCAAGTCGGGCCGCGGCGGGCGTGCCTTGCTCCCGGGACTTCTCTCCTGTGGCCGCTGCGGGCGAAGGCTGGTCGTCATCTATGCCGGACGTGGACAGGGATATCCCGTCTATCGCTGCGATCGTGGCAACCAGATGATGGCGAAGGCGCGGTGCATGTCGTTCAACGGCTTTCGCACCGATGCGGCGGTGATCCGCGAAGCCTTGGAGGCGGTCGCGCCGATGGCGATCGAAGCGGCGTTGGAGGCTGAACGGATGCAGCTGGAGAGCGAGGCCAGGCGCCGGCAGATGATCGAGCTGGACCTGCAGCAGGCGCGCTACGAGGCATCGCTCGCCGAGCGCCGCTATGCGGCCTGCGACCCCGAGAACCGCCTCATTGCGGCCCAGCTCGAGAAGAGCTGGGAAGCGACGCTCAGGCGCGTGGAGAGCTGCGAGGCTCGCCTGAGCGAGGTCCAGCGCGTGGAACCGGTCGATGCGGTTCCAGACTTCACGGGCCTCGCGCAAGATCTTGAAGCCGCCTGGAATGCACCAGGTGTCGATATGCGATGCCG
The DNA here is from genome assembly GCF_000236565.1 of Mesorhizobium alhagi CCNWXJ12-2. Classification (GTDB taxonomy): domain Bacteria; phylum Pseudomonadota; class Alphaproteobacteria; order Rhizobiales; family Rhizobiaceae; genus Allomesorhizobium; species Allomesorhizobium alhagi. The sequence continues at coordinate 2,673 of NZ_AHAM01000187.1, read as the reverse complement.
TCAGCAACTCCTGCGCGCGCTCATCAAGGATGTCGTGGCGGACGTCGCACCGCGCCTAAGAACTTCGCCGCGATGTCACCTTCCAGCAACCGGTTGCGGTTCTTCGAGAACACCGAATGGTCCCAGGCCGCGTCATCGACGCCGATGCCGACGAACCAGCGGAACAGAAGGTCGTATTCCAGCCGCTCCATCAAAAGCCGCTCCGATCGGATCGAGTAGAACGCCTGCAGCAGCATCGCTCGCAGCAGCTTTTCCGGCGGGATCGAAGGCCGCCCCATCGGCGAATACAGCGCCGCCAAGTCTTGCTCCAACGTCGCCAGCGCCTCGTTCACAATCCCCCGAATGCGGCGCAACGGATGATCGCGCCGCACCCGCGCATCGAGATCAACATAACTGAACAACTCGCCAGACCGTTCGTCCCCGCCGCGCATGCCTTGTTCTCCGAATCTCTCCGGAGAAACTGAATCACGCTCACAGCATCGCCGCGAGCCCTTTTTCAACAGCCTGCTAGGTGTTCAGTCCCGGCATTTGATGGATCGGATCGATGATGAATCGATCTGGCTCTGAAGTCCATCGTTTGCAGATGAACTCGTATGGCGTGAGGCCCTTGAGCGTCTTGAGCCGCCGGCCGAACTTGTAGGCGTCGATGAAGTCCTGAAGGTGCTGGCGCAGCTGTTCGTGGCTGTCGTAGTGGAAGCGTTTGACGGTCGCGTCCTTGATGGTGCGGTTCATGAGCTCGACCTGGCCATTATCCGGTATGTGATCTGTGGTGCCTATTCGTCCTGCTGTTCTTCTTGAGGAGCGGCCTAATGGTGAGCCCATGCGGGACGTGGGGCACCGGGGGCACGAAGGTGCGGGCAGGCCGCCGATAGACCGTGGGCTGAGAGCCCGAGCTCGTTACATGGCCGCCCCTCACGACTTTCCCGGATGCGCTGCGAGCGCGGATCAGTAGATGTCGTGTTGCCCGTCCGCTCCCGTCTTTGAACGAGCCGAGAAGGAGGGAGCGGCATGCGCATCATCGGACTGGATATCCATCGCGGCTTCGGCGAGGCAGTGGCCTGGGAGGACGGCAGGCTCAGGCGGCTGGGCCGCGTCGACATGCGCCGCGATCTGCTGGCGGCGTTCGCCGCCAAGCTGTCGCCGACCGATAGCGTCGTCATCGAGGCGACCGGCAATGCCGCATCTGTTGCGACGGTCGTCCGCCCATACGTGAAGAAGGTGGTGATCGCGAACCCGAAGCAGGTGCGTGTCATTGCTTATGCCAAGATCAAGACTGATACGATCGACGCCGGTGTACTGGCGCAGCTCTATGCCAGCGGCTTCCTGCCGGAAGTCTGGGTTCCGGATGAGACGACGCAAGCCTTGCGCCGGCAGGTAACGCGTCGCAATCAGATCGTCCGACAGCGATCGCGGCTCAAGAACATTGTCCAGTCGATCCTGCATGCACATCTGATCCCATCCTGCCCGCACGCCGATCTGTGCGGCGCCAAGGGAAGGACGTGGCTGAACGAGCAGGTCGTGCCGGAGGACGAAAGGCTTGCTATTGAGCGGCACCTGCGCGAGTTCGACCGGCTTGGCGAAGATCTCCAGGTTATAGAGCGCGATCTTGCCCGCTCGGCACTCGAGGATGAAGGCCGTAAAACGGCTGATGACCATCCCTGGCGTCGACATGACCGTCGCGCTGGCAATGAAAGCGGCGATCGGCGACGTGTCGCGCTTCATCGACCCGCAGAAGCTTGTGAGCTATCTCGGGCTGAACCCGAGCGTCAGGCAGTCCGGACCAGGCCCAGCCTATCATGGACGCATCACCAAGCAAGGCCGTGGACATGCCCGCGGCATGCTCGTCGAGGCGGCTTGGGCCGCCGCTCGTGCTCCCGGACCGCTGCGGGCCTTGTTTCTGCGTGTCCGGGCCCGCCGCGGCCAGCACGTCGCCGCCGTCGCGACCGCCCGCAAACTCGCCATCGTGATCTGGCATCTGTTGACGAAGGACGAGAGCTACGCCTGGGCGCGGCCGTCCCTCCACGCCAAGAAGCTGCGCGATGTTGAGCTCAAGGCCGGACATCGCCCGGCGCGCGGCCAGAAGGGAGCAGCGCATGCATACAACATCAAGAGCCATCGGGAAGAGGAGCGGCGCTGGGTCGAACAGGCCGAAACGGCCTACGCCCGTTTCGTTGCCGGCTGGAATCCTCGGGGACCGAAGAAGGCGCGCACGGATGCCGCAAATGAGGTGCGACGATAAAGGCTGCGCGACAGGGCTCTCACCTCAGTGTCCGTTCCAAAAAGAGTTGAGTGATTTCAGCAGGTTGCGATTCCGTCGGATTTGCGAGATTCGATGGAGATCACGATGGCCTGGACTGAAATCACCCGTGCGCATTATGAGCGGCGTTGCGGCCGCTACGCAAGATGGGTATCCGGCATGAGCCTCACCCTTGAACGGTGGTGGATGGTAGGAGAAAGGTGCTGCGCTTCGCAGCGATGGTAAACGTGGTCATGTTTTGCAACAGCCACAAGCATCGGAAAGGAAGCGCAGCCTGAAGCATTATACGGGCCTTGATGTCTCGGTGAAAGAGACCGCCATCTGCATTGTCGATGAAACGGGCAAGATTTGCCGAGAGGTGAAGGTTCCCAGCCACGCCGGCGCATGATCGCGGTGTTGCGAGATCCGGCTTGGAA
>NZ_AHAM01000188.1 GCF_000236565.1 Mesorhizobium alhagi CCNWXJ12-2 | reverse complement strand
TGGTATCAACAGAACCTCACTTTCAGAGGTTCCCTCACTATGCGTTTTCGATTGGGTTGAAATCGGGCGAATAAGGCGGCAGGAACAGCGGCCTTGCGCCGGCCTTCTCGATCGCTTCGCGCGCGCCGCTGATCTTATGGGCCGGCAAATTATCCATGATGACGATGTCGCCGGGGCGAAGTTCGGGCGCCAGCACCTGTTCAACATAGGCAAGGAAGGCTGCGCCGTTCATCGGCCCGTCGAGCAGCATCGGCGCGGTCATTCCGGAGAGGCGCAGCCCTGCGGTGAAGGTGGTGGTCTTCCAATGGCCGTGAGGGACGGCTGCAATGCAGCGCTCGCGGCGTAGGCTGCGTCCGCGCAGCCGCGCCATCTTGGTCGACGCACTAGTCTCGTCGATGAAGATCAGCTTCTCGGGGTCAAGGTCGAGTTGACCGTCGAACCAGGCGCGGCGGCGCGCCTTGACGTCGGGGCGCTGCTGTTCTGAGGCGTGCGCCG
>NZ_AHAM01000189.1 GCF_000236565.1 Mesorhizobium alhagi CCNWXJ12-2 | reverse complement strand
GAGCGTCGTCAGGATGGTGCGCATCTATGATGAGCTGGGAGTCGGCGCCGTCGTGCTCGAGGATCAGATACGCGAGGTCAAGCAGTCCGGTAACAACAACGCCCGCCGCGTAGCTCCGCACGACGAAATCATCAGGAAGCTCCGGGCTGCGGTCGAGACCCGATCGGACAAGGATCTGATGGTCATCGCTCGCTGCGACGCGTATGCGATCGAAGGACTGGAAGGCTCGCTGAAGCGCTGCGACGCCTATCTAAAGGCTGGAGCGGACGGCGTATTCATCCCCGGTGTATCCACCGTGGAGGAACTCGAGCGCGTGGGAAAGACGTTCCGCGGTTCGTACCAGATCGTCGACATGCTGGAGAACCGTCCAACCTGGCTGAAGCCGTCAGAACTTGCCGCCATGGGGTTCTCCCAAGTGGTTTACCCGAACTTCGTCATGCTGAGGACGATGCTGGCCACGAACGACGCCTTGATGCAGTTGCAGCGCTTCGCGACGGACGATTCGCCGCCCGTGCTGCTGTCCGACTTCGAAGGCGCGAGGGCGCTCTTCCGGGAAATCGTACGCGAAGAGGAATGGTCTTCACTGGAGCAGCGTTTCCGATAGGTCCGACCACATTTCGACCGAAGCGCGGCAACGATGTACGACCGGCGCCTCGCGATAAAATAGTTACCGAACTCGGCGCGCATGAAGCTGACGTGCAGGGTCGTCGCCTTACCTTACGGCTTGCTGCAAGGAGGTACAGTCCTACTCGGCGGCGACCGGCATGGCGCGACCGGCGGAAAATTTCTCCATCAAGGCGCCATGGCGACGCTGGGCGATCGAAATGCTCTGCAGCTTGACGTGGCCGAAGCCGCGGATCATGTCGGGGATAGCCGCGATCTCCACCGCTGCCGCATGATTGTCCGGACGCAATCCCGCGAGTAGCCCGCGCAGGTTATCTTCGTAGTCTTCGATCAGTTGCCGCTCCATCCGTCTTTCCTGTGTCCGCCCGAAGGGATCGAGGCGTGAATTGCGAAGCCACTTCAGCCTCGCCAGAACGCCGAGAGCGGGCATGATCCAAGGACCGAATGTTCGCTTCACCGGCTCTCCCGCGTCATTGCGCTTCGTGAGGAACGGCGGAGCCATGTGGAGCGCGATGCGATAATCGCCTTCGAACTCCTGACTCAGGCGTTTCCTGAACTCGCCGTCGGAGTAGAGGCGCGCAACCTCGTACTCGTCCTTGTAGGCCATGAGCTTGGCCAGGTTGACGGCGACGGTCAGGGTCAGGTCCGCCGTGCCGGGTGCCACTCCGGCTTCGGCCCTGCGTACGTTTTCGACGACATCGCGATATCGCGCCGCGTAGGCAGCATCCTGATAGGCCGTCAGAAGCCGCGCCCTGTGGTCGATGATCTCTTCGAGAGTCTCCGGCGCACGGCCCGCGTCCTTCAGCGAGGCGGTTTCCACGACGGCATCAAGATTCCGCGCCGCGCGCCGGCCCCACTCGAATGCCTGCTTGTTGGTTTCGACGGCGACGCCGTTGAGTTCGATGGCCCGGGTGAGGGCCTCAAAGCCGAGCGGCAGCAATCCCTTCTGAAACGCAAATCCGAGCATGAACGTGTTCGTGGCGATCGCGTCGCCGAGCAGCGCCGTTGCGATCGAATGAGCCGGGACGAAATCGATCATATCTCGTCCCGCCGCGTCCGCCAGACGCTTGCGCAGCGTCGCCTCCTCGAAATCGAAATCGCGGTTCTGCATGAACGCGGCTGTCGGCACGACCTTCTCGTTGGCGATGACGCGGGTCGCGCCGGACCGGATGGTCGCCAGCGCCGCGGGTCCCGTTGCGACGACTGTGTCGCAGGCGATCACCACGTCGGCTTTTCCGGCGGGTATGCGCGAAGCGACCGACGCCGGCTTGCCGCCGATCCGCACGTGGCTCATCACGGCTCCGTTCTTCTGCGCCATTCCGGTCGAATCGAGGACGGTGCAATGCAATCCCTCCAGGCGAGCCGCCATGCCGAGCAACGCTCCGACGGTGATCACCCCGGTGCCGCCGACACCGGTGACCAGGATGCTCAAGGTCCCGTCGATCGTGGCTACCACGGGCATCGGCAGATCGTCAGTAGCGCTGATCCGCGCAACCGGGCTCGCTTTCCTGACGCGAGCGCCGGACACGCTGACAAAACTCGGGCAGAAACCCTTCACGCAGGAAAAGTCCTTGTTGCAGGAGGACTGGTCGATCCTGCGCTTTCTTCCAAGATCGGTCTCGACCGGCTGTACCGAGATGCAGTTCGATTTGATCGTGCAGTCGCCGCAGTTCTCGCAGACCGCCTGATTGATGTAAATTCGGCGGTCCGGATCGGGAAACTTGCCGCGCTTGCGGCGCCGCCGCTTCTCGGCCGCGCAGGTCTGATCGTAAACGAGGATCGTCAGACCTTCCACTTCGCGCAGGTCGCGCTGGACCGCGTCGAGATCGTCCCGGTGGTGCACAGCGATGCCCAAAGGAATCCGAATTGATCCCGACGAGTACTTGTCCGGCTCATCGGTGACGATAACCACGCGCCTCGCACCCTCAGCCAGGACCTGTTCGCACACCTGGGGCACCGTAAGCCCCCCTTCCACCGACTGGCCGCCGGTCATCGCAACGGCATCGTTGTACAGGATCTTGTAGGTGATGTTCACCTTGCTCGCGGCGGCCGCTCGGATCGCCAGCAGACCGCTGTGGGAGTACGTTCCATCGCCCAGGTTCTGGAATACATGCTTTTGAGAAGTGAACGGGGATTGCCCCACCCAGGCCAATCCCTCCCCACCCATGTGGCTCCACAGATGCGTTCGCCGTTCAGGCATGAACGCGATCATTCCATGACAGCCGATGCCGGCCATCCCGCGACTGCCTTCGGGCAGCACCGTCGAGGTGTTGTGCGGGCAGCCCGAACAGAAGAACGGTGGACGGACCAGGACGGGCGACAGGTTGCGTGCGGCAAGATCGATTTGCTCCAGGCGTGCGAGATTCTGTTCGATGACGGTGTCGCGGTCCAGCACGGAGGAAAGAAAGGCGCCCACGCGGCGGCCGACCAGCGTGGGGTTTATCTCGCCCTCGCTGGGAAAGAGCACCTCGCCCGCAAGATCCTGCTTGCCAACGATCCTTGGACGCTTCGGATCGTTGTAGAGGATCTTGGCAATCTGGTCCTCGATGAGCCCGCGCTTCTCCTCGACCACCATGATCTCGTCGAGGCCTTCGGCGAACGCCTTCATGCCAGCGATCTCAAGCGGCCAGACCAGACCGATCTTGTACAGGCGGATGCCGAGCCTTTCCGCCGCAGCTTCGTCGATGCCGAGCTCGTCGAGCGCCTCCTTTAGGTCCAGATACGCCTTCCCGGCCGCAGCAATTCCGACCTTCGCGCCGGACGGGTTCCACACGAGCCGGTCAAAGCGGTTGGCGCGCGCGAATGCCTGGACGGCGGCCATGCGCGGGCCATGCAATCGCCTCTCCTGCTCCAGTGGCGGGTCCACGAGACGAATGTTCAGGCCTTCGGCCGGCACATCGAAATCGGCGGGAACCACGATGTCCGGCCGCATCGGATCAATTTCAACCGTCCCCGCCGTTTCGATCGTCTGCGCCACGGCCTTCATGCCGACCCAGCAGCCGGAATAACGAGACAGCGCAAAGCCCCCCACTCCGAAGTCCAGATAATCCTGCAGCGTCGCCGGCGCGATCACGGGCATCATCGCCGCGACGAAGATCTGTTCGCTCTGGTGAGGCATCGTGGACGAATGCGATCCATGATCGTCTCCCACGATCGCGAGCACGCCGCCATTGCGCGACGTGCCGGCTCCATTTGCATGCTTGAAGACGTCACCGCAGCGGTCGGCGCCGGGCCCCTTGCCGTACCAGATGCCGAATACACCGTCGACCAGAGCACCGTCGAAGAGGTTGAGCTGCTGGCTTCCCCAGATGGACGTGGCAGCGAGATCCTCGTTTAGGCCGGGCTCGAAATGGATGCCCTTGGCCTTGAGCCACTTCTGCGCACCCCAGATCGCATAATCATATCCGCCGAGAGGCGAGCCGCGGTAGCCGGAAATGAACCCCCCGGTATTCAGGCCATTGGCCTCGTCCCTTGCCTTCTGCAGCATTGGCAGCCGCACAAGGGCCTGTACGCCCGACATATATGCCATTCCATTCTCGAGGGCATATTTGTCGTCGAGGGAGACTTGGTCAGGTAACATCGCTCATTCCAGGAACCGCATTCCTGCACGGTTCTCGACGACGATTGCGGGCGGCAGGACGCCCGCCTCGGCCTGTGTGAACAGTGCCGGCGAATCCACCAATGATACGGTAACATGAGCCACCCAAATTGGACGAACTTGCAGAATGTTCGACCGACGCGTATCGGAATATCCCGCCGGCCGAAGCCGAGGAACGCTTCTATGCCAAGTACGCCGTGCAGAAGCTGGCGCCATGACTCGGAGGAAACGTCCTCCAGCGGACCCGGCGCGGTTCACACCCAACGACGAATACCACCCGCTAGGCTAGGCTTGGTAGACGAACCGCCTGGGAGTCGTTCCCACATGGCGTTTGAAATACCGGATGAGGTGGCTTTGATCGACGAAGCCGACCTCGCATGCCACTTCCGCTGCCGGTTCTCCCTGCCTCAGGAGTTCCGCGGCTCGCGATACGCGGACTCCGAGGATAAAGGCGTGAGGTGTGGTTCCCAGTGATTTGCGGAACGTCCGTATGACCTGGAATTTGTTGCGACCGCAGAAATTTGCAAGATCGTCGAGAGTAATTTTCTTCCTGAGATTTCTCTCGATGTAATCGATGCAATCGTCAATAACGCATATACCTAAGAAATTGTCACGTGGTACGTGGTCATAACACCAAGGAGAAATTGCTTTTCTGTATTCTGATATTGCAGCGCAGCGGGCTTCAACGCCAGCTCTCGATACAGGCATTTTGATTTTCTCCCAGTTTTTTCTTTCAGCGAACCATTTTCGGGAGGGCTCCTCAATGCAAAATGCCTGATCCTTGTATTAGGAAAACTAATACGAACAGATGTTCCGGATCAGGCACGGAGCCTTGATCCGTTTCATGATCGTGCCACTGGGCCGAGCCGATCAGACGATGCCTGGATATGTTCCGCCGTCGATCAGGATGTTCTGTCGGGTCAGATATCCCGAGCCGCTCGCGCACAGGAACGCGCAGAGGCTGCCCAGTTCTTCCGGCGATCCGAACCGTCCCGAGACCTCCCGCTCTCCCATGGCGCGCAATTGGTCCTCGAGAGCGACCGCGTTTGCGCTTGCCTGGCGAGACGCTGCGGAAGCCAGCCGATCGGTATCGAAGCTTCCCGGCAGGATATTGTTCATGGTCACGTTGTACCTGGAGACCTGACGCGCCAGTCCGCCGACGAACCCGGTGAGGGCGCTGCGGGAGGCGTTCGACAGATCGAGATCGGGGATCGGCGCTTTGACCGCAACGGACGTGATATTGACGATGCGGCCGAAACGCCGCTCGACCATTCCGTCCAATATCGCCCTGATCATTTCCACCGCGCCAAGCAGATTGAGGTCGAGCGCCTTAATCCAGTCGCTTCTCGTCCACTGCCGGAAGTTCCCCATAGGCGGGCCTCCCGCGTTGTTGACCAGAATGTCAGGTTTCGGGCAGGCTGCCAGAAGCGCGTGCCTTCCTTCGGGGGTGGTGATGTCCGCCGCCACAGCCAGCGGCCTTTCGGCTGCGAACGTCCCGATTTCTGCAGCGGTCTGCTCGGTGCGGGCTTTGTCCGTCCCGTTTACGACGATCCGTACGCCTTCGCGCGCAAGCGCCGAAGCGCAGGCCTTTCCAAGCCCCCGGCTCGAGGCGCACACAATGGCGGTCTTACCTTCAAGTCCCAGATCCAATGTCCCTCTCCATATTACGTCTCGATAGTGCCCATGCCGCCCCGATCGGACTGCGGCGCAGAGACTGACGAGGAGTTGTCACCGCAACATCAGTGACGGCCGTGATCCCCAGTGCCGTCAACTTGAGCTAGTCCGTCTAGATGAGTAAAAAATCATAACATTGGCGTGACTCGCGCGAGAAAGCGGGTATTGATACCTGATGACATCCTACTGATACAGATAAGTACCTATAAAATGGTCTTATATGGAACAGAAGTAGCGATTGACTAGATACATCTATCATTTTAAACTATATTCCTGCATTTTATTGTATGAAATTGCTGTTGACTGCTCGTATCTGGCGGTGCATAAAACCGAAAAAATCAGTGGAGGATTGGGCATGACGCGCGATGACGAGATCACGTCCCTGGGGAGAAGCCTGTGGAATGCCGAGACGAGCCTGACGCCGATCCCGCCGATCAGCCTGTCGCACCCGCAACTGAGTGTCGATCAGGCCTATGAGGTACAAGCAAACGTAGCCCGCCTACGTGCCGGCATCGGGCACCGCATGTGCGGCTACAAGATCGGGCTCACGAGTCAGGCCGTCCAGAAGATGGTGGGTCTCAGCGAGCCGGACTACGGCCACCTGTTCGATCAGATGCGCATCGAGGATGGCGGGATCGGCGATCGATCCGAACTCATCGATCCGAAGATCGAGCCGGAACTGGCCTTCGTCCTTGCCCATCCCCTGGCGGGACCGAACGCCTCAATCGAAGACGTCATCGCGGCGGTCGACTACGCGGTTCCGGCTTTCGAGATCGTCGACTGCCGGATCCAGGACTGGCGTGTGCGCGGGATCGACGCCATCTGCGACAATGGATCGGCGGCCCGGTTCGTGCTCGGTCGCGGACGGCTTCCGATCCGGGATGCGGACCTTGGATCGATTTCAGTGAAGTTCGAGCGCAATGGAGAGATCATCGCCACGCCGCACATGTCGGAGATCATGGGCAATCCGGCCAGCGCCGTCTGCTGGCTTGCCGACAAACTGGCAGAACAGGGCGCAAGAATCGAGGCAGGGGAAGTGGTACTCACGGGCGCGCCGTGCCGCCCCTCGGACGTCGCACCCGGCGATGTGTTCCGCGCAACATTTGACACGCTGGGTTCCGTGACAATGTCCTGGCGCTAGGCGCACCCGGACCTGCATATGCCTCCTGCCTGGCCCTGGGCAGACTTCGTCCATGCCTGCAAGGATCGAGGGCTCACGCGCCCTCGACGATCGCAACCGAAGTTTCTGAGGCAAGCGAGCGCGTTTCCTCCGCCCTCGACATGATCCATTTGCGGAAGGCCGCGACCTTCTTGAGTCGCAGCTTCCGTGGCAGGCACACGAAGTAGTAGCCTTGGTTGCCGACGAGGATGTAGTCGAAGGGCTTCACCAAGCGGCCCAGTCTGATGTCTTCCTTCACATATCCGAATTCGGCGATCGCCAGACCCAGGCCATCGATCGCAGCTTGGTAGACGAGTCCGGAATCCTCGAGACGGGCGACGTCCTTTGTGGGCACGTTCGTCGCGCCGACACTCGTAAGCCACTGGTTCCACAGGTCCGGCCGCTGCTTCGAATGCAACAGCACATACCGCGGCAACTGCTCCAGACTCTGCGGCGGCCCGGCCCCGTCGGCGAGCCGGGGACTGCACACGGGCGTCAGCATGGTCGGGAAAAGGAGATCGGAGGCCACGTCTTTCCAGTTCCCCGTACCAAACTCGATCGAACCGTCCAGGTCGTCGTATTCGAAGTCCGCGAACTTGTGGCTGGTCTGGATCGACACCTCGTACTCGGGGTACTGCCTGGTGAAGTCCGACAGCCGGGGGATGAGCCACCGCATCGCGAAGGTCGGCAGTGCTTTGATACGGATGATCCGGTCGGCATAGTGAGGATTCAGGTTGGCAGTCTCCGTCTCGATGATCGCAAAGGCCTCGCGCACACTTCGGCTATAGGCCAGTCCTTCCTCGGTCAGGTGGACTTGCCGGTGAACACGACGAAACAGCTTGGTCTCGAGACTCTCCTCCAGGATCTTGATGTGGCGACTGATGGCTCCCTGCGTCACGCAGAGTTCGTCCGCGGCCCGGCTGAAGCTCCCGAGGCGCGCCGCGGCCTCGAACGCCTTCAGCGCGTTCAGCGGCGGGAGACGGTAACTCATCGACTTCCTCCCTCGGTCTTCATGCCGCCCGCATCGCCGAACGTGAGACGGGTCGGAAAACGGATGCTCAGGCGCCTGCCGAGTCTTCGAACACAGTACCAATTTTCTACAATACGCAATGCCGATCGCGCAGTTGGATGCGGCAGCGCAGGCCGACAACATGCATGCCGTGAGACGGATCGCCCTGCCTCAGACGATCACGCAACCCAGCCGGCAATGGCTCCAGGGGGCCCGCACCCCTCCATGCACCGTTTCCGGCCGTCAATCGACGGCCCAGCGAGATCCCGGCGCCACGGCATCCTGCTCCGACAATCGCGACGCTTTCCATCAGAGCGCGCGATCCAGCATGGCGTCGAGTTCGATTCGGAAGCCGAACCGAACTCGACGTTCCCCAGGCAATGATCGCAAGCGCCACGACAGCCCCATGCCTGTCGCAGACACGCCGCTCACTTCGTCACGACGCCAAGCGCTCGGTCGCTTAGAGCCGGTGCCCAGTTGGAGGCGCCGCCACGCTGCCTGTTGCCCATCTGCTTCCTGAACCCCAGCCGCGCGAGCTGATCGCGGTGAACTTCGTCGGGGCCGTCGGCAAGTCGCAGCAACCGTGCGGTCGCATAAGCTGCGGCTAGACCGAAATCATTGCTGGTACCGCCGCCGCCGAATGCCTGGATCGCCCAATCGATGACCTTACAGGCCATGTTCGGGACGGCTATCTTGATCATCGCGATCTCGCTTCTGGCCCCCTTGTTCCCCACCGTGTCCATCATGTGCGCCGTCTTGAGCGTGAGCAGTCGGCACTGTTCGATCATGATGCGCGATTCGGCGATCCGTTCGCGGCTGACCGACTGATCGCTCAGAGGCTTGCCGAATGGGGCGCGCTCCGCCATTCGGAGGCACATTTTTTCCAGCGTCCGCTCGGCAAGTCCGATCAGGCGCATGCAGTGATGAATCCGGCCGGGACCAAGCCGGCCCTGGGCGATCTCGAAGCCGCGGCCTTCCCCAAGCAACAGGTTGGACTTCGGCACGCGGACATCCCGAAACACCACTTCGGCCGCACGATCGGGCACGCCGTAGAAGCCCATCACCGGCAACGAACGAACCACCTCGACGCCCGGCGCGTCGCGCGGCACCAGGATCATCGACTGCTGCCGATGACGGTCCGGGTTGTCCGGATCCGTCTTGCCCATAAAGATGATTACCTTGCAGCGCGGGTCCGTGGCATTGGTCGTGTACCACTTGTGCCCGTTGACGACGTAGTCGTCGCCATCCGCGCGGATTTCGCTCTCGATGTTGGTGGCATCGCTGGACGCGACGGCGGGTTCCGTCATGGCGAAGGCCGAACGGATCTCGCCGGCGAGCAAGGGCATCAGCCACCGGGCCTGCTGTTCCGGCGTGCCGTAACGCGCCAGAACTTCCATGTTGCCGGTATCCGGCGCCGAACAGTTGAATATCTCGGGCGCCAGATGCGATCGCCCCATGATCTCGCAGAGCGGCGCATATTCGAGATTGGAGAGACCGCCCCCGTGTTCGCAGTGCGGCAGGAAGAGATTCCACAGGCCGGCCTCCCTTGCCTTGGGCTTGAGTTGCTCGACGACCGGATAGACGGCCCATGGACCGTGGTCTTCCGCCTCCCGGTAGAAGCGGGCCTCGTTCGGATAGATGTGCTCCTCCATGAAGGCAACGAGCCTTTCTTCCAGTTCGAGGACCCGTTGCGATTTCTCGAGCATGGCTACGTCCACCTGATCTCGGGCAGCGATGTCTCGCCGACTCACACTATGACGCGCGGCCATCGAGGCGCCCGTGCCTTGGCCTTCGATCGCCGCACAAAGACATCCATAGACGATCTGAAGGGCTTTGGCGACATCGTCCGACGATTTCGATTGACTATCTGTTCAGTGAAGTCCTACACGGGAGCAACTGACCGGCTATGCCCGTAGAACGTCGAGAGGAAAGAAATGGGCACTGCCACCGGAACAGGCGGCGCAGGAGACTGGGTACCCGACCGGGCACGGCTGACGCGATGGCTGTCGGCAACCATACCGGGTTTTCGGGGCGAGATTCGGCTGGAGCGAACCGCGGGCGGCCAGTCGAATCCGACCTTCCGTCTGCGTGCGACCGACCTGGATCTCGTTCTGCGGAGCAAGCCGGCGGGCCCAACGCTGCCCAGTGCGCACGCCGTCGACCGGGAGTTCCGCGTTATGGAAGCGCTGCGGGGTACCGGCGTCCCGGTGCCGTGCGTCAGAGCGCTGTGTGGGGACGAAAGCGTCATCGGCACCGTGTTCTATGTGATGGACTACGTCCCGGGGCGTGTCTTCTGGGATCCCCGGCTCATCGACCTCGACCGCGCGGAGCGATCGGCGATCTTCAATTCCATGAACGAGACGATCGCGCGCATTCACTCCCTCGATGTCGCGGCCATCGGCCTTCGTGACTACGGCCGGGCCGGGGCCTATGCCGAACGGCAGGTAGCGCGCTGGACGAGGCAGTACCGCGCCTCCGAAATCGATCCGAACCCTGCAATGGACTGGCTCATCGACTGGCTGCCGCGCAACCTTCCACCGGACGGTCCCACACGGCTGGTTCATGGCGACTATCGCCTCGACAACTTACTGATCCACCCGACCGAGCCGCGCGTCGTCGCCGTGCTCGATTGGGAGCTTTCCACGCTCGGAGACCCGATGGCGGATTTCGCCTATCACATGATGAGCTGGCGTCTGCGGCCGGAGTTGTTCCGCGGACTGGCCGGCACCGATTTCGCAGGGACCGGAATCCCGGACGAGCAGACCTATCTCGCCCGCTATGTCGAACGCACCGGTCTCTCCGACACCCGTCACTGGAAATTCTTCCTCGTGCTGTCGATGTTCAGGATCGCCGCGATCATGCAGGGCATCGCCAAACGCGCGCTGGACGGCACGGCCTCCAACGCGGATGCTGCCGAGATTGGCGCGAAAGCCCGGCCCATCTCGGAGGTCGCGGTCGAACTGGCGCAGGGTAGCGGAGGCGGCACGTGACGCACAAGGCGCAGATCGGGATTGCCGGCGCGGCCTGGAGCGGAGCGGAAATCGCCTCCGTTCGCGCGCCCGCAGGTCGTGACGCCCTCGACGAAGCGCCAGAAAGCATCCCGGCGAAGCTCTCCGCCATCGGGGACCGCGGCCCGGCGTGCAACCGCGAGGGGGGGCGTCGATGACCGCGCAGACTGCGCCCGCCCGCGGAGCCGATCGACCGCGGCTGAGTTCGTCCGACCAGATCGTGCGCGACATCGTCCGCGGGCTCTACGATGGCCGATTTGCTGCCGGGCAGAGACTGATCGAACCCGACATGATGCGCCTCTACGCCGTCAGCCGCGGTACCGTGCGCGAGGCGCTGAAGCGGCTTGCCGCGGAGGGGGTGGTCAGCATCACTGCCTTCCGCGGCGCACAGATTCGTCACCTCTCGCGGGCTGAAGCGACGGAAATACTCCAACTCCTGGAAGTGACGATCGGCCTCGCCGCCAGGCTGGCGGCGCAGAACATGGCAGGATCCGCGAGCCGGGAAAACTTCGGGGCGGCCTACGCGCACCTCGCCTCCTTCGCCGACAAGGAGGATTCGTTCGACCACGTTCAGGCGCGAAACCGCTTCTATCGCGCCATGACCCGTGCCGCCGGCAACCGTGCCCTCGCCCGTCTCATCCCCAGCTTCCAGGTCCACCTGATCCGCACCTACCTTCGCCGGCCGGCGAAGGAGCGCTTCGCCGACTATCGCGCGATGGCGGACGCAATCCTGTCCGGCGACGGCGACCGGGCGGAGGCGGCCGGCCGACGCCACCTGCGACACGTCATCCAGGCGTTGAACGCCGCACCCGAGTCGATTTTCGCACCGGCCGTTTCCAGGCAGACCGATGGCATGGACGACGAGGAGATCGATCATGACTAATGCAGCGCATGTCCTCCCGGCCTGCCCCGGAAATCCACCCGGGAGGGAGGAACGAGGACGCATGGTTGCCCCAAGCGGAACATGCCGGTGACAGGTTTGTTCGACCTGACGGGCGCGCGCGCCCTCATTTCGGGATCATCACGCGGGATCGGCCTCGCGATCGCGACCCGCATGGCGGAAGCCGGCGCGCGAGTGACGATCTCCTCACGCAAGTCCGACGCCTGCCAGGCGGCCGCGGACGCCATCAACCAGGCGCACGGGGATGGCCTGGCAATCCCGATCCCTGCGGATATTTCCGTACGCGCCGACCTGGAGAACCTCGTCGAGACGGCCAACTCGGCCTGGGGAGGGATCGACTTACTGATCTGCAACGCAGCCAGCAACCCCCACTACGGGCCATTGGCGGGCATCACGGACGAGCAGTTCCGGAAGGTATTCGAGAACAACGTGCTCTCCACGCACTGGCTGATCTCGCTGGTCGCGCCAGGGATGCGCGCCCGCCGTGACGGCGCCATCACGATCATCTCGTCGATCGGAGGGCTGACGGGCTCCGCCGCGATCGGCGCCTACAACATCTCGAAGGCGGCGGACATGCAGCTCGCACGAAACCTGGCGGTCGAATTCGGCAAGGACAACGTCCGCGTCAATTGCATCGCGCCGGGCCTGGTCAGAACCGCGTTCTCGCGCGCCCTTTGGACCAACCCGGACGTATTGGGCGGATACGAAGCGAAGACCCCGCTCGGCCGCATTGGCGAAGCCGACGAGATCGCGGGGACCGCGATCTTCCTGTCGGCGCGCGCGGGATCGTTCGTGACCGGCCAGACGATCGTCGTCGACGGCGGGGTGACCATCGCGGGAGTGACCGGCGCATGACGATCGAAGGCAAGATCGTCGTCGTCACCGGCGGCGCCAGCGGCATCGGGGAAGCACTGTGCAGGGCCTTCGCCTCCGCCGGGGCGCGCAAGGTGGTGGTTTCCGATATCGACGTCCCCGGCGCCGGCAGGGTGGCGGCCGACATCGGCGGGATCGCCGTACCCTGCGACGTCTCGGAGCAGCAGCAGATCGAAGCGCTCGTTTACCGGGTCGAGGCGGAAGTCGGTCCGGTCGAACTGTTCTGCTCCAATGCCGGGATCGCCGCGGGTTTCGATCAGAGCTTCGAGAATGCCGCCATGGCTCCCGACGCGGTGTGGCAGAGGGCGTGGGCGATCAACGTGATGGCGCATGTTCACGCCGCGCGGGTACTCGTTCCGCTCATGAAGGCACGCGGCGGTGGCGCATTCCTGCAGACGATCTCGGCCGCCGCGCTGCTCAACCAGATCGGCAGCGCGGTCTACGCGACGACGAAACACGCCGCGATCGGCTTCGCGGAGAACCTTGCCATCACGCACCGCGACGACGGCATCCGCGTCTTTGCGCTCTGCCCGCAGGGCGTGGACACACCGATGCTGCGGGGCCTGCCCGAAGGCCCTCAATCGGCGGACGGCGTGATGTCCGCGGAGAAGGTGGCTGCCGTGACGCTGGCCGCGATCGTGGAAGGCCGGTTCCTCATCCTGCCGCATTCTGACGTCGCGAAGTACATGCAGCGCAAGGCGGCGGACTACGACCGATGGCTGGACGGCATGGCCCGGCTGCAGCGGACGATGAAATAGGTCCTTCTCCTTGTCGGAGACCTCAGGTCACGGTTCGGTCGGATCGGAGGGGACCGTCGTGCAGGAAGGAAACCGGCTTCGCGGAGTTCGCAACGGACGAGAAAGCTCCTTGAGAGAAGGGAATACGTGAATGGCGGTCGAGTCGGGAGAAGAGATGGCCGAGACGGTGACATTCGCGCGGGAGGGGGCGCTGGCGGTTCTGTCGATCGACAATCCGCCCGTCAACGCTCTCTCACGCTCCGTGATAGAGGGGCTGATCGCGGGCTTCGACCTGTTCGAAAAGGACGGTTCCGCCGACGGCCTGATCATTCGCTGCGCCGGCCGGACCTTCGTGGCCGGCGGCGACATCGCGCTTTTCGACAATCCGGCATTTTCCGCGGAGCCCTTGAACGCCCTCCTCGACCGGATCGCGGCGAGCAGCCGGCCGGTGGTCGGAGTGCTTTTTGGAACCGTCCTCGGCGGCGGGCTCGAATTGGCACTCGCCTGCCACGGACGCATCGCGGCCGAGGGAACCGCGTTCGGAATGCCGGAAATCCGGCTTGGGCTCATCCCCGGCTCGCACGGGACGCAGCGCCTGCCGCGCCTCGTCGGGCTTGCGGAAGCGGCCCGGATGATCTCTACGGGCGAAGCCATCGGCACGGAGAAGGCGCTCGAGATCGGGCTGATCGATCGTATCGCCGATCCCATGGACGGCGCCGCCATCGCGGACTTCGTCGGATACGTCGCATCGCGGGGCCGGCCAGAGCCGGCGCCCTTGCAAGGACGGGCGGATCAGGAAGTGCTCGACGGCCTGCGCAAGACCGCGGCGGGAAAACCGCAAGAGCCGGCCTATCGGGCGGTAGCGGAGGCGCTGGCCGCCGCAATCGAGCGGCCCTTTGCCGAAGGCGCGGCGATAGAGGCTGACTGGTTCGCGAGACTGGTGCCCTCGGTACCTGCCCGCGCGCAGCGCCACCTCTTCTTTGCCGAACGTGCCGCGGCCTCGATACCCGATCTGCCGAAAGAATCCCCGACCCGGTCGGTCGAGCAAGTCGGCATCCTCGGCGCGGGCACGATGGGGACCGGGATCGCGCTCAGCTTTGCGCTTGCCGGTTTCGAGGTGATCCTCTCGGACACCGAGCAGTCCGCGATCGACCGCGCATTCGAGGGGTTGAGCGATGCCCTCGGTGCGTTCGTACGCCGCGGCCGCCTGTCCGACGAGGCGGCGAAGACCACCCTTGCGCGCATAGAGGGCGCGGTCGGCGCTGCCGCACTCGCCTCGTCCGATCTCGTTGTCGAGGCCGTGTTCGAGGACATGGAGCTCAAGCTTGCCGTCGCACGGGAACTGGGCAGTCTCTGCAACCCCGGAGCGATCATCGCCACCAACACCTCCACGCTCGACGTCAATGCGATCGCGGCCGCGACCGGCCGGCCCGGCGACGTCATCGGCACGCACTTCTTCTCGCCCGCACACATCATGCGGTTGCTGGAAGTGGTGCGCGGGAAATCAACAGCGCCGGATGTCCTGCAAACGATCCTGAGGACGGCCCGCCGGATCGGAAAGACGGTGGTGGTCAGCGGCGTGTGCTACGGCTTCATCGGCAATCGCATGGCCGAGGTCTACATGCGAGAAAGCGAAGCCATGCAGCTGGAAGGAGCCTCGCCGCAAGACATCGACCGGGTTATCGAGGATCCGGCGTTTCTCGGCATGTCCATGGGACCGAGCCGGATGCTCGACATGGCCGGCGTGGACGTCGGCGCGCGCACGGTCATCGAGTGGGTCGCCTCGGGCGCCGGGCCGCGCGATCCGGCCTATCGGGCGCTCTGCCGCAGAATGTACGAAACCGGCAGGCACGGGCAGAAATCTGGTCTTGGCTACTACCTCTACGAGGGGCGCAAGGCTCTGCCCGATCCCGATCACTCCGCGCTTTGTACCGGGCTGGCGGCCGAGCTTGGGATCGCTCGCAGGAAGCATTTTCCCGAAGAAGAGATCTTCGAGCGGCTGTTCTTTCCGATGGTCAACGAGGCAGCGCTGATCCTAGAGGAGAAGATTGCCTATCGCGGCTCCGACATCGACGTGGCCTGGACCTCCGGCTACGGTTTCCCGCGCTGGCGCGGAGGTCCGCTCTTCATGGCCGACGAAATCGGGCTCGCGCGCATTGTCACGGGCATGGAGCACTACGCGGCAAGGGGCGGCGACCCGTACGGGTACTGGAGCGTCGCACCGTTGCTGCGCCGCCTGGCCGAAGAGGGCGGCAGGATCAGCAAGTGGACATCGCAGGGAGGACGGCCGTGAGAGAAGCAGTCATAGTCAGCACCGCGCGGACCGGCATCGGCAAGGCGTTTCGTGGGGCGCTGAACGCCACGAAATCGCCGAGTCTGGCCGGATTCGCGCTCGCCCATGCAGTGGAGCGGGCCGGCGTCGAAGGGGGTGAGATCGATGATTTCGTGCTGGGGACGGTGCTCGCGGCCGGCACGGCGGGGATGAACCTCGCGCGCAATGCGGTGTTTGCGGCCGGGCTCCCGCCCGAAGTCGCCGCCCAGACCATGGATCGTCAATGCGCCTCGGGACTGACGGCGGTCGCCACGGCTGCCAAGCAGATCGTCTGCGACGGAATGAACATCGTCGCGGCCGGCGGGCAGGAGAACATTTCCGCCGTCCAGGGCAGATATTTCGACTGGGTGTCGGCCGAGGCCGACGCGGCGGTGACCGCAAAAGTACCGGCGGCCTACATGCCGATGCTGAAGACGGCCGAAGTCGTCGCCGAACGCTACGGCATCACCCGCGAGGCACAGGACCTTTATGCGCTGGAATCGCAGGCACGTACTGCCCGTGCCCAGTCCGCCGGCCTCTTCGACGACGAGATCGTTCCCTTCGCGACCACGATGCTGGAAACGGACCGGACCACCGGGGAGACGCGCGAGCAGGCCGTCACCTTGGCCAAGGACGAGTGCAATCGCCCGGGTACGACGCTCGAAAGCCTGAGCGGGCTGAAGCCGGTGATCGAGGGCGGCACGGTGACCGCCGGCAACGCCTCGCAGCTGTCCGACGGCGCCGCGGCGCTGATGCTGATGGAAGGATCATTGGCGGCTTCGCGCAGGCTCACGCCTCTCGGCCTCTATCGAGGCATGGCCGTTGCCGGTTGCGCACCCGACGAGATGGGTATCGGGCCCGTCTTCGCGGTGCCCAAGCTGCTCCGCCAACATGGTCTGACGGTTGACGACATCGGCCTGTGGGAACTGAACGAAGCCTTCGCCTGTCAGGCGATCTATTGCCGCGATCGGCTTGGCATCGATCCCGAGCGATACAACCTCAACGGCGGCGGCATTTCCATCGGACATCCCTACGGGATGACGGGAGCGCGGCTGGTCGGCCACGCGCTGATGGAAGGCCGCAAGCGCGGCGTGAAATATGTGGTCGTAACCATGTGCGTGGGCGGCGGCATGGGCGCGGCAGGGCTGTTCGAGACCTGTCTGTGAATGCCGGCCGGCAACCGGATACTCTGAAACCGCAACGCTGAAGGTCTCGCTCCATGACAGCCTCGCAGTCGTCCCTCGTCACCTATTCGCCGTCTGCGCGGGATGCCCGCATCGGCCGAATCTGCCTGAACAGGCCCGAGCAGCGCAACGCCATCGACACTCGGATGGCGCTTGCCTTGCGGGAAGCCGTCACGGCTTTCGAGGATGATGCCTCGGCGCGCGTGGCGATCCTCGGCGGCGCAGGGCCGGTGTTCTGCGCGGGCATGGACCTGGCGGCGTTCGCTGCCGGGGAACGGCCAGGCCTGGACGACGAGGACGGTTTCGCCTTTTTCGTTCGGCGGCGCCGTAGGAAGCCGATCATCGCGGCGGTCCAGGGCGGGGCGTTTGCCGGCGGTTTCGAGATCATGCTGGCGTGCGATCTCGCCGTTGCGACAATCGACGCGCGCTTCGCCCTTCCCGAAGTCAAGCGCGGGATCATCGCCGCGGGAGGCGGCGCGGTGCGACTGGCGTCCCGGATGCCGCTGGTCGTCGCGCGCGAGATGCTCCTGACCGGCGATCCCATCACTGCCGCACGCGCGTACGAACTGGGACTTCTCAACACCGTCGTGTCGACGCCGGAACTGAACGCAGCAGCCGAAGACTTGGCGCGAAGGATCGCCATCAATGCACCGCTGGCAGTCGCGGCCTCACTGTCGCTTTGCGAAATCGCAGCGGCAGCGGGAGAAGCCGACGGCTGGGCCAAGACGGTTCTGGAATGGCGCAGGGTGGAGACCAGCGAGGATGCACGCGAAGGCGCCGTCGCCTTCAAGGAGAAACGGGATCCGGTCTGGCGGGGAGCCTAGGTCTCATGGCGACCGGCAGAGCCGTACAACTGACCGGGAGGAGGAAGCCAGACGGCTGGTAAGATACGCGATGCGCGTATGCTCGGGTTTCTGGGTGATTACCGGCTACATTAGGAAAACTGATGCGAAGCATAGGAAATTTGCGTTGTGCGATGATCTTCCTGCTTCTTGATGATCCGGAATATGGCGCCGGACGGGGGGAACAGGTAGCATTCGTGCGTGAGCATCCGCAATGTTGAAGCGGCCAAGGATTGCAGGACCGCGGCAATACCTGATTGACGGCCTGATCCCGGCGCTTGCCGTTGGGGTGATCGGAGCGATAGCCTTCTATCTGGTGCACCTGCCGCTGCCGTTCGTTCTCGGGCCGATGTACGCTTGCCTGCTGGTCAATCTTGCATATCCGCGCCTGACCAGCCCCAGTTGGACCAGACCTCCGGTCGTCGCCCTCATCGGCGTCATGCTCGGAACGACATTCAAACCGGAGCTCCTCGAAAGGCTCGACATCTGGGCAACACCGCTGGCCGGACTGCTCGTGGTCGTCGCAACGATCGTAACGGTCAACTATCTCTACTACCATTCGGTCGCGAAGTTCGACAAGGCGACGGCTTTCTATTCGAGTTCCCCGGGCGGTCTGACCGAGATGGTCATCCTGGGAGGTTTGGGCGGTGGCAAGGAAACCGATATTGCGCTGGCTCACTCCTCGCGAATACTCCTGGTCGTGATGTTGCTGCCCTGGGTGATCCGATATGTCTTGGATATTCCGTTTTCGGGCCGCACGATTTCGGGCCCATCCATCGCCCAGATGGACATCGCAACGCTCTGCCTGATCCTCGCCTTTGCAGTGGCCGGGACTTACCTGGGTAAGGCTCTGAAATTTCCGGCGTACGCATTCGTAGGCCCCATGATCGTCAGCGCACTGTTTCACCTGAGCGGGATGAGCGATTTCAGTGTCCCTAGCGAATTCGTCATCTCCGCCCAGGTCGTGCTTGGCGTCTCGGTGGGGGTCGGATTTGTCGGTGTCCCGCCTCGCCTCGTCGGGCAGGCTCTCCTGTTCGGACTGGGGTCCAGTCTGATGATGGTCCTCATTGCCCTCTTCGGAGCCTACGTGGTGAGCCGGATCTCGCCATTCGACGTTTCCGCCCTGCTGTTGGCTTTCGCACCGGGAGGGTTCCCGGAAATGAGCCTCATTGCATATGCTATGGGAGTGGACGTCGCGCTGGTCGCGGCTCTGCATGTGGTTCGCATTGCCATTGTCCTGCTGTTCGTACCGATGGTGTACCGCGTTTTTGTCGCGGACTGATAGCGGGAACGGCGCCTTTCGTAGGCTGGCCAGGCAACGGCATGGTGCGAGTCCGCCAGAGAGCGTAGGGACGCAAAGACAGGTTCATTCAGCCGGCGGTTCGTGGACCATTGGGGAATCGGCTCGGCAGTGGCCGCTGATCGCCGACCAGATTTTCGCACTGGTGATCGGCATGTCGAGGTGGTCGACATCATAGTCCGCCAATGCATCGACGATGGCACCGACAATGGCGGGCAGCGCCCCCACCAGGCCGGCCTCTCCCGCGCCCTTCGCGCCTACGGGGTTCGTCGCCGTGGGCACCGGATGAAGTCCTGTCCTGAAGCCGCACATGTCGCCCGCTCTGGGCATGGCGTAGTCCATGAAGCTTCCGGACATGAGCTGACCATCGTCTCCGTAGCGAACCGCTTCCATCAGCGCCTCGCCGATCCCTTGCGCGATTCCGCCGTGGAGTTGACCGTCTACGATGGTTTCGTTGATGACGTTGCCGACATCGTCCACTACCACATAGTCACAGAACGTGAGTTCACCGGTCTCAGGATCGATTTCGACCTCGCAGACGTGGCATCCGTTCGGAAAATTCTCCACTTCGGCACTGTAATGACCGTTTCCCTCAAGGCCTCCGGATGCCGATCCGGGCGCGGCTGCCGCGGCGATCCGGAAAACTTCGGTCAGCGCAACCTGCCTATCGGTCCCGGCCACCACGAAGAAGCCAGCTCTGAACTCGACGTCGGCGGAATGCGCTTCCAGATGATCTGCGGCGATCGGTTTGGCCCTCTTCAGTAGATCCTGAACTGATCGATCGAGTGCGGCCGAACCCATTGCCGACGTGCGCGAGCTTCCGGTCATTCCTCCGGACGGCAACCACCGAGTATCGCCTTCTACGACTTCGATGCTGTCGGGAGACAGTCCCAGCCAGGATGTCGCCAGCTGGGTATACATGGTTCCATGTCCCTGACCCTGATCGGAACCGCCGGCCACGATCGTGAGCCGGCCATCGGATCTGGCGATGGTGCGTACGTTTTCGAACGTCCAGGCCAGGGTGGCCCGCTCGATGACAGTGGATATCCCGATCCCCCTCAGCTTGCCGTCCTGGCGTGAACGTCCCCGTCTTCGTTCGAAATCGTTCCAGTCGGCGGCCCGCAACGCCTTGTCCATCACAGTTTCGAATTCGCCGCAATCGTAGGTATATGTGAGGGCGGTACGGTAGGGCATTTCTTCGGCGCGGATCATGTTGCGGCGCCGGATCTCGGTTCTGTCGAGGCCCAGCCTTCTCGCCGCCATGTCGACAAGCCGTTCGATCACATAGCTGGCTTCCGGCCTCCCCGCGCCTCTGTAAGGACCGGTCGGGTTGGTGTTGGTGAAGATGCCCCTGACCCGCACGTCGATGGCGGGGGTACGATAGACGCCGGCAAGCGAGCCAAGGTTGTTGACAGGAGAGGCAGAAGCGAGCGACGCGGCGTAGGCGCCGACATTGGCATCGGTCCTGACGCGCAACGCGAGAAACTCGCCTTTTGACGAGACAGCGAGTTCGCCGATGGTCACGTTGTCGCGCGAGTGGTTGTCGCTGAGAAAGGCTTCGGAGCGCGACGACACCCACTTCAGGGGCCGCCGGAGCTTCGTAGCGGCCCAGCATACCGCCGTCGTTTCCGGGTCGAGGTACTTGAGCCCGAAGCTGCCGCCGACACACGGCGAAACCACGTCGATGCTCTCCTGTGTGCGGCAAAGCGCCGTTGCCAATCCGCTCCTGCATCCAAAAACGTCCTGAACACCGGCGAAAACGGTCAACCTATCGCTGTCGGGATCGTAGGCGGCGACACAGCCGCGAGGTTCCAGCGGATTCGCGCTCACACGGGGAATCACGAACCTGCCGGAGACCACGTGCGGGGCAGAGCCGAAAGCCGCCGCGGTACTGTCGGCGTCTCCCGCCTCATGAAGGAAACAGACGTTGTCCGCGCACTCCTCCCAGATCGGCTGAAACGAGCGCGTCGCGTCCCGCATTTCCATGACCGGAGCGAGCATCGCGGCTTCGGCAACGACCGATTCGGCCGCCTCCAGCGCCGCCTCCAGCGTGGTTGCGACCACCAGGGCGAACGGGTCGCCGACATGTCGCAATCGACCACCCGCAAGGGGCCAGCGGTCGGGAAGGAAGGCCGCAGCACCAATCCTGTTCTCCGGTGGCGGCAGGAGGTAGGGCAATGGCCGGCAGCCGTCCGCGCGGTAGTCTTCGAGCGTGTAGACCGCGAGTACCGACTCCTGCCCGGCGGCAATGCTGCCGTCTACCGAAAGCAGCCGCGCATGAGGATAGGGCGAGCGCGCGAAGGCGGCATAGGCCATGTTCTCGAGTACGATGTCGTCGGTGTAGCGTCCTCGTCCCTGGACGAGACTGCGATCCTCGACGCGCATCATATCACCGTTGCGCATCGAGGATCTTTCCGTTTCGCTCTTGTCCGCGGCGACTTCTTATTGAAGGTCCTCCGGAAGAAGGCTCAGATCCACGATTGATTTCACGTCGAAATCACCGTCGATCATTCCCACGGTGCGAGCTCCCTCCAACATGTTGTTCACGGTCTTGAAGTCGTAGCAGTCACCGAGGCCCCAATATTCGATTCCATCCACCGAACCGAATTCGAGCAGATTCTTGACGACCTTCTTGATGACTTCCGGATCGAGTTCGAGTTCCTTGGCGATCAGTTCACCCGCTTCTTCCGGATTGCTGCGGATGAACTCGACAGCCTCGCGCCGCGCCGCAATGATACCCCGCACCGCGTCCGGCTGCTCTTCGATGGCCTTCCTGGAACTCAGAAGCATGGTGTTGCTGATCGGGGGAAACGTCTCGTTGCCCCTGGCGAGTACCTTGTACTTGTCGCCTTCCATGGTGAAGGTCGGTTCGACCATCGGAATGACGTCGACTCCGCCGGCGTTCAGTGCGGTGAGAAGTTCGTTGAACCCACCCACGGAGACCAGTTCCACCTCATCCTGAGGCAATCCGGCTTTGTCGACGAGCATCACCGCCATCATGTTGGTGGCGGACTTCGGCGAGGTATAGCCGACCCGCTTGCCCTTGATGTCGGCCATGTCGTTGATGGGCGAATCCGGCTTCGTGACCCAGATCACTTCTGCGAACGTGTCCACCGCACAACCGACGGGCACGACGTCGGCACCGGACGCGCGTGCTTGGAGAACACCCGTTATGCCTGCGTCGGCGAACGGAAGTTCACCAGCCACCATTTCACGGATCGTCGGCGTGGATCCGCGGCCGCTGCGGATACCCTCGACGTTCACGCCATGCTTCTCGAACAGTCCCTTGGCCTTTGCCAGTGCATAGGGATAGGTGCCCGTGGCGACGCCATACTGCGATGCCGCGATTTCCACGGAGCCAGCCACGGTTGCCCAAGCCGCGCCGACAACGAATGCGGCCGCCCAGATCGGAATGAGTGCTGCGGGTCGTTTCATGATTTCCTCCCATGATTTGCCCTGCTTGTACGAACCCGGGGTCAGGGCTTCAGCAACCCCCGGAGAACCTGTTTTCCGTAGTTCGGCGCCACCCGGGCGTCGATGACGAACACGCCTCCGCTTCGAACGTGCGCTGCACCCTTTCGAACCTCACCCTCCAGTTGCGAAGCGCTCTCGATGGGACCGGACGCTTCGGCACCCTGCGCACGGGCAATGGCCGCCACGTCGCAGACCGGTCCGTCAAGGCTGATCCCGATGGAACGGTTCTCGACCGGCCGCCCGCGCTCTATCGCCACCTTCTCCTGGTGGATCTCGTCATTAAAGAAGGATGCGTTGTTGGCGACGATCACGAGCAGAGGTACCCGATAGCGCACGGCGGTCCAGATCGCGGTCGCGCCCATGAGGAAATCGCCGTCCCCGATAATGGCAACCGGAAGCCGGTCGGTCCCCCTGAGCCCGAGTGCCGCGCCAACCGCCATGCCCGGGCCGGACCCGATGCCTCCGCCGCCGTCGTAACCGAGGTAATCCAGCGGACCCTCGAAACTGCAGCACTCTCCCGGCCAACCGATAGGCAGGCGAATGTAGGTGGGACGAAACTCCTCCAGAGCGCTGCTGGTCGTGGTCGCGAATTGCCTGATCGAAAGCGGCATGTCCTCGCCGGTCGGCGGACTTGACGGCGGCGCTTCCTCCGCTCGCCACTCGGACCTGGAAGCCATGCCGAGGCTCTGGACCGCCTCGTTGAGGACGGATACCGCATTATCGCTGGTCGTCAGAGAGAACAGATCCACTTCGGGGACCCCGAGGTGGTCGAAGCTCCAGCCGTTGTGGCCATACTGGTCCGGCGAGAAGTGGATCACATGCGCCGACGTCGCCCCGGATTGCCGCAACGTTCCAGCCAGATCGATCCAGTCGAGGCTCAGTGCCACGTCCGCCCTACCGATATCGTCGATTGCATCCTGTCCGATATAGATCCCCGGCCGGTAGGGGTTCAGCGGATGCACGGTCGGGAAGCAGGCACCGGTACGCAGGTCCGTGACGACGCGGGCATTCAATGATTCCGCGAGGCGCACCCTTGCGTCCCAAGCCGCCTGACTACGCAACGAGCGCCCCGCCAGAATGACCGGGCGTTTCGCATCAAGCAGCCGTCTGGCGGCTTCTTCGGCAATTTCGGCCGACGGGATGCCCGGACGAGGTGGCTGAAACCGGCGCAACTCTACCGGGTCGGGCACCCCCGTCAGTTCCGATTCCTGGTCGCCTGCATCCAGGCAGACATAGGTCGGGCCGCAAGGGGCGGTCCTTGCAATCTGATTGGCCCGAAGCAGTGACTCCACGCCCGCGCTCGGCGAGCATGGCTGGTCGTCCCACTTCGTGTATCCCCGGATCAGGCTTCCCATGTCACGGCCGGTATGGATCCAGTCGACCCACGGTCGCCGCCTCGTCGCGTCCATTGGACCCGTCGCACCCAGCAGAACCATCGGAACCCTGTCGCACCATGCGTTGAAAATCGCCATCGTCGCATGCATCAGGCCGACATTGGCGTGAAGCGCTACGGCCATCGGCTCGCCGGTCACCTTCGCGTAGCCGTGGGCGAGGGCAACGGCACTTTCCTCGTGGATGCATGTAAGCATTTGCGGATCCGTGTTCCGCAAATGATTGACGATACTGTCGTGCAACCCGCGAAAGCTCGCCCCCGGGGTCATGCTGATATACCTGAACCCGATCGTGCGGAGCGTGTCTGCGATCAGATCGCTCCCCCACTGTGGAGCGTTCTCGGCCGAAGCCACTTTTGTCGTCACGCTCAAGGCGAACTCCCATTCATCCATCCCGATACTGTCCCGCTTACCTCGGGGACAATTGTACAAAATTGTTTCGCTGGGATCCCTTGCCTGCTTTCGATTTTTCAGCTCCTTCCTCAATCTTTGTGCTTCATCTGTTGATTTTCGCTGAGACCGACTCGGCATTCTCACCGAGAACTGACCCGCCTCCCTCTCAGGTCGGATGCGGCGGTCAAGTTCCTGTTTTCCGCCCCCCTGGTCTTGGCCGTGTGGGCCGAGAGATTCGTGACTCGGAAGCTGTCGTTTCCGGTCTCGAGGATGTGGCAGTGTTGGGTCAGGCGGTCGAGAAATGCGATCGTCATCTTTGCACAAGCCTTCCAGTGCCGTCCGGGTCATGTCGACACGCCCGCCATGACGAAGCTTGCCCTCTTCCTAGAAAACAACCTCCCCGAAGGTCCGGTGGATATCCATTCCGATAACGCGTCGCATGCGCGCCTGCTGTCAGAGTGTTGACGATGGGAGCGGCGGGCAACACGACGACTACGGTTTCGCGCAGACGCCGCGATGGCAGGCGCTGCCCGCCGAGACGAGTCGATCAGTGACAAAGCTGATGGTAAGCCTGATCCTCGACCACGTCGACGACGAGCACTCTCCCGGAGAGAGGGAGGCGCGTCATGATGCATGAGAAGATCAGGTCGCATCATCTGGAGCGGAAGGCAATCCTGTTGTGCGCCAGTTGTCCGCCTATCAGATCCTGCACTGCGAGAGCGGCAGACTTAATATGCCATGCGCGACCGTCTGACGGCGCTTGGCTGGTCTCGCATCGACACGATCGACGACGATCTCGGCCGCTCTGCCGCCAGCGGTCGCACGCGCCGGGTTCGACCGGATGGTCGCGGAGGTCTGCCTTGGCAAGGTTGGGGCGGTGCAGCAGCCCGGCATCCTCCAGCGCCTCGAAATCCGGCAAATCACGCAGCGTGTCGAAGCCGAACTCCAGCAGGAACTCTTTTGTGGTGACGTAGGTGTAGGGCGCACCGGGCGTGGGGCTGCGCGGCCCGGAGGCGATGAAGCCGGCGCCGCGCAGATGCCCGATCAGGTCGCGGCGGAACTGACCTTGGCAAGAACAGCTGCAGCGCAACAGGCGGCGCAGGCCGCGGTCGCTCATGACAGGTGGGGTCCGTCAAATGCATGTTGATATGGGATCATCTGGCTTCGAGATGAGCTCAGGCTCTCACCGACCCTCGGCTCGCGCAACTATGAGGCGGCAAGCGCCATCTCCGGAACCTACCGGGGGAGCAGGACACTGGTTTCGGATTCATCGAACTGGTGAACGACTGGAAGTGATGCCAGCGTATCGCGTGCCGGGGTCTGATGGAGGCTCACATTCCACGGAAGGATGAGAGTCATGGCAGCACCGAGGAAGTGATTCCGACGAGCTTGGTGAGCGGGCGATCAGCGGTGTGATCTGGCGACGAAGCCCGGTGTGCTGCGTCGCGTTGAGGCGGCCCAAATCTTCCTTTGCTGCAAGCAAGTCTTTCACCGTCGTCTTGACGCAACTGTGGTCAGTGTTTCGACAACTCTCCACCGGAAGCGTCGGCAACTGTCGCAGTCAGGGCGAGAAAGTCTGAAAGTCGATTGAGATACCGGAGTGCGTGCTGAAACTGTGGCCTGTCGATCGGATAATCGCCGAGGCCGGGGGCGCTGAAAGGCAGCTCGCTCAGCGTAAGCAGACGACGTTCAGCTCGCCTGCATTGCGCCCTGGCTACCTCGGAGAACGCTGCCGACAAACTACCGACCGGTGGAACGGCATGCGGCTGAGATTCCGAAGTCACTCTGACATTCCGAATTTGCACTTCGAGCTCTTCGACCTCTTTCGGCGACAAGACAGCTGACCGACCTGCGGCGATGAGGTTGCCGATCTCCTGGATGACGGCCCGAACTCGCGCGAGAATTGCGTGTTGCTCCGGGAAGGCTGAGACGGCCTGCACCACTGCTATGGACGCATTCAACTCGTCCAGGACGCCGAGCGTTTCGATCGTTGGACTATCCTTGT
Organism: Mesorhizobium alhagi CCNWXJ12-2; assembly: GCF_000236565.1. Classification (GTDB taxonomy): domain Bacteria; phylum Pseudomonadota; class Alphaproteobacteria; order Rhizobiales; family Rhizobiaceae; genus Allomesorhizobium; species Allomesorhizobium alhagi. Next base: position 26,830 of record NZ_AHAM01000189.1, on the reverse strand, counting down.
CTACGAGCAAGCCCGAGGCCAGCCGTGTCTGGCCCGCGTCCCCAGGCCGAGTTCCGATGCGGTTTGCCATGCTGTCCTCCTCACGATCTGGTTTTCGTTTCTTGGGGTGCCGGCACCGGGAACCATTCAGTTGCCTTGTGAGTGTTGTTCCCGCTGCTGGTCGTCGAACTTGCGTGCGTACATGCAGTACATAGGCCATATGGCGGCGATGACGCCGCGTTTGCGGTCATCGAGGGGTGACAGCTTCTTCGCAGGGTCTCCTCCATACAGCCAGCCGCTCGCGATCCTCTGACCCTTGATGGTATGTGCACCGGCAGCAAGCAAGACGTCGTCTTCAACCACGGTTCCTTCCGCCAGGATCGCGCCCATGCCGACGAGGCTTCGGCTTCCGACGACGCAGTCATTCATCCGCACGTTGTGACCGATTGTGGATTCCCATCCGATCGTCACCGGCTGTTCGACGCAGCGGATGATGGTGTTGTCCTGGATGTTAGTGCGCTCGCCGACCGATATTTCATGCCGCCCGGCATCAAGGTCACAGCTGAACCAGATGCCGACATCTGCGCCGGCGACGATACGCCCGCTCGTGCTTGCCGTTGCCGCTCGAAAAAGAGGGCCGGCAGTGTCAATGGATCCATTCAGCTGGAGTGATGCTGCCATTTCGTCCGGTTCACGGTGGCTACGGGCATGCAGTGCGTCCAGTTCGCCCGTCTCAAGCCTTCTGACGGGCTTTGCGGGCTGGCCCTGATACACCCATCCGCTTTCGAGAATGGAGCGGGGGAAGACGATTGCGCCATCGGCAAGCGCGACATCGTCCGGTACCTTTGAGCCGTCGAGGATGATGACGTCGCGTCCGATATGGCAGCGGTCGCCGACGTCACAGGCATGGATGATCGAATTGGCGCCTGCCGTCACACCGTTGCCGATATGGGTTGGAAAGACATCATGTGCGATATGGACGGTCGCACGGGCGCCCAGGCGGAACTGGTTGCCAATGGTGACGTCGTGTCCGTCGGCCCGGATCACCGAATGTATGCCGAGCCATGCGTCTCGCCCGATCGTGGCGCGGCCGAGGACAGAGGCATGCGCACCTGTATACACCGGGGCCGATGCCAATTGCGGTGCGATCCCGTCATAGGGAAGGACGAATAGCTTTTGCCCGGTCATCATGCCCTGCAACTCCAGCTGTGCGTGATGGTCTGCATTTCAAAATACCGGGGTTTCTCGATAGACGCCCCACACTGTTTTGAGCTTCTCGACGATGTCGCCCATCGTGGCGCCCTCGCGCACCAGCTCGATGGTAACGGGGATGATGTTCTCGTCCTGCTCCCTGGCCGTGGCGACCAGCTTGTCGAGCAGGCTCTGCACCTTGGCCTCGTCACGCGCGGCACGAACGCGCCGCGTGCGCGAGATCTGGCGTTCGGCCGTTGTCGGGTCGTAGGGATGCACGTGTAACTTCTCCTCCGCGCCCTCCAGCCGGTAGCGGTTGACGCCGATCACGGGCTTCTCGCCCGACTGCTTGCGCAGCGCCGTCTCGTAAGCGAAATCGCCGATGTGCCTCTGGAACCAGCCTTCCTCGATCAGCTTGATCGTGCCACCACGCTCATCGATTTCGTCAAGGGTCTCGAAGATGCGCTTCTCGTATTCGTTGGTCAGCGCCTCGACATAGTAGGATCCGCCGAGCGGATCGACCACCTGGGTGACGTTGGTCTCGTCCGCAATCACCTGCTGCGTACGCAGTGCCAGCTGCATCGCCTCCTCAGTCGGGATCGCAAATGCCTCGTCGAAGCCGTTGGTGTGCAGCGACTGCGTACCGCCCAGAACGGCCGACAGCGCCTGCATGGCGGTCCGCACCACATTCACCATGTATTGCGGCTTGGTGAGCGAGGCGGCGGCCGTCTGACAGTGGAAGCGCAGGCGCATCGATTCCGGCTGCCTGGCTCCGAAGCGCTCCTTCATGATCTTGGCGTAGCAGCGGCGTAGCGCGCGGAACTTTGCCACTTCCTCGAAGAAGTCGGCCTGGCTGACGAAGAAGAAGGCGAGCCGCGGCGCGAAATCGTCGACGTCGATACCGAGCTTCGTCACTTCTTCGACATAGACAATGAGGTTGGCGAGCGCGAAGGCCGCCTCGTGCAGCGGCGAGGAGCCGGCTTCCGAGATGTGGTAGCCCGAGATGTTGATCGGGTTGTAGCGCTTCATGTGCCTGGTCGAATAGGCGATCAGGTCGCGCACAATGCGCACCGATGGCGCGATCGGAAAGATGTATTCCTTCTGCGCCATGAACTCCTTGAGGATGTCGGCCTGCACGGTGCCCGACAGCTTGTTCAGATCGTAGCCGCGCTTCTCGGCGAGCGCGACATACATCGCAAACAGGATCCAGGCGGTCGGGTTGATGGTCAGCGACACGGAGATCTTTTCCAGGTCGATGTCGGCAAGTAGCGCTTCCATGTCTGCCAGCGTGTCGATGGCCACGCCCTCGCGGCCGACCTCCCCGTCCGACATCGGATGGTCGCTGTCGTAGCCCATCAGGGTTGGCATGTCGAAGTCGGTCGATATGCCGGTCTGGCCCTGCTCGATCAGGAACTTGAAGCGGCGGTTGGTATCCTCGCCGGTGCCGAAGCCGGCGATCTGGCGCATCGTCCAGTTGCGGCCGCGATACATGGTCGGGTACGGACCGCGCGTGAAGGGGTAGCGGCCGGGCAGGCCGATATCCTCGGCCGGCGTGCCGGCGATGTCGGCGGCGATGTAGGTGCGCTTCACCGGAATGTCGCCCAGCGTGAAGAACTGCTCCTTGCGCTCCGGCGCGCGCTTGACGAAAGCGGCGACCTCGCCCTCCTCCCACTCGCGGACCTGCTTTTCCAGCGCTTCGGTGGAGATGCGATCGATCGTATCAGTCATGGTCGTTCTCTCCCGTGAACTCGCCGACCAGCCGATTCGCCTCGGAATAGGGATCGCTGTGGCGTGCGGATAATTTCTGCGCCGCGTCGGCCGAGCAGGTGGCCATAAGCGGCTTCAGCCGCTCCAGAACCAGAGTTTCGGCGGTCTTCGCCAGCCGGAAGGCGGCAATGTGGCGGCGCCGGCGCTCGCCGGCTGGGCCGTCGAGCGCCTTGCGGTGCCTTGCGGCGGCTTCCAGCAGCGTATCGAGCCCCTGGTCGTTCAGCGCCGAGACGCCGACGACCGGCGGGCGCCAGCCGCTGTCGCCCGGCATGGCTTCCTTCAGCATCATCTTCAGGTCCGTCAGCGTGCGGTTGGCGTCGCTGCGGTCGCATTTGGAGACGACGTGGATGTCGGCGATCTCCAGGATGCCGGCCTTGATCGCCTGCACCTCGTCGCCGAGCCCCGGCGCCGACACCACCACGGTGGTGTGCGAAGCATGGGCGATCTCGACCTCGTCCTGGCCAACGCCGACTGTCTCCAGCACGATCCAGTCGAAGCCGGCGACGTCGAGGATGTCGACCACGTCGAGCGCCGCATGCGCCATGCCGCCCACTGCGCCGCGTGTCGCCATCGAGCGGATGAACACGCCAGGATCAAGCGCCACGTCGGCCATGCGGATGCGGTCTCCCAGGATCGAACCGCCGGAATAGGGACTGGACGGATCGATCGCCACCACGGCGATGGTGGCGCCGGTCGCTCGCAATTTCTTGACCAGCACGCCAACGAGCGTCGACTTGCCGGAGCCTGGTACGCCGGTGATGCCGACGACATGCGCGCGGCCCGCCTTGCGGTAGATCTCGCCGATCGCCGCGCGCGCCTCCGGCACGCCGGCCTCGGCGCGCGAAATGAGCCGGGCAACCGCGAAGGTTTCGCCCTTCTCGACGCGGCCGACGAGTTCCGCGGAAGGAGTGTACGCCATCGACCGCCCTACGACGACGCGCCTTCGAGGCGGGCGCGCATGTCGCGCAGCACCTCGCGGTCGTCGATCACCCGGCGCGCCTTGAAGTCGGTCCGCTCGATCGAGTTCTGAGCCACGATCTCGACCACGGCGCGCAGGCCGAGCAGCTTCTGCAGGCCTGCCGCCACCGTGCCACGGAAGGCGGCGATGCGCGCAGGCCCCTCGCGCCACAGCGTGTCCTCGGCCTCGACCTTCACCGCCAGTTCATCCATCACGCCGTCGCGCGTGATGACGATGCGGTGCTCGCCGCCATAGCCCGGCGTCTCGTTGAGCACGGCGTCAATCTCACTCGGATAGACGTTCTCGCCACGGATGGTGAACATGTCGTCGATGCGGCCGATGATGCCCATGGGCAGTCGCGGATAGGTGCGCCCGCACGGATTGGGGGCGAACTCCCACATCGTCAGGTCGCCGGACAGCAGCCGGATCATCGGTTGGGAGGTCCGCTCCAGATGTGTGTAGACCGGCGTGCCCCGCTGGCCGTAGGGCACACGGCAGAATCCGTTCGGGTCGCACACCTCGGTATAGACGACGTCCTGCCAACACAGCATGCCTTCGGTCTCGGCAGAGCCTGCGACGTTCATCCAGGGCGTCATCTCACCCATCGATCCGCTGTCGAACACCTTTGCGCCGAACAGCTCCTCAATCCTGCCGCGCACCGCCGGGATGGAGGCGCCGGGCTCGCCAGAGAAGAACATCTGCCTGAGCCCGAACTGACGCGGGTCGAGCCCATTGTCGATTGCCGTCTGGCCGAGATGCAGCGCGTAGGTTGGCGTGCCGTAGAAGGCCTGCGGCCGCAACAGGTCGAGCCACTGCGCGCAGCGCGCGCTCATGCCGGCCGCACCCGCCCCGAACGGGAACGCCTTAGCGCCGAGCCGCTCCGCTCCGGCCAGCGCGCCCCAGCTGCCTACATAGAGGCTGAAGATCGCGGCGACGCAAATGATGTCTCCGGGGCGCATCCCCATACCCCACATGATGCGGGCATGCGCGTTGGAGATCGAACGCCAGTCGTTGCAGCCGATCGCGAAGGCGGTCGGGCGACCCGTCGTGCCGCTTGTGCCGTGGACGTGGTGAACCTCCGAGTCGGGTACGCATAGATAGTCACCGAAGGGCGGGCTGGCCGCCTGCGAGGCGCGCAGTTCAGCCTTCGTCACCACCGGCACGCTGCTCTCGAAGTCTTCCAGCGACTTCAGCTGCGAGGGGTGGAAGCCGGCCTCGTCCCATTTTGTCTTATAGAAGGGCGCATGCGAATAGGCGTAGGCGCAGACCTGCTTCAGCCGCTCCAGGATCGCCTTCTCGCGATCGGCATGCGGCATCGTCTCGCGCTTGGGAAACCAGTGGCGCTGGCCTGCCGGCGGAAAATAGCTGTCGTCATAGGCCGGAGGAAAGCTCCAGCTCTCCATCTCGGTTGCCATCAGCGGGCTCCGCGTACGGTCACCAGGCGGGTCAGCGTCTCGACGATCGCATTGGGCGGCGTGTCCTGAAGCAAGACCTCGGCGACGCCCATCTTCTTCAGCTCGACAACGTCATCGTCAGGCATCACCCCGCCTGCCACGACGATCATGTCCTCCACGCCTTTTTCCTTGAGGAGCGCGAATATTTTCGGGAAGACGGTCATTTGCACGCCGGAGAGAAGGCTGACACCGAGCACATCGACGTCCTCCTGCACAGCCGCGGTAACCACCTCCTCAGGCGAGCGATGCAGGCCGGAATAGACGACATCCATGCCGGCGTCGCGCAGCGTACGCGCCACCACTTTCACGCCGCGGTCATGCCCGTCGAGCCCGACCTTGGCCAGCAAGACCCGAATCGGCTGTGCCATGAAATCGCCTCCCCTTTCCTAAATTTCGTATTTCGTATACGAATTTCATGAAAGAGTCCAGAAGTGGTCGCTTTCGCAATCTGCTGCTATCTCTGACGGCATGAAGAATGGAGACGTTCATGGAGGCCATCAGTCCGAGCAAATCGTTGGTCGACAAGACATACGGCGCGCTCCTAGATGCCATCTGCACCGGCGAGTTCCGGCCTGGGCAACGTCTCGGGCAGGATGAGATCGCCGAGCGTCTCAAAGTCTCGCGTCAGCCTGTCAACAGCGCGATCGCCATGTTGAGAGCCCAGCGCTTCGTGATAGATACGGGGCGCCGCGGAGTCGAAGTGGCGCCTGTGGACGCGAAACTGTTCGAATCGATTTACCAGGTGCGCGGCGCCATTGAACCGCTGGCCGTGGAATTGGCGACACCGCGGCTTTCGCCTGGTTCCATCACACGCGGCCGCGAGATCGTCGCTCGCGGTACAAGACTGATGCATGCCAACGACGCCAGAGGCGTGCTTCAGGCCGATATCGATTTCCACACATTGATCTATGAACTCAGCGGCAACGAGATCATCACCGACATGATGCAGTTGAACTGGGGCCATTTGCGCCGTTCGATGGGAGAGGTTCTGAGGTTTCCTGGCATGACGCTCCAGGTGTGGAAGGAACACAAAGCAATCTTCAAGGCGATGTCGGAAGGCAGCGCCAGCGTGGCTGCCGACCTCATGCGGCAGCACATCGTCAATGCGCCGCGACGTGTCGCGAGCGGCACCGCCCCCGCCGTGTCCTCCCTGTAGAGAGTTGCGGAATGCTGGGCGCCATGTGCAGCCGGCGATCGCGAAGAACTTCATTGCATTGTGGGCCAATACCCGTCGCACTTGTGCGGCCGAAAGCGACTTCAGGCCCTGTGGTTGTGTTGCAAATTTTGAGAAGGCAAGAGGCAACTTCCGTATGGACGCAATTCATGCGGCGATTGCCCTGAAATTGCTCCTTGAGCGACGGGTCCCGGTTCAAAGTAAGCGCCCTTGCTGCTTGCGCATCATGTGCAACATTTCAATGCCGGCCAAGGTGGCTGCCGCTGATGGAAACGACGTGAAGCCCAACATCGGACGCACCCGCCGCTTGCTTCGTCGATGATTCCGTTCGGATCCGGTAGTTATGATATTGGCTCTTGCGGCTGCGAATAGCCTTCAATGCTCGCCGCGACCGATCCCTCAGGCGGCTTTCGGCACTTCCAATCGCTACTTAAGTGGACTCGCCGGCTTTAACGTCAGCTGTTCTGCAAGCAGTATCGTTAGGAGGCCGGGAAAGCGTTGTCTCAAGTCCGCGAGCCGCAATTGATTTGAGCGCCCGTTACCATGGTCGTATTGGCGAATGATACCTGCCTGGCGCAGAATCCTGAAATGATATGTGCGCGTCGCCTTGGTGACGGGAAGGTCGAACGCGGTACAGGGAAGGACTGCATCTGGCGATCTCGCAAGCGCAAGTGCAATATGTAAGCGATGCGGATCGGCCAAAGCGAACAGGACTGTCAGCAGATCCATTTCGTCAGGCCGTGGCTCGGGAAGAAACTCTGCCATTGCCTCCTCGTCCAAGGTATGGTTCTTGTCATACCTATCGTGCGAATGAGTGAGAGACAACGGACATGACGAACAGACGCGTGGTAGAAATAACGGAGTTCGGCGGTCCGTCAGTTCTCAAGATCGTGCAGGAAGGCATTTCCGACCCGGCTGAAGGTGAGGCGCAGGTCCGCCAGACGGCGATCGGCTTCAATTTTATCGACATCTATCAACGCAAAGGCATTTATCCGCTTCCTCTGCCCACGGGCCTCGGCTTCGAAGCGGCGGGTATCGTGGAAGCGGTTGGCGAAGGGGTTGATGATATCAAGCCAGGCCAGCGGGTTGCCTATATGAATGCCGGTGTCGGCGCCTATGCCGACCGGCGCAATGTTCCGGCAGACAAGCTCGTGCAGGTGCCCGATGACATCGACGACGAAACGGCTGCCACAGTCCTGTTCAAAGGCATGACTGCGCAATACCTCCTGCGCCACACCCATGCAGTTCAGCGGGGCGACCTCATTTTCGTGCATTCCGCAGCCGGTGGCGTCGGGCAGATCCTGACACGCTGGGCTACCGCACTTGGTGCGCGCGTGGTCGGTGGCACAGGCTCGCCTCAGAAGCGCCAGGCGGCTCTCGACGCCGGCTGTATCGCGGTCGTGGACACGAGCCAGCAGGATTGGCCGGATGCTTTTCTCAAGACGACGGAGGGCGAAAGGGCGCGCGTCGTCTATGATGCCGTTGGCAAGGACACGCTGCTTAAGTCACTCGACTGCGCAGCGCCCTTCGGACTCGTGGTGATCTACGGCGCGTCCTCGGGAAAGGCGCCGGCGATCGATCCCGAATTGTTGAACAAGAAGGGCTGTCTGTTCCTGACCCGCCCGTCCGTTTTTCCGCACAATGCCGATCTCAACCGGTTCCGGTCGAATGCGGCCGATCTGTTCAATGCGGTTGCGAAGGGGCATGTTTCGCTCGAGATCGGGCAGCGCTTTGCACTGGAAGATATCGCCGAGGCACACCGCGCTGCCGAAGAACGGCGCGCAAGTGGAGCGATTGTGACAATCCCATAGTCATTTTCATCCCAGCAAAGCCTTGTGGCCGCCTAAAAGAAGGCCTGAAAACCCGTCTGTGCCCGGCCGAGGATCAGCGCATGCACGTCATGCGTACCTTCATAGGTGTTGACGGTTTCCAGGTTCTGCGCGTGGCGCATGATGTGATAGCCGATCTGGATGCCGTTGCCGCCATGCATGTCGCGGGCCTGGCGGGCGATGTCGAGCGCCTTGCCGCAATTGTTGCGCTTGACGATCGAGATCATCTCAGGCGCCATCTTGCCTTCGTCCATCAACCGCCCGACCCGCAGGCTGGCTTGCAGGCCGAGCGCGATCTCGGTCTGCATGTCGGCGAGCTTCTTCTGGAACAGCTGCGTGCCGGCCAGCGGCTTGCTGAACTGCTTTCTATCGAGGCCATATTGGCGGGCCCGGTGCCAGCAATCCTCCGCCGCACCCATCGCGCCCCAGGAAATGCCGTATCGCGCCCGGTTAAGGCAACCGAACGGCCCTTTCAGGCCCGACACATTGGGCAAAAGCGCGTCTTCGCCGACCTCGACGCCTTCCATGACGACCTCTCCTGTGATCGACGCGCGCAGGCTCAGCTTGCCGCCGATCTTCGGCGCCGACAGACCTTTCACGTCCCTTTCCAGCACGAAACCACGGATCTCATTGCCGTGCGCCGCCGATTTCGCCCAGACGACGAACACGTCGGCGATCGGCGCATTGGAAATCCACATTTTTGAGCCGGAAATCCGGTAGCCGTTGGCGGTCTTCTCGGCGCGCGTCTTCATGCCGCCCGGATCGGAGCCTGCATCCGGTTCGGTCAGCCCGAAGCAGCCGATCCATTCGCCACTGGCGAGCTTCGGCAGATACTTTTTGCGCTTCTCTTCCGAGCCATAGGCATGGATCGGAAACATCACCAGCGAGGACTGCACGCTCATCATCGAGCGGTAGCCAGAGTCGACGCGCTCGACTTCCCGCGCCACCAGCCCATAGGTGACATAGTTGGCGCCAAGCCCACCATATTCCTCGGGGATGGTGAGGCCGAGCAGGCCGGCTTCGCCCATTTCGCGAAAGATCCCAGCATCGGTCTTTTCCTCGAGATAGGCTTCCTCGATCTTCGGCGCGAGCTTATCGGCGGCAAACGCCGCGGCGCCATCACGCACCATGCGCTCATCTTCCGAAAGCTGGTTCTCGATAAGGAAGGGATCCTCCCAGACGAACGCGTTCTTGTCGGCGGCCATGGTTTCGATCTCCTCAACCAATGCATTTTGTCCAGCGGCATTGTTTGGAAGGCAGTCCTTCACACCGCTTCTAAATCTTGTTTGCTAAGCGGCGGGTATGTCGTTCCCTCGCACTACCCGGCCTCTCCTAGATTACGTACGGCGCAATCTGAAAGCGGAGCTAACTATCCAATCTAAGCTTAGACCTTGCCCACTCTGGGCTTGCGATCGTCGCACCAACACTTTCCAGGAGCCACTTCGCTTTGTCTACGAGTTCGGCATTGCTCTTCACGAGTTCGGTTCGAGACATTCGGACGGTGTCTTCCATGCCGATGCGGACGTGGCCACCCAGCAGGTAAGATTGTAGCAGCATGGGATAAGCGGCACGGCCAATGCCAAAACCGGTCCAAATTGCGTCCTGCGGCAGCATGTTGCGGGCGAACATCATGGTCTCGGGTGTGGTCGTGAAGCCGTATTTTACGCCTAGCACAAGGCTTGCGAGTGGCGGCCCGCGAAACACGCCGCTTGCGAGAAAGTCATTGAGCAGGCTGATGTCCCCGCTGTCGAAAAGCTCGAATTCGGGTCGCACCCCGCAGTCATAGATGATCTCGGCCATTTTCTTGACGTAGGGCGGGGTATTGATCACGATCTCGCTGCCGAATGTCATCGTATTGAGGTCGAGCGTGCAGACATCGGGCCGCAAATCCCGGATATGTTCGACGCGACGTTCAGCGGTGACAAAATTCGTACGCGGGCCTGCAATCTTGGGGTCTTCCTCACCGGGCTGAAATCGGCCACCAGGGCCAGTCGTAATGTTAAGGATTACCTCCGTGTTCTTGACGCGGATTAGTCGAACGAGTTCTCGGTAATGGTCGAGTTCCATGGACGGCCGACCATCGGGATGGCGGACGTGCAGGTGCAGAATGGCCGCGCCAGCGTCAGCAGCCTCGAGAGCTGAAACCGCAATCTGTTCAGGCGTTACCGGCAAATTGCCATTGTCCTCCGGCCTCGTGAGGCTTCCGGTCACGGCGCAAGTGATGATGGTGCCCTTAGACATACGACCTCCCTTAGTCCGCGAGGATGGCTGTGGCGGCGATTTCCACGAGAAGGCTATCGTCGATGAGTGCTCCCGCCTGCACCATCGTCGTTGACGGGCGGATCTTATCGAAGACAGCGCCGTGGGCTTTCCCAACCGCTTCCCAATCGCTCATATTGCGCAGGAAAATACGCGTCTCGACAACATCATCGATCGAAGCATCGAGCTCGCGCAGCACAGCACCAATGCGGTCCAGTATCTCGATGGTCTGCCCTTCTGCGTCACCCGGATGAAGTGAGCCGTCAGGTCCCGTGGCAGTGGTGCCCGATACGATAATGATGTTCCCGGCACGGATCGCCCGGGAGTAACCGATGGCCTCCCCCCAGCTGTTATTCACGGGGACCTTGGCTCTCGTCATGTGGCGCTCCTTAAGATGCCGGGGGTTCTCCGCCGATTTCATCGCGTGAACGGCAGCAAGACTCGGTCGAAGCCTCGTATTATTTCATCAACGTCGGCCTCTTCCATGGCTGTGGAGAACGCCAAGAGCCCGTTGCCTGCGATAATTACACCTTCGTCGAATAACGCCTTTGCAAGAGCAGATACGCGCGTAGGGCCATCTGCCGCAGCAAATGTTGAGCGATAGTCGCTCAGCGGGGCGTCTGTCAGATGGACACGTCGAAGTGAACCCAATCCCGTAACCTGCCCCTGGATTCCATTTCGGGTAAAACAAGTACGAATACCTTGGTCAAAGCGATCGCCGAGTGCCTCAAGTTTCTCGAAAGCGGCAGGCGTCAGTTCCTCGATCGCTGCGATTCCAGCTGACATCGACATAGGGTTGGCGCTGAACGTGCCGCCGTGTGGCACGGCGGGCGCTCCCTTGCTCGGATCGAACACCGACATAACTTCCGCACGGCCGCCAATGGCGCCGATCGCAAAGCCGCCCCCGATAACTTTACCGAGTGTCGTAATGTCCGGGTCGATGTCGAAACGACCTTGCGCGCCATTGTAGCCAAGGCGAAATGTGATGACCTCGTCGAGAATCAGCAGTGCCCCGAGTTCTCGCGTGACTCGCCGCAGCATCGCCAAAAATTCGGGCGTGGCCGGCACCAGGCCCGCGCGGTTGGGCATGACATCGACGAGCACGGCCGCGAGATTGTTGCCGCTAGCACGTAGGATCGCCTCAGCGACCTGGGTATTGTTGAATGGAATGACGACGACGTCGTCAAGCACCCCCTGGGGTGTCCCTTTGGCGGTCGGCACGGATCCCGGTCTGTCGATATCGCCCCAGGTAGCGGGGCTGGCGTCCTGACTTGTCTCGGCCGGGTCGTAGGTCCCGTGGTAGGCACCCTCGCATTTTGCGATCTTTGGTCGGCCGGTATAGGCACGCGCGGCCTTGATTGCATTCATCACCGCTTCAGTGCCGGAATTGGTGTAGCGAAGCTGCTCGACAGAGGGCAGGCGCTCGCAGAGTATCTCTGACAGCCGGATCTCGCTCTCGGTGGGCGCTCCGAAACACGTTCCGGCTTCGAGCTGCCGGGTCGCCGCCTCCAGGATATGGCGATTGCCATAGCCATGTATCAGGGCAGTGAAGTTCCCCAGGGCGTCGATCCGCACGGTGCCGTCCACGTCAGTGATGCGGCAGCCATCACCGCGCTTGGCATAGATCTGATGGGGTGCTCGATAGACCGTCGTACGCGTATTTCCCCCAGGCATGACCTGGAGAGCGCGGGCATAGAGCTTTTCGGAGTTTGGGGAGGACGGGACTGACATGGGGCGCTCTTTGCTCGGTCTTGTTGTTAGGCAGTAAGGTTGATCCGCTCACGGCGCAAGATCGGGTGGTCGTTCTCGAATTCTTGCGCAAAGCGGTGGCCTGAGTGGACGGCCGCAAAGATCGCAGCCGGCGCTTCGCAATCGCCAATGCGTGAAACGCGTCGCAGCCGGCCTGCCTGTCGCTCCTCGATGCGCGCGGTCAACGCGGTGAAGAGTTCGGTGCGAGGGAGCCGCGCCGTAACGAGGACAAGCGCGTCGGCTTCTCTATGCTCGCCCGCGCCCGTCCGCGCATCGACGAGGAGCGCCTGATCGTCCTGCGTGCCGACGAGCGCCTTGTGCGTAACCATCACCACGCCGCGCTCATGAAGCCGCTTTGCCGTCCGGATGTTCTCAAGCGTATTGACGGTGAAGGACGAGACATCCGCCGCCGGTGTCACCAGCGTAATTTCGTTGCCGGCAACGGCCAGCTTCTCGGCGATGACGGCGCCCATGTAATAGTGATCGTCGTCATAGACGATGATTCGGCCCGAGGGAATGTTGCCGCCCATGACATCATCCGGCGTGAACACAGGCGGGCCGGATGACAGTGCAAGCGGCTTGAACGCCGCGCGTCCGATGCCATCTCTGCGCCATCGCGATCCTGTCGCCAGAACGACTTCGTCGGCGTCAAATTCGAGAATGTCGGCGATTCCCAGATCGCTTTGGAGATAAACGCCGACATTCGCCAGCTTGTCGATCTGTGTAACGCGCCAGTCGCGGACCCTCAGCCATTCACGAAGGCCCGGCAGTTCGCCTTCGAGCGTGACGCGACCGCCAAGACGACTCTCCCGCTCGGCCAAGGTCACGCCATAGCCGCGTTCGCCGAGAGCCCGGGCGCATTCAAGACCGGCCGGCCCACCGCCGATTACGAGCACAGTCGCATTGCTCGATTTCCCGGCAATTCGCTCGGGATGCCAGCCGCGGCGCCATTCTTCGCCCATGGTCGGATTCTGGGTGCAGCGAAGGTTCGTCATGGCGAAATGGCTCGACACACAGATGTTGCAGCCGATGCATTCCCGGATATCCTCATAGCGCCCCTCTTCGATCTTCTTTGGCAGAAAGGGATCGGCGATCGAGGGACGCGCAGCCCCGATCATGTCGAGCACGCCACGACGGACAAGGCTCGCCATCGTGTCGGGCGAGGTGAAGCGCCCGACACCCACGACCGGCTTGGTGGTGACCGCCTTGATCCCGACCATGAACGGCTCATGGTCGTTCTCCGCCGCGAAGCGCGAGGTCGGCGAATCGTCAGCCCACGTTCCGACGACGAGATCCCACAGGTCGGGCAGTTCGGCGAGCATGCCGATGGCCTCTATGCCTTCCTCTGCGGCGCGGAGCCCTTCCGGCCCGAACAGTTCGTCGATGATCAGCCTTACGCTGACGGCACAGGCATCACCGCCGCCCTCGCGCGTCACCTCGATCAATTCTTTCAGCAGGCGAACCCGATTCTTCAGAGAACCGCCGTACTCGTCCGTGCGCTGATTGCGGGGCGAAATGAATTGGAAGGCGATGGTGGAGAAATTGCTGTCGACGTTGAGAATATCGAAGCCTGCCTTGCGCGCGCGTTGCGCCGCCGCCTTCCACCAACCCAGGAGCGCCTTGATGTCAGATTTGTCCATGGCGCGGACCTGCACCGGATGATGCCCGCTGACCGGCCGATCCATCGGCCCAAGCGGTACGTCGCGGGTCATGCGATTGGCATTGTAATATGCGGGATAGGCGAGTTGCACGCCGGCGAGCGAACCGTGCTCGTGCACCGCTTCGACCATGAGGGCGAGCGGCGGAATATCGCCGTCATCCCACAGCATCTGCAGAACTTCCGGCATCAGATCGCCGGACGGATGGACCGAGCAGTGTTCTGTATTGACCACTGCCCACCCGCCCTCCGCCTTGATGCCGCGCATCGCCGCATGGGCTTGCGGACGCAAATTGCCCATGCCGTTGCAATGAGGCGTCTGATAGAAGCGGTTGCGGGCGCCAACAGGTCCGATCTGCACCGGCTGGAACAGGATATCGAAGCGTGGATCCCGCATGCATGGCTCTTTCTGGCCTAGCGTCAAAGAGCGAGGCCGGCGTGCTTTGTCATTGGTTGCAGCCGAGAGGACGGCTAAGCGCGGATCTTGATCCAGGTCGCCTTGAGCTCGGTGTATTTGTCGATCGCGTGCAAAGATTTGTCCCGACCGAAGCCCGACTGTTTGTAACCGCCAAAGGGCATCGTAATGTTGCTCTCGTCGAAGTTGTTGACCCAGACCGAGCCTGCCCTCAACCGACGCGCGGTGGACAGCGCGATGTCGATATTGTCAGTCCAAACTGCGGCGGCGAGACCGTAGATGGTGTCGTTGGCGAGCGCGACCGCTTCCTCCACCCCGGAGAAGGAGATGGTGGCGAGGACGGGGCCGAAGATCTCCTCCTGCGCAATCCGCATCTTGTTGCTGACGTTGTCGAAGACGGTCGGCTCGATATAATAGCCGCCTGTCTCGCTGAGGACGCGGCTGCCGCCGGATCTGAGCTCGGCGCCTTCCTTGGCGCCGACATCGATGTAGTCGAGCACCCGTTGCATTTGAACTTGGCTGACCATGGCGCCAAGCTTCGTGGCGGCATCGAGGGGATTGCCAACCGTAAGCGTTTTCCCGACAGCAATAACCTTCTCGATAAACACATCCTTGATCTTGGCGTCGACCAGCAGACGTGACCCGGCGTTACAGACTTCACCCTGGTTGAAGAAGATGCCATAGGCCGCCGCCGTCGCAGCTTCGTCCAGGTTGCCACAGTCGGCCATGACAATATGTGGGGTTTTGCCTCCGCATTCGAGCGCGATGCGCTTCATATTCGACTGGGCAGAATAGCTCATGAAGAGCTTGCCGACTTCAGTCGAGCCAGTGAACGTCACCGCGTCCACATCCAAGTGAAGGCCAAGCGCCCTACCCGCAGTCTCGCCAAGGCCGGTGACCACGTTGAACACCCCATCCGGAATGCCGGCCTCCGCCGCGAGCTCCGCGAGCCGGATCGCGGAAAGCGGCGACTGCTCGGCCGGTTTGAGAATGACTGAGTTGCCTGCCGCGAGCGCTGGCCCGAGTTTCCAGCATGCCATCAGCAAAGGAAAATTCCATGGAACAACCGCAGCCACGACGCCAACGGGCTCGCGGGTAATCATGCCCAGTGCACCGCTGCCGGTCGGAGCAATCTCGTCGTAGATCTTGTCGATCGCCTCGGCGTACCAGGCGATCGTATTGGCCGATGCCGGGACATCGATGGACCGTGCGTCAGAGATCGGCTTGCCCATGTTCAAGGTCTCGAGCAGGGCCAGTTCATCCCCGTGCTGATGCATCAGATCGGCGAACCGTTGCAGCACTTTCTTGCGCTCGCTCGGCGAGCGCCGCGACCAGGAGCCAGCATCGAAAGCCTTGCGCGCGGAGCGTACGGCCAGGTCGACATCCGCCGCGTCGCACGACGCTATTTGGGCGAGCGTTGTCCCATCGGCAGGATTGATCGCATCGAAGACGCCCCCGGATACTGCGTCGACAAATTTGCCGTCAATAAACGCCTGATTGCGGAAATTGAGATTTGAAGCGGCTTGACGCCAGTCGATCACGCTCATGGGATCACCTTTCTCGATAATCGATATGATATTTCAATTAACGAGAAAATAGATTGCCGGCCGCTTTCTGTCAAGATGAATCGTGCCCCTCGAAACTCGCTGCTCTGTAAGCGAGTGCCTCAATGGTATTTGTTAGAAATGTTTTATGCCTAGTTTGCAGATTTCACGCAGGACATTCAATACTGTCAATGACGCATGCCAATCGAATCGCTTCGGCTGCTACCGAACGCTGCTTGATAACCGCGGATACCTGAATTCAAACTGCAATTTTCAACGTCTGCTGGAATTGTTTCTCGAGAATCTTGGAAAGTTTCTCCGCCATGCGCCTGACCAGTGCAACATTAAGTTCTCGGTTTGTGTCGATGATCCCCTGGATCGTTCCCGTCACGCATAGGCTATGCTGCGTACGCTGCCCGTCGATCCTGATCGGGGCGGCGATCGCAGCAAATCCGTCCACATCTTCTCCGATGCAATAGGCCACGCCGGTTTTGCGGACGAGTTGCAGCTCTTCCACGAGAACATCGAAGTCGACTTTGGTCGCCGCCGTGAACCGCTTGAGTGGCTTGTCAAGCATTGAAGCGATGAAGTTCGGGTCCTGAAAGGCGAGGATCGCCTTGGCAGAGGCGCCGGCATGGGCTGGAATTTCATGTCCCGGGACGATGTAGGCCCTCACCAGATTGTCGGGCGCGACCATGTCGACGCTGCGGACGCTGTCGCCGGCCAGTCGTGCGATAAAGCAGGCTTGGCCGGTCTTTTCTGAGAGCTCTTGTAAAGTCGGGCGTGCGACGGCCTTGAACCATTCGTCGCTCGCGCCAGAAAAAAGCAGCCTTTCGAGCCGTCGTCCGAGCTTGAAATTGGCCGTCTTTGGGCCGCTTGGCTCGATCAACTCAACATCAGCCAAGCTCTTCATCAGCCTGTAGGCCGAGGCCTTCGGCAGATCGAGCATCTCGCCGACGGCAGTCCCTGAAATGCCATCCGGAAAACCGGCGACGATCTCAAGAATTCGCACATAACGCTCCAGGGGCTTTTCGGTGGCCGCCTTGGTCGTCGTACTCTTTGCCATGATGTATGCGCCCTAGCCTTTTGCGATTCGATCATCATGCCAGTCGAAATAGCGCATAGCCAAGGGCACGAACCACGGAGAGCCGTTGAAGAATGGCGCCGTAGGAAATTTTTCGACATCGAAGACAGATGACGTGTCTCCTCGTTGAAGAATTCGGGCTGCAATCTTCTCCCCGAAATGTGTTCCCAGAGGAATGCCTGCGAAGTTATAGCCGAGGGCGAAGTGCACGCCGTCCTTCGTGCCGATATGGGGCATGAAATCGAAGGTTCCGGCACAGTGCCCCGTCCAGGCACGACTAAGGCGGACGCCCTTGAGATCTGGCAGAATTTTCACCAGGCGATCGCGGAGCGCGCCGGCGAGCGGCGTCGCCGTCGAACTCGCCGTACCGGTCATGCCACCAAAAAGAATGCGGCTTGAATCAGGCGCCGGGCGGATAAAATCGATGTTCATCCTGGTGTCGAGATAGGTGCGGCGGCGCGGTATCACTTTGTCGATTGTTTCCGGTGGCAACAGCTCGGTTGCAATAACAAAACCACGGAAAGGAATAACCCGCCTTGCAAGCCATTTGAGGTTACGGCTCGTATAGCCGTTGGTGGCGACGACGACATGAAGGGCAGCAATGTCGCCTTTCGAAGTTCGAATGGTTTTCCCACTCGCACCATGATCGACGCCCACGACGTTCGTAAGAGGGTACAACCTAACGCCGGCATCGAGCGCCTTGCGGACAAGGCTCGCGTGATAAAGCCCGGGGTGAATCGAACCGAGATCGGGAATGACCGCGCCGCCATGGTAGCAGTCGGAGGCGATTTCCTTATGAACATCATGTTTCTCGACCACAGAATAGTCAAACCCGACGGCTTGTCGGGTCTGTTCGAGTTCGGCAATCAAAGCTCGAAAATGGGCTTTCGAATTGGCGGCAATGAAGCGGCCGCAGGTCTGGTAGTGACATTCGATACGCTCACGCTCGACGAAGGCCTGGACACCATGGAGAGCGGCATCAAGCTCACGATAGACCTTCATCGCGTGCTCGCGCCCCGACCTTTCCGCCAGCCATTCAACAGACCGCTTGAGCGTGCGACCGACGAAACCGGCGTTGCGCCGTGCAGCGCCTTCGCCGATCCTCTGCGCATCGAGAACTGCAACGTCACAACCCGAGCGCGCCAGATGCAGCGCGGCGACCAGACCCGTAATGCCGCCACCAACGATGACAACATCAGCCTTACCGTCAAGGCTGCCGGGTACTGTGTTCCCGTCGGCAGCGGAAAGCGGTGCCGCCGACCACCAATAAGGCTCCTCGAGATAATCGTCGGCGAACAATCCGGCTTGCGCCGCACCAAGCTTCCCGGTGTTTCGCGACATGGCGTGCAGCATTCGGTTACCTTTTTCTATTGGCGTTGTAGGCTACAGCCATCAGGCAACTCGTCAGTAGGATCATCACCGCGGCGGCGGCCAGGATCGTGGGATCGAGCTGTTCACGCAGTCCAGTGAACATTTGTTTTGGAACCGTGCGCTGCTGAGGCCCGGCAATAAACAGTACCATCACCACTTCGTCGAATGACGAGGCGAATGCGAAGATCGCCCCGGCTGCTACGCCTGGAGCGATAATTGGAAGCATCACCGTTCGAAATGCCGTCACCCGGCCGGCGCCGAGACCCGCCGCGGCCCGCATCAGGCTAAAGTCGAAGCGCGTCAGTGTCGCCGTGACGGTGATCACAACGAAGGGCGATGCAAGAATGGTGTGGGCAATAACGACGCCAGCGAACGAATAGTTGAGCCCGAGCGGCGAAAAGAAAATGAACAGACCGAGGCCCAGCACGACGACGGGAACGATCATAGGCGAGATCGCGAGCGCCATCACGGCGGCGCGGAACGGAAACCGTGGATTGACAAGCCCGATTGCCGCGAGCGTGCCCAAAATTGTGGCGACGGCCGTCGTGGAAACGGCAATCACGAGACTGTTGACCATAGCCCCGGTCCATAAAGGCGAGGAAAAAAGCTGAGTGAACCAACGAAGAGAGATTGCACGGAATGGGTAGGTGAACCAGGGATCGGCATTGATCGAGATCGGAAGCGCGACCGCTAGCGGAAGCATCAACAGTAGAAGCGCGATCCCCACAAACGCATAAAGCGGGATCCGAATGTAGGCAGGAAACTCGGAATAGACGCGGCGGCTCATGCTCAGATCCGATCCGATGAGTGACGTGCGACATGTCGCGCCAGGGGCAGAGCAACGATACCCGCTGCGACGATCAGGACGACGCTGAGTGCCGAAGCGAGCCCCCAATTCAGTTCCTCATTGGTAAATCTTGCAATGAAGAAGCTCACCATCTGATCCGACGGACCGCCGACCAATGCCGGGGTCAGGTAGAATCCAAGGCACAGGACAAAGGTGAGAAGTCCGCCGGCCGCAACGCCTGGAATTGCCTGCGGCAGAAAAATCGTGGCGTGGGCCAGGAGCGGGCCCGCACCAAGGCTGCGGGCTGCCTTGACCTGGTTCACCGGAATTGCCCGCATCACGCTGATCATGGGCAGGACCGTGAATGGCAGTTGGATCTGGATCATCGCGATGATCGTCGCCATGCGCGTGTAAAGTAGGGACAGCGGCTCGGAACGCAGCCCCATTCCAGCCAGCGCATTGTTAAGCACACCGTTCGTCTGGAGAAAGACGATCCACGACATGGTCCGCACCAGCAGCGAGGTCCAGAACGGGAGGAGAATGAAGAACAGGAGGACTGCCGCCATCCCCCCACTGGAATTGGCGATGACATACGCAACCGGGTATCCGATCACGATCGTAAGGCCCGTCACAATGAGGCTGATGAGTATTGTCCTGAGATAGATCGAGCGAAATTCATAGGCGGTTTCGAGCGACGACCGACCATCTGCGTCGATCTTCACAGGAATGCCCGTCGCCCATCGGAAATAGAAGGCGCTGTAACGACCGTTGTGCCGCTTGATGACGCTCCAGATTCCGCGTTGGCCCCAAGCCGGCTCCGCCTTGATCAGCTCGGCTTTCCAGCCCTGGGGGTCGGCGCGATCGAAGTCGCCTGACAGTCCCCGATGGCCGTCGAGAATGATCTGCATTCCGCGCGACAATTCGTACCCCACCCGACGCCCGAGCGGGCGCAGGGATCCGGCGCTGCTCGCCGCCTCCAGCTCCCGTCCAAGCATCATGTAGACGGCCGGGGGCGGCAGGTCTTCTCCGTCCCAGGCCGAAAGCGCGTGCGTGGTTCGTGGCAGGGCCTTGTCGATTTCTCCATCCGACAGCGACGTATGTAAGATCGAGCCTAACGGGATCACCATGAACAGAAGCAGAAAGATCAGGAGCGGCGCCGCCGGAAGGGCAGCCAGGACTGTCCTCCGGTTGCTGTCGCGCCTGATCGAAGAGCGAACGTCGACACCCGTCGTCGGCGACGCGCGTTTTGCCGCAGGCGCATCATCCTGCGTCATGAACAAGCCCACGTCGCCGTACGGAAGCATTGTCTAAGACCTCCCACTGATCGGCCTACTGGGAAATCCAGCTGGCGAATCGGGCGTTCAGCGTGTCGCTGTTCTTGGCCCAAAATGCTCCGTCTTGGGCCAAGGCCGCCTCACTGTTCTCAGGAGCTGACGGCAGGTTCGGCAGCACGTCCTTGGCGACGAGATCGCTGGCCGCCTTTACGGTTGGACCATAGGCAATGTGGTTGCTCAAGGCGGCATTGACGTCCGGCTTGACGGTGAAGGCCACGAAATCCTTGGCCCGCTCCATGTTCTTGGAACCGGATGGGATGACCCACATGTCGAAGCCGCGGATCTGATTGGTCCAGGCGATCCCAAGATCGGCATTTTCCTTGGCATTGGCGTCCGCTATGCGGCCGTTCCAGGCCAGCGCCATCTTCACCTCGCCGGACTTCAGAAGCTGCGGCGGTTGCGCGCCAGCCTCCCACCAAACTATATCCTTCTTGATTGTGTCGAGCTTCTTGAAGGCCCGATCAACGCCCTCTGCGGTTGCCAGAGTGGCGTAGACATCAGCCGTCGCGACGCCGTCGGCAATCAAGGCGAGTTCAAGCGTGTCGACGGGGCTCTTGCGAAAGCCACGTTTGCCCGGGAAGTTCGTTGTGTCGAAAATGTCCGTCAGTCTGGTGGGCGCCTTCGGGAACGCCTGTTTCTGAAACGCAAGGATGGTTGCGTACACGCTTGTTCCCACCGCGCAGTCGGTAAGGGCGCCATCGACGAGGCCTGCGGACTTGAAGGCCGTGTCAGAGCCGATCTTCTCAAGCAACCCCTGGTCGCATGCGGTCGCCCCGGTTTGCGGATCGACGTCGATAACATCCCACGCGACATTGCCACTGTCGACCATGGCACGCAGCTTGGCCAGTTCACCGCTCCAGGTATCCTGAGTCACGGTGATGTTCTTCATTTTTGCATATGGATCGAAAAAAGTTTTTGCCTGTGCCTCCTGCAGGGCCCCACCCCAGGACACGACCGTCAGGCCGTCTGCCGTAGCAGGGAAGGCTCCTGCGGCCAAGATCAGCCCGACCAGCCATGATCGCTTGAAGAAACTCGCTCGTAGCATGTGATGTCCTCTCTGGATTTTCAGTTGCGTTGTCTGCCGTCGAGCGCCCATGCATCGTGCGGCTCCCAATCGAGAAGGACAGGTCTGCCCTTCTCCATCGGAACCCCTAACGATGATGAACTCTTCGCAATTAACCGTTCCCCGCCCGGCAGTTCGACGTGGATCCGGAACTGGTCACCACAGTAGATGACGTCGCAGACCTGGCCGCGCAGCGTTTCTGCGCGCTCCTGCACCGCGATGCGCACGCTCTCCGGTCTGATGGCAATCGTCGCGCGCTGATCGACCTTCGAGTGCACGCTGCTGCGGGCCCGCATTTCCTGCCCGCCGACGAGCCTTGCGCGCACCAGGTCGCCTTCGATCGAGACGACTTTCGCATCGAGACAGTTATTGTCGCCAACGAACTCGGCTACGAAACGGTTGGCAGGACAACCATAGATCTCCTGCGCCGAGCCGATCTGCTGAATGCAGCCGTCGCTAAAGATGGCGATCTTATCGGACATCGTCAGCGCTTCATGCTGATCGTGCGTCACATAGACGACCGTGAGGTCAAGCCGATCGGCGATCCGACGAATTTCGAGTTGCAGGTCCTCGCGCAGCTTTTTGTCCAGGGCACCAAGTGGTTCATCCATCAAGACAAGGCTGGGCTCGAAGACAAGTGCCCGTGCGAGCGCGACCCTTTGTTGCTGACCGCCCGACAAGGCTGTCGGCTTCCGTTGCGCAAGATTGGAAAGCTGCACCATCGCCAGCGCTTCGCCGACGCGAGCGCCGATCTGCTCCTTGGAAAGGCCGCGCACCCGCAATGAGTACCCAACATTCTCGGCGACGGTCATATGCGGGAAGAGCGCATAGTTCTGGAACACCATGCCGATGTTCCGCTTTTCCGGCGGCTTGTCCTGAATCGGCCGCCCGTCAAGCGTGATTTCGCCACTTGAGGGATATTCGAAGCCAGCGAGCATCATCAGCGTCGTCGTCTTGCCCGACCCCGAAGGACCTAGAAGCGTGAGGAATTCACCCTTTGCGATCTCAAGGTTGAGATCGCGGACGACGAAGCTATGGCCGTCGTAGGTCTTGGATATGCCGGTCATGCCGACATGTATCGGGGGCTGAACCATGGCTGAGGGTGCCTATTCCGTTTTTCTCGATTAACGAGACCGCTTATTGAAGATCGAGAATAGAAGCATTCGAGTTTTCCTTCGTCAATCCCCAATGCGCAAATCTTGACCCGGTGGCGTTGCCGCATCCGTATTGTGTCCTGCAGCATATTTGGGGGCTGCCGAACGCGGCAGGCCCCCAGCCCCAGTGGAGGTGGATTCGTTTCGCAGTTTTTTCGACGGCCCGCTCGAAGGGTTTCCACTTCTCACCGACGATCTGTTCGTAGGCTGCAACGACGCCCTCGGTGGCAATGGCAGGGCGTGGGACTGAAACCCCATCTCGGCCGCGAACTCGCGGCCTGGGCGGTGGGACGCTGGTCATCGAGACGACCACAAGGGCCTGCGCGCCGCCGCCCGCCGGGTGTTCACGCCACGCACCAGAGATGCCGCAGTCACTGGAGCGCAATCCGCTTGCGCGCGCGCCGACTCTTATAAGCAGCGCATGGCGGTTGCCGCGATGCCGACGACCATCTTCGCGCAGGACACGAAGGCCGATGCCGAAACCCAGTGGGAGGCTGTGGCCGACGCGCGAAAAGCAGCCCTGATGGACGCCTCACGTCTAGTACTACAGTTGCAATTGATGCCAAATCATGATTCATCTCAGGCGTTTAGCTTGAGGAGAATCTGGAATGTCTGTTTCGGACTGGGCTGGATCCGGGATTGGTTGGGAGCGGGAACTGACGGCATTGAAAGGCCGGCTTTGTTCGGTGTTCCGTCGCTCGGAAGCGCGCGCGAGCTGCGGTGCGTTCATCGACGGTCTTTTGTCGGGGATTGAGCGCAAGACCGGCTGGCTGCTGGCCGAACAGGCGGGCCTGGAGAGGCCGTGGCGGATGCAGGCGCTGCTTGGCCGCTCGCATTGGGATTGCGAGATGATGCGCGCTGTTGTTTTTGACTATGTCACTGAGGCGCTTGGCGACCGATCGGGTGTGCTGGTTGTCGATGACACCGGTTTCCTGAAGAAAGGCCAGCATTCGGTTGGGGTCGCGCGGCAATATTCGGGAACCGCCGGTCGGATCGAAAACTGTCAGGTTGGCGTGTTTGCCGCCTATGCCAGCCGTTTCGGCCAGGCACTCATCGATCGGCGGCTTTACTTGCCGGAAGCGTGGGCCAAGGACGAGGCGCGCCGCAGGGCTGCGCATATTCCCGAAGACGTGGCATTCGCGACCAAGCCGGCGATCGCGCGCGCCATGTTGGCCGACGCGCTCGACAGGGGTGTGCCGTGCGCGTGGGTTCTGGCCGACGCAGCCTATGGCGGGGATTATCAGACCCGGCGCATGCTCGAGGAGCGCCGACAGCCTTATGTTCTTGCGATACGGTCCAATCATACCTTGCGCATGCTGACCGATCAGGGGCTGCTGCAGACGGATCCGAAAGAGATGGCCGAGGAACTCGCCGCCGAGGCCTGGCAGGCGCTTCCGGCGGGTGAAGGCGCCAAGGGCCTCAGGCTCTACGACTGGGCACGCATTGCTCTGCCCTATGTCGTGGACGAAGGCTTTGCCCGCTACGTCCTCATCCGCAGGAGCCGCTCCGATCCGCATGCGCTTAGCTTTTATCTGGTGTTTGCGCCCGCGGACGCGACGCTCGTAGAACTGGCCGGCGCCGCGGGCTTGCGCTGGACGATCGAGGAATGTTTCCAGCGCGCCAAGGACGATCTCGGTCTCGATCATTGCGAAGCCCGCTCATGGCACGGCTGGCACCGTCATATGACGCTGGTCATGGCGGCAGCCGCTTTCCTGGCCAAACTCGGCGCCGATTTGCGCCGTTCGGCTCTCGGCAAACCGAACGAAACGAGTCCAAAGTCAGCAATCGCAGCCTGACGCGCAAAATCGCTCTCATCCCCACCGTCGCCGAAATTCGAACGTTGATCATGCGCCTCATCAGGCGAAAGCTTCACAGCCGTGCCTTCATTTTCGCCTGGTCGCTTTGGCGACGACGGCATCAAGCCCAGGCCATGATCGCTCACTACAAGAAAAGAGGTCATCTGTTCACGGTAGGGACGCCCATTGCTGAGCGCCCCCCGCGCAGATCCGAGCGAGCCCAATTCGGGCACTCGGCTCCTACCTCGGGTGCCTGACGGCGAAGCGCTGGTTTGGCCATGGATGAAGGATTTTGGCTTGTGGGAGCCAGTCCCCGGCCAACCTTGTGATCCTCGTCCAAGTTGTCCTGTTGCGCTGACTGCGACGCCTGAGCGTACGCCGCCAGAGATCGGTCACATGGCATCGGAACGCCTGTAAAGCGCGGCCATTTGTCGGCACGGCAAAATAGGCGAAGTGGCCGGTAACAACTTGCCTCAACCATCTCCCCTGCTCAGGGATCGGCCAATGCATTCGGCGCCGTAGCTCCTCCTTTATGTTTCGGAGCTTCGTCTGCATGCGGTCTCGCCGGGTCTTCCGCACGAGCAGGAATCTGCCCCGGCGAGACCTGCCGCAGATGAAAGTGAAGCCTAGAAACGCGAAGGTTTCCGGTTTGCTGAGCCCGCGCCGCTTGCGATTGGCCGCTGCATGGCGGCCAAACTCAATCAGGCGGGTCTTGTCCGGATGAAGCAACAGCATGAACTCCTCAAGCCTCGCACGCATCGCATCGAGGAAACGACGAGCGTCGCCCTCATGCTCGAAAGCCGACGATCATATCATCGGCATAGCGCACGATGATCATGTCGCCGGTGGCCTCGCGCTGTCTCCAGCGCTGGGCCCACAAGTCGAGGACGTAGTGCAGGTAAACGTTGCCAAGAAGCGGCGAAATCACCGAGCCTTGACCCGTACCCCTGTCATCCACCGTCACGATCCCGTCTTCGAGGATGCCCGCCTTCAGCCATTTCCGGATCAGGCGGATGATGCGCTTGTCGCCGATCCTGTGTTCCAGGAAGCGTACGAGCCAATCCTGGCTGACGCTCCCGAAAAAGTTCTGGATGTCGGCGTCCAAAATCCAGTTCACCTTCCGCTTATCGATCGCCACGCACAGAGCGTCCAACGCATCATGTGGTCCTCGTCCGGGCCGAAACCCGTAGGAGAAACCGCAGAAGTCACCTTCATAGATGGCATTGAGCACCATGACCGTTGCCCCTTGGACGACCTTGTCTTCCAGGGCTGCAATCGCCAGCGGCCGCTGCTTTCCATCCGCCTTCGGTATGTACGTCCGGCGCGACGGTTGCGGGCGGTACGCTCCCCGTTGAACCCGTCTGTGCAGGTCCTCAAGCTTGCGCTCAAGGTCTGCCTCGTAGTCCTGCCACGTCATGCCATCCACCCCGGGCGCGGCCTTGCGCCTGAGCGCGTAGAACGCCGTCCGAAGCGTGTCGACATTGATATGGTGGAAGAGCGCGGTGAACTGTTCCTTCTTCCTCAGCCTTGCGGCTTGCCGTACGCGGTCCAGCGACTGGGACATGCGAGCCCGGCTCTGGGTCCGGTGCATGTGCTGCTGTTCCGCGTTCCCCTTGGTCCCCAGCCTTGGCTCCACCGGCTCCGCTGCCGGTTGCCCGGCTTTGTTCGTCGGTTTCACAGCTACTATGCCGGAGTCAGACTTCTCTGGATCGTGCATCAACGGCTACGGCTCCTCACCTTCCCGTTGCGGACCATCCCACCCCATTAGTCTTGGGGTGTATGGCCAATCCAGAGATCTCCCGGTTCCCGTACAAGGAGCGTCTGCACATGCCAGGGTCTCCGACCACGCCGGGCCGGACAGACACTCGCGCTTGCGCGCCTGCCCATTTCGCCTTCCGCCCAGTTGACGGCGTCGGCGCCCGGAAAAACCCTCTTTCGCGGCTCAATGGCTGGCCTATGCACTCCCCTGCCGACGCTTCGCCGACCTCCTCACGGATGCCTGCGCACGGCTCGGGGCCGATGTGGCTCGCTATTCCTTCATCGTAACGGACTTCCACCGTCTACTCCTTGCCGGTCTCCCGGCGCACCAACTGTAGTACTAGAGCAGATTCGACTTACTCCGGTTCATATCCAGCGGCCTCGAAATAGTTGCGGCATTCGTTGGCTTTGAAGGCTGGGAGGCAGTCTGCGACGACCGACCAGAGTTCATCCACGGATCGTGCGGCCGCTTTTCTGAGCAAGGCCTTGAGCTTTGAGAAGGCCATC
>NZ_AHAM01000190.1 GCF_000236565.1 Mesorhizobium alhagi CCNWXJ12-2 | reverse complement strand
GAAAAGCCACTGGCGGGACTGCCGGTCGATGTCGCCTTCATCGGCTCGTGCACAAACAGTCGACTTTCCGATCTGGAGGCGGCCGCGCGCGTGGTGAAGGGCCGCAGGGTGGCAGCCAATGTGCGGGGGCTCGTCGTTCCAGGCTCGGCGGAGGTTCGCAACGCCGCACAGGCGATGGGACTGGACAAGATATTCACGGATGCCGGTTTCGAGTGGCGTGAGGCGGGCTGCTCGATGTGCGTGGCGATCAACGACGACTTCGTGGATCCGGGCAAACGGTGCATCTCGAGTTCCAACAGGAACTTCGAGGGTCGCCAAGGTCCCAAGAGCCGGACCCATCTCGCCAGCCCCGCGACCGTCGCCGCGACAGCAGTCGCAGGCGTGATCACCGACGAGTTCGGTCTGCTTTCATAGGGATACTGGCGATGGAAAAGTTTACGAAGCTCGACGGGGTAGCCGCCAGCTTTCCTATTCCGAACATCAACACCGACGCCGTGATACCGGCCTCCTATCAGCGCACGCTCAAGGACGACCCCGGGAAGGGTCTTTTCGCGGGCTGGCGATATGACCTCGATGGCAAGGAAGTGCCTGACTTCATCCTCAACCGGGAGCCCTTTCGGCAAAGCAGGATCATCGTGGCGGGAGAGAACTTCGGGTGCGGCAGTTCTCGCGAATTCGCGGTATGGGCTCTCATGCGATTTGGCATCCGGTGCGTCATCGCACCGAGCTTCGGCGATATCTTCTACGAGAACGCTTTCAAGAACGGCCTACTGCCGATCATCCTGAGCCCCTCCCAGGTTGATCGCCTTCACGACCATCTCGCCAAGACCAACAACCCCTCCCTGACCGTGGATCTGGAGAAACAGATCATCGAGCTGCCCAATGGCGAGAGCGTCCCCTTCACGGTTCCCCCGAGCCGCCGGATAGCGCTGCTGGAAGGGCTGGACGAGATCGGACAGACGCTCCGCTTCGGCGACGAGATCACCGGCTTCCAGCGGAACCAGAAAGTCACCGCACCATGGGTCTATGCACGGCCGCAATATTCCAGATCAGCGAAGGAAAAGGCAGATGCGCGTGCGTCGATCGCTTAGGCAAGCGGCCAGCCGGACCAGCCCGCTCGTTGCGCCAACGGCGCAGGACGCCTTCACTGCGCGAATGATCGAGGGTCTGGGCTTTAAGGCTGTCGCGCTGGGCGGTTCCACCATGCTCGCGGCCAGATACGCCTTGCCGGATCTCGGACTGGCGGCGCTGGCCGAAATGGTCGAGACCGCACGCGACATAATCAACGCGACCGAGCTTCCCTGCAT
>NZ_AHAM01000191.1 GCF_000236565.1 Mesorhizobium alhagi CCNWXJ12-2 | reverse complement strand
AGGAGCCACTATAGGCAGCCGCTCACTGCCGGAGCTTCTTCAAGCCCTTCGGAAGATCGATTTCTGACCGCAACTCCAATGGCGCGCAGGGCGTCGTCGTTCGGCGGGCCAGTGGCGGTCAACTATGTACAATCTGCTTTGTGCCACTGCTCACTAGAGTTACGCTAGGTCCAAAAGGGAGGACGGATTGGCAGCGCTAATTTCCAAAGAGGGCGCGGGACCCGACGCTTTGTCTCGTGAGCTGCATTCGACGCCTCCCTTCGCTGAGGTCCACTCATGCCTTCGCGGCGTCAGCAAGGTCTATCCCGAGCGGGCCGGAAACCCTGCCTTGCATGCCCTGGGACCCATCAACCTCGACCTGAAGAAGGGCGAATTCTTCGCCGTGGTCGGCCCGTCGGGGTGCGGAAAGTCCACATTGCTCGAAGTGCTGGCGGGGCTTTCGAACGTAACCGAAGGCACGGTCACGTTCGAAGGCAACGCCATCACCGGCAGGGTTCCCGACGGAGTTGGAGTGGTCTTCCAGGAAGACGCCAGCTTTCCCTGGCTCACCGTTTGGGACAATCTTGCATTCGGCCTGCGGCGGCGAGGCATGGATGCCGGTTCGATCCGCTCGCGAGTCAAGGACGCGTTGGCGCTGACTGGACTTTCCGATTTCGCGAAGGCCTATCCTGCACAATTGTCAGGTGGCATGCGCCAGCGGGTGTGCATCGCCAGGACCCTGGTCACCGAGCCAAGGCTGATACTTCTGGACGAGCCGTTTGGAGCCCTCGACCAGCAGACCCGCCTCCTGATGGGAGACGAAGTCCTCAGGCTCTGGCGTGAGACGGGCGCCACGATACTGCTGATTACGCACGCACTGGACGAGGCGGCAATGCTGGCCGATCGGGTCGGCGCGATGTCGTCCCGGCCCGGCAGGTTCCTGGAGGTCATAGAGACGAACTGGCCCAAGGATCGGGACAGCCGCATCGCGAGTGAGGAGTCGTTCGGTCGTATCACCGGAAGGCTCTGGAGCCTGCTCCGAAACGAGTCAAGGAATGCGATGGGCGCCGCTGCGGGCAAGCTAAAATGACCCGGGCGAACCTGCTCCAGATCGCGGTGTTCGCAGCGTTGTTTGGGCTTCTCGAGCTTGGGACGCAAATGGGCTGGATTTCGCGATTCACGATCATCCCCCCGAGCGAAATGGTGACCGGCGCATATAATTTGTTCGCGTCAGGCAAGATTGTCCCCGACTTCGTGTCTACGATGTGGTCAGTGATAGTCGCATCGCTGCTGGCTATTGCGACGGGATTCGTAGCCGGCGCGATGGTTCACAGCCTGCCGCAGTTGCGCCGTACGTTGGATCCCTTCTTCGCAAGCTACTACGCGGTTCCGATTTTTGCGTTCTACCCGCTGTTCATCTTCATATTCGGACTGACCGACATTCCCAAGATGATCATCGCATATTTCTACGCGGTGGTGGCGATGATGATAAACACGATGAACGGCCTTGACCGGATGCCCGCTGTCTACAGCAAGACCGCGCGCGTTCTCCGGATGAGCGGGACCGCCAAGACCTTCTGGGTCACACTGCCGGCCGCCATGCCCTACGTGTTCACCGGCGTCAAACTGGCGATCGCCTATGCGTTCCTCGGAACGATCGCGGCCGAGTTCATTCTGTCGACTTCGGGTCTCGGGCATGCCATCAGCTTTGCCTACCTGAACTTCGACAACAATGGACTGTACTCCAACATCCTTATCGTGCTGACGCTCTCCGTGGTCCTCAACATGGTGCTCTTCTACTGGGAGAGGATACTTCTGACGCGGAGGGGATTGGCATGAGGGCTGAACTTGATGCACGTCTGAAGGATGTCCTGTCCTTTCTCGCCCTGGTGGTGTTTCTGCTGATCGCATGGCAGGCGACCCACGTCGTTGCCGGCGAAACCGCGCTGGCGTCCCCCTGGCTCACCATCGTTCGAACCTATGAACTGCTCGGTTCATCCCGTTTTTGGGAACACTTCGCAACGACGACCTGGACGTTTTTCATTGCGTCCGTGATATCCATCGTGGGGGGCATACTCATAGGCCTGGTGATTGGGTCGAGCCCGCTGCTCACCGAGGCAGGCGAGCCGGTTCTGATCGCGCTCTACACGGTTCCGAAGGTGGCCTTCTTCCCCGTCATACTCCTCGTGTTCGGAATCGGGCTGCCCGCGCAAGTGGTGTACGCCTTCCTGCACGGCATCATTCCCGTTGCCATTTTCACCATCACATCCATCCGCAACGTTCGCCCCGTGTTTCGAAAGACCTCCCGGGTCATGGGCCTGAGCACCGGCCAGTACTGGTGGCACGTGGTGATCCCATCCGCCATTCCCGAGGTGTTCTCCGGTATCCGCCTGGGCATCTCGCTGACCTTCATCGGCACGATCCTTGCGGAGATGTTCGGATCGAAATCAGGATTGGGATATCGGCTCATGCAAGCCATCGGCATCAATGACGGAGCTCTGATCCTGGCGCTGACCCTGATCATCGTCATCCTTGCGATGGCGTTCAGCTGGGTCCTGCTTGCGATCGACAATCGACTGCACAAGCGCGTCTGATCAGCGCATTGCCGTAGGAGCTTTCAGCAATCCTCCCGCGTTTCCGAAGGGTCGAAGGCTTCGAGGCTCTGTCACGCCGTTGAGGGGTGGAGCGGACTTTCGCCTGCCCAGGCAGCCGCGGCAGACCTGCTCGGCTCGGGATCTCGAGAGTAGCATCGACCAAAACACGGATCCTCGCCGCCAACTCCCGCCGGCTGGCGCGGCGGCTGAAAAAGCCGTGAAATCCCGATCGAGGCTCGAAGCGGCGGGACGTCGCCTTATCAATTTTCTCCTATGATGGACGTACTTCATCCTGCAAAAGACGAAGAAACCTATGCTTCGGAAGAGGTCATTCGTCAAACCGGTGAAGAAGATTTCCATGGAACAGAACACGTCTCAGACATTTTTTGACAAGATTTGGGACAGCCACGTCATAAGGCACATCGAAGACGATGTTTACCTTCTCCATGTCGACCGCCACATGGTGCATGAGTGCACTTCGGGCGCTGCGTTCGCTGCGTTGAAACGGTCGGATCGTCGAGTGCACTCCGCGGATCTAACCTACTCCGTGGTCGATCACATTCTCTCGACGGCGCCCGGCCGGACCGGCGAAACGTTCCCGGGCGGACGGGAGTTTGTCAGCCTCCTTCGCAAGAATTGTGCCGAGCACGATCTCGAACTCATCGACTTCGACGATCCCCGCCAAGGCATCGTTCACGTTATCGCGCCCGAACTTGGCATTGCACTTCCCGGGACGACGCTCGTCTGCGGCGACAGCCATACCTCCACGTGCGGAGGCATGGGATGCTGGGCATGGGGCATAGGGACCAGCGAAGTTGCTCACGTGTTGGCGACACAGAGCATTCTCCAGCGGCGTCCGAAACGGATGCGCGTCAACTTCCATGGCAAGGCAGGCGAAGGCGTCTACGCCAAGGACATGATCCTGCATCTCATCGGCCAGGTTGGTGTCGCGGCGGGACAGGGCCATACCGTCGAGTACGCGGGATCAGCGATCCGCGGCCTCGGAATCGAAGGGCGCCTGACGATCTGCAATATGTCGATAGAGTTTGGCGCCAAAGCCGGCTTCGTCGCGCCGGATGACGTCACGTTCGAATACCTCGCCGGCAAACCCTACGCGCCGCAGGGTCAGTTGTGGGATCAGGCGGTATCGCACTGGCGGACGCTTTGCAGCGATGCGGACGCGGCTTTCGACCGAGAAGTCGACATCGATTGCAGCACCATCCGGCCCCAGGTCACATGGGGGACGTCGCCGGAGGATGTCAGTTCTCTCGACCAGCCGCTGCCTGACCCGGCGGACATAGCCGACCCGGTGAGGCGGCGCGCGATCGAGGAGGCATTTTCCTATCTTGGTCTCGAGCCTGGCAAGCCA
>NZ_AHAM01000192.1 GCF_000236565.1 Mesorhizobium alhagi CCNWXJ12-2 | reverse complement strand
GCCGCAGCATCTTCGTAGGAAAGCCCTTCGATTGCGACGAGGTGATGGCGCGCTGCTCCTCCGCGAGGCTCAGGAACGCCGTCCTGATCTGCGCCAACCGGACGACGTGATCCTGTGGTGGCGGCAGATGGGCTTCGGCGAGCACAGCTGCCTGTTCAACGCGGCCAGATGCCGAATGTCGTGACCGGTAGCCGTCAACAAATACATTGTGAAGCACCGAAAGCAGCCAGGTTCGGAGATTGCCCGCCTGCCGAAATGTCGATTTCCGTTCATACGCCCGAACCAGCGCATCATGCACCAGATCTTCGGCATCGGCATCACTGCGCGTCAACGATCGGGCGTAACGCCGAAGCACGGCGAGTTGGCCTATGACATCGAAGCGGGGGTTCTGACCATTCATAACTTGTATACGGACCCGATCGTCATCTTAGTCCCCGCTTCGTGACTTATTTCTTTCGCAAGGCAATCACGACCGCCAGCGCTGCCCGATCGCTTTGTACGGCTTCAGGGATCATGTTCCCGAGACCGAGGAATACGGTATCCGTTCCTTCGTCTATCGCGAGCGGCGGCAGTTCGATCCGATGAGAAAGGCCTTCGTCGGCAGGCCGTGGCCGGGCGTGGTGGGGACAAAGGGCTTCTTCTGGCTGGCGACACGGCCCCACCATGTCGGCGAGATCAGCCAGGCCGGCGCGCTGGTCAGGACCGGCAAGCGGGTGCCGTCGCGGGAGTGGTTGGAATTGTGAGTTGCCGTAGTCTCCGGGGTGTGAAACCTCGAATCGTGCCGGCGTTAGAGCGCCGGACAGGAGACTACGCCATGGCAAGGCCTAGCATGAATGCCGAAGCCGTTCACCCCGAGGCTGAGGTTACGGACTATCTTTTCGACAACTGGTTCGACCCGATCGAAGCTGGCCTGCGCGAGCGGGTGCGCGGCTTCATCGAGACGATGCTCGAGACCGAGCTGGACGCGGTGCTTGCCCGTCCCCGTTATGGCCGGCAGGCGGCGGCGCGCAGTGAGAGCGCCGGTGTCGCCGGCCACCGCCACGGCCACCGGACGCGCACGCTGACAGGGACCTTCGGCATCACCGAGATCGGTTCCGCGGGCGCGCCTCGATGCCGGCGAAGACAAGACGGTGGAATGGAAGAGCAAGGCCTTGCGCGCCTATCAGCGGCGCACGATGGCCGCCGACGCGCTGATCGCGTCGGTCTATCTGGCTGGCACCAACACCAGGCGCGTGCGGCGTGCGCTCGCCGCGCTGTTCGGCGGCGCGAGAGCATGTAGCGCGTCGCCTAATCGCTCTTTATGGCGGCATCGACAGCCCCGACGACATCAAGATGGCGTTGGATAGCATCTCAAAGGATTTCCAGACCGATCTCAGGGTTATGTAGCCGGAAAATTTGCCGATTGATCGGACCGGGACGAGAGGCTGAGCATCTTCGCCGCTTGCGCTGCATGGCTGGTCGCCATATCTAACCCCACACCCCATGGCGGCCGGCTGACAACGTTTGCAAACATCGGAGTGGTCACTGTGAGCTACATTTTCCCGCAAGAGCGTGACGTCCTGGAGATGCTCGCCGGGTTGCGAACCCGCAAGTCAGAGACTTGGGTGAAGACCTGCCTGAAATCCCTCACCCGAGAAGGGTATTGCACCGAAGGGCCAAATCCTAGGCTGACCCCTAAAGGGCGAGCGATACTTGGTGTGCGCCTCGCTGCGGAGTGAGCTTCTCCCGAGCCGCCGTGTTGATTGAATTCTGTTAGCTTTCCCGAATCTCCGCGCTCGCGTCAGGAGAATCGGGCAAACTGATCAGCGTCTCCGCCATCCGCATATGGCTGGAACCGGCCGGCGTCGCGTCGCCCCTAGCCCCGGCTCAGCGACGCCGGTTTTCCAAGACCCACACGATCGGGAACCGTCGACCGGTATTGCGGTCAGACCGAGGTTCCGACAAAAGAGAACCCGCCAGAGCAGACTGTAGCGGGCGAATCAATCAAGGGAGGGAAAACACAGATTCTTATCATACAAATCGGCGCTTGCTAACGCGGGGCGAGAGAGGAAGAATGTCCTAGCGTGGCTATTCTTAACCCGTCGGGAAATGCCCTGTCGAGGCGTTAGGAACAAACCTACCTCACTCCAGCCTGAAATCGGCCGGTTCATGAAAGCAGCGACGGAACTGCACCGCGCCTGCTCCGCTCCACCGGATGCATACTTTGAAGCGCGAGTCGTTCACGAT
>NZ_AHAM01000193.1 GCF_000236565.1 Mesorhizobium alhagi CCNWXJ12-2 | reverse complement strand
GGCGGCGATGAAGAAGGTGCGCGCGATGCTGGTGCCGGTGAACACGAGGAAAACCGACGCCAGCGACAGGCCCATGACCGCACAAAAAGCCCAGAACATCGTCTGTGCGCCGCTTGCCGACATCGATTGCATGCGGAACGAAAAGAAGAAAACAAAGGCCAATGGCGCCAGCATCACCACCCATTTGAGGGGCGTCGAGAAGATCGGCACGTAAAGCGCCGGAGTGGTTCCGACGATGTAGGCGACAAGGCCGGTGACGACGAGGCCAAGGCCCATATAGTTGTAAACGCGCAGCATGTGCTGGCGCAGACCCTCATCGATCAGGGCGCCGGCGTGGCCGCGGGCAGTTTCAAGGCCGTATTCTGGAATTGGCGTCTTCATGTGAATGCTCCTGTTTCTGGGATCAGTAGTTGCGACTAGTATAGTGTATCTGCCAGAGCGATTGCCGCCCGATCGAGATCGCGCGTGTTGGCTTTGGCCACAAGGGCATAAGCGACGTCACCGACCTGCCAATATGCGGCTGTGACGTCATCCTTATGAACGCTAGACGCCCGAACGACATCGAACGAGCCCGGCCGAACCGCGAAGAGCGAAAGCATATCGAAATCATTGGTCCGGATCGCCATCTCGACGCTCGGACCGAATTTGGACGGAAACACCTGGACGTCGGTCACATACCAGTCAGCCGGCAATTGCGGCATGACGATTGCGGTGGACGCACGAATTTCCTCGGGATCGTACTCTGGGACCTCGGGCTGCGAGGACATCGCCGCGCGGACCTGGGTCGTTCTATGGGCCATCACGGCATCCTCGACATAGGCTGGTGGCGGTGCGGACGCGATGACCTCCGTAACAGTCAGGGGACCGAGATAGGCGTTGGCAAACCCCCCAGCCGCGACAAAGAGGCCAAGCGCGGCGACACGGCGCATCCTGCTTAAAATCCGGCGCTGAACAAGCCCGCGTTCAAGCCGGCGCGCGGCATCGTTCGTGGTGGGGCGCGCGATGCGCAGCGGGCCGGCCATCGCCAGACGCAATTCATCGCGGGTTCTCAGATCCGACATGAT
>NZ_AHAM01000194.1 GCF_000236565.1 Mesorhizobium alhagi CCNWXJ12-2 | reverse complement strand
GCCGGGGCCGAGGCCTCGATCGTCGCCGGCAAGATCCTCGACAACAAGGGCGCGACCTTCGGCTACAACGCCCAGACCGGCGAATATGGCGACATGATCGCCATGGGCATCGTCGATCCGGTCAAGGTCGTGCGCACGGCTCTCCAGGACGCGGCCTCTGTCGCCGGCCTGCTGGTCACCACCGAAGCCATGATCGCCGAGGCTCCGAAGAAGGAAGCTGCCGGCGGCGGCATGCCGGGTGGTATGCCTGGCGGCGGCATGGGCGGCATGGGTGGCATGGGTTTCTAAGGTTCACGCATCTCAACAATCTCGAAAGGGCGGCAGCAATGCCGCCCTTTTCCTTTGCGGCGAACCCGGTCGGAAAAAGTTCGGCGCTCGCGATTTTTTTGGAACCAACGGCCGCCATTGGCGTTGGCGCGATGTCAAAGGAGTTTCGGAGGAGAAATCCGAAGAAACGAATTTGACAAAAGGCGCCCCCCGCAACCAACCACTGCGAGGGGCGCTTTTCATTATGGGGCAACACGACCGATGGCGCATGGCGAATCCCGCACCCTCCGGCGAAGCGGCCATTAGGCTTCAGGATTCGCTTTTCAAAATTTGCGCGGCGTCACGATATTTTCCGCCAAGCCGGCCGCCGTCTCTGGAATATCGTACTTTGCCCACAGGGGGACCAACATCAGCGGACCAAACCCCGGTCACCCATTGCCTTCAATAGATCGGCCATCGACACACGGTCGCTGCCGGTGTCGTCTGCAATGGCCCGGAGAATCTCGGAAAACGGGCGGTCACGGTTTCGGCGCTCACTTCGCGGAGTGTGGACCCCTGTAGCGTATTGTGTTCATCAGTCATGATCCGTCTCCTGGCCCGACTTAAACACCGCCTGTAAGAATATGTCATTAAGTCAGCATGTTAGGCGCGCGCCGGCGCGTGTTACCACTACATTTTGGGGTGATCTCAGGCGAGTTGTTCGTCGAGGTTGTGTGGCAGAGCGATGCCAGCTGCCTTGAAGACGTTGCCCACTTGGCCGGTGACGTGAGTTCTGGTTGTGACGATGCGACCATCTTTTTCGATGGTGGCTTCCTGGAGGCGGTCGAGATCGCGTAGGAGCGGCTGCCATTCGGGCGTCAGGCCTTTGGCCCGGCAGAGGCGGCGCAGTTCCTTGCTGAGCACGAGCGCCAGGAACGAGCAGAACACATGCCCGCGGATGGCGGCATCGGATTGGTGGAAGATCGGCCGGGTATTGAAGGTTGCCTTGGCGGCGCGGAACAGGCTCTCGACCTCGAGCAAATCGCGATACCGCAGCACGGCCTGGAGCGGGGTCACCTTCGCGTTGGTCCGCACCACGGTGATACCGTCGTAGCGGGCTTCCTCGGCAAGCTTGCCGACATCGATCTGGAAGTTCTTGCCGCTGGCCTTGAGGTAACGCCGGTAGGCCGAGTTGCCGACCAGTGCCTTGTCGCCCTTCTTGAGCTGCGCCTCGAGGCCGGCGATGATCGCCTGGCGGGCGGCCTTGTCCTTCTCGGCCTCGGCGTCATTGCGGCTGACGATGTAGCGGTCTTTACCGACCTTGACCTCTTTGACCCACAACTGAGTCTCACCGCGCTGGCGCTCGAGAACGAGCGGAACCATCGGCGCCGTGTCATTGAGCACGACGTTGTGGATCACGCTGCTCGAGCGTTCGCGGGCCCCCAGAATGTATTCCATGCCCAGCTTTTCGAGCGCGGCGATGGTATCGGCGCTGATCATGCCGCGATCGGCGACAACGCAGGCGCGTGTGACGCCGAAGCGCGTTCGCAGCCGATCGACCACCGGCAACAGGACGGTCACGTCAGCGGTGTTGCCAGGCACCATCTCGGTGCAGATCGGCCGGCCCTCGCCATCAACGACCAGCGCCAGGATCATTTGCGCCAGATCGGGGCGCAAGTCCTTGGAATGCCAGCGCTTGCCCAGCGTCTCGCCGCCCGCGCCATGGAAGGACAACGAGGTTGTGTCCATGAACACAAGGCTGAGGTCGGTGAATAGGTCCTGCCGGCGCGCGAAGAGCTTTTCCTCGATCACGTCTTTCACGCAGCGCGCCACCAGCGCGCCTTGCGCCTTTTCGCCGAGTTCCTCGCCCAGCCACGCCATGGCCCGGTAGAAGTGATGGAGCGCCAGACCCTCGGCGCCCTCGATACCATAATCGGCCATCCAGTTCGCGCAGTCGCGGTCCGAGCCCGAGACGAACAGCCGATGCAACGTGCCAATGAACACCGCCCGTTCCACCGCAAAGCCGAACTGGCGCCCTTCCAGCACCTCTTCCAGCACATCGCCGATCCCGAGCCGCGGCCACAGCCGCCCGAACAACAGCGGACCGCCAATGCGGCGAGAGGCAATCCGCCCCGCGTCAATGTCGGACAGGATGAGGCTGCGTTCGCCATGGCGCGCAATCGAGGCCGCCAATCTGTCAAGTTCGCCGCTGGCAACCAGCGCATCCTTGCGGCCCAGCGCCTTTATCGTGCGCTGGCGAACGGTTTTGCCGTCGCGGACACTTTCCACGAGGTAGAGATAGCGGTGGCCGCGCGCGACTCTCTCAACGACAAACATGCCAGCGTTGTTAGCGAATAAATGCCGTAAAATCCATACAAAACAGGGATAACAGCACAAATGTTGTTACCACACACTTTCGCGCCGGAAATTCAAGGCAAATGAATTCAATAGCTTAACGGACAGTGTTCGCTATCCGTTCACATCCAACTGTTCAAGTTGGGCCTGAGCGACGGCGCGCGGCCATATCTCTTTGCACCTCATCAATCGCCGGAGGTTGACCCTTCCTTGTGCGGCGGCAACAAGTTTGCAATCGCCGACGTCATCCACAAAATAATGAGGGCTGCGAATGGCAGCCCTCCTTATTGCTTGGCGTCGCGCTTTTAGAATTCGATGTCGCCGAAATCACCGCCCTCGTCAAACCCTGCTTCATCAGGCGCAGCCTCGTTGTCGGCAGTCTCCGCTGGCTCGGCTGCCTGAGCCTGGTTGCCGCCAAACATGCCGGCGATCGCATTGCCGAGGAGAACGCCGCCTGCGACGCCCATCGCCGTCTGCGCGGCTCCGGCGAGGAAGCCGCCGCCAGCCCGACTTCTGGGCTGCTCCTCCTCCGGCCCCATGGCAGGCGCACGCGACGCTGGTCGGCTGTCTCGGAAATATGTTGGAGAGCAGGCCGCCGGAGGACTGCCGCGTCCCCGCCTGCTGTTCCAGCTCTTCGATCCGGT
>NZ_AHAM01000195.1 GCF_000236565.1 Mesorhizobium alhagi CCNWXJ12-2 | reverse complement strand
GGCGGAGCAGGTGGCGCGCGAGACCGGCGCCAAATATGGCGGCGTGCTCTATGTCGATTCGCTGAGCGCCGCGGACGGGCCGGTGCCTACCTATCTCGACCTGCTTCGCGTCACCACCGAGACCATCGCGAAAGGTCTTGCCGAGTGAACGCGCCGGGCCCCGCAAACGCGCCGCAGCCCGGCGACGGGCTTTCGGTCGAGGGCATCGCGGTCGCCTACCGCATAATGGAGTGCGGCGGTGTCGCAAGCTCTCAAGCCTGGCCATACGGATCAACATCGAGATACCGCGCTAATCGAACTTTTCCGGCAATCCAGCCATCTGTTGCGGTTCCAGGCCCGATATGATCGAGGTGCCGGCAAACACTTGAGCGCTCCTCCTACTCGTCTAAGTCTAACGCCAAAGGAGCGTAGGCGGGTGCCGCCATGGCGGCGACGAGCTCCGACAGGGCCACAGCCGGATGCACGGAGCGAACGGGCTTAACGGCTCCCAGTCGGAGGCGAACTAGAGAACTAGAAGTGACAGAAACGTTGTTGCTTCAGGACAGCCAAAGGTCGTCCTGTGCGCTGCGAGACTTGCGTGCGCTGGGTTTGCGCATGTCACTCGGCGATTTTGGCACCGGCTATTCCTCGCTCGGCTATCTCAGAAAGTATACCGTCGACAAGATCAAGTAGACCCTTCTTTCGTGGAGCAAATCTCTACAAATCAGGATCACATGGCTATCGTGCACGCGATTGTCAGTTTGGCCCATGCTTTGGGCATGAAGACTACGGCTGAAGGGAATAGAGACTGAGGATCAGCGGGAAATTTTTCGCGCTACAGGTGCGACGAGGTTCAGGATATCTATTCAGCCCACCAAAATCGCTAGCTGAAATAACGGACTCCCTTGGCAATCTTGGGCGAAGAGCAGCCGTCGGCAAAAGACGCAGAAAACCCTTCTCCTCACGCAAAGGGGCCGGTGCTTCGGCGCCGATTCCAAAATCTTTGCGCCTCGCCCTCCCCGCCTCCAGTCTTGACTCGTACCAGTCGAGCGCCTACTTCAGCGCCACGTTAGCACTCGCTTCTGGTGAGTGCTAACCACGCTCCGGCAACGGAGAACCGTTCAACATCCGCACCAGGGACATCCAAAAATGGCAAAGTCGAAATTCCGGCCGCTGCACGACCGCGTGGTCGTTCGCCGCGTCGAGTCCGAAGCGAAGACCGCCGGCGGGATCATCATTCCCGACACTGCAAAGGAAAAGCCGCAGGAAGGCGAGATCATCGCCGTCGGCTCCGGCCCGCGCGACGAGGCGGGCAAGCTTGTTCCGCTCGACGGCAAGGCGGGCGACCGCATCCTGTTCGGCAAGTGGTCCGGCACCGAAGTGAAGCTGAATGGCGAACACCTTCTGATCATGAAGGAATCCGACATTATGGGCATCATCGGCTGAACCGCTGAAACCCAGTTCGCCTCTTCAACAGACCTTAAGGGCACTGAGCCCAGGAGCTAAAACATGGCTGCTAAAGACGTAAAATTT
>NZ_AHAM01000196.1 GCF_000236565.1 Mesorhizobium alhagi CCNWXJ12-2 | reverse complement strand
TATAAAGCTCCCCCACCGCCCCGAACGGGACGGGCGCACCATGACTGTCCAGCAGATACACCCGCGTGTTGGCAATCGGGCGGCCGATCGGAGGCAATTGGGGCCAGCATGATGGGTCAGCTGCAAGGCGGTGCTCGGCAATGATGTTGACTTCTGTGGACCCGTATTGATTGATCAATCTCGCTTTTGGATGTGCTTCGAAGAACGCCCTAAGCAGTGGAGTGGCCTGCAATTGCTCACCCGCTGTATAAATCTCACTTAAAGAGGGGAGCAGCACTTGCTGCGCGCCCCAGACCTCCGCAAAATGGTTCAATGCTACGAATGGGAGGAAAAGCCGCTCGATCGCCTTCCCCTTCACGAATTCGAGCAAGTCGGAGAAGTCCCTACGAGTCTCCTCCCGCACGAGCACGAGCAGTCCACCGTCCTTCCAACAAATGAACAATTCCTGGGAGGACACATCGAAGTTCAGGGTCGCGAATTGAAGTGTGCGTCGTTTTCGCGCGCCAACCCCCGGTGAGGACGAGAGCGAATTCACAAGCGAGCCGTGTGACATTTCGACGCCCTTTGGGGTTCCGGTTGAGCCGGAGGTGTAGATGACATAGGCGAGATGGCGCGAAGTGAGGCCAAGCGTGCGCGGCTCCGGGTCCGAAGGCGACCGCTCGGCCCAGGCTGCGCTGGCCGTATCCAGATCGACCACGCTCACATCGGCCAGCGCCTCCGCGCCGAGCGCGGCGCGGCCGCCCGCATCGGCCAGCAGCAGTTGCGGTTCTGCATCGTCGACAATCTGCCGCAGCCGCGCCGACGGATAGGCCGGATCCAGCGGCAGATAGGCACCGCCCGCCTTCAGGATTGCCAAAACACCCACCACCATCGCCAAGCTGCGTTCCAGGCAGATTGCCACCGGCTGATCCGGCCTGACCCCGAGGGCGATCAGATGATGCGCCAGCCGGTTGGCCCGCGCATTGAGCTCGCCATAGCTCAGGCGCTCGTCCTCGCAGACCACCGCCTCCGCCTCCGGCGCCTGGCGTACCTGCGCCTCGAACAGCTCATGGATGCACCGCTCCGACGGATAAGGCGCCGCCGTCCGGTTCAACTGCTCCAGTAGATACGTGCGTTCGTCGGCCGGCAGGATGTCGATGCGGCCGACCGGCTGCCCCGCATCGGCCATCACACCATGTAACAAAGTTTGCAAATTCTGCGCCATGCGGTCGATCTGCTTCGGCGCCAATCGACTGGCATCAAAATGCCAGCGAAAGCTCCCATCCAGAGCGCAAACCTCAAAGGTCAGCAAATCGCCGCATAGGGCTAGTCCAGCTCTGTGGCTCGTCTTCAGATCGCCAGCGACGGAACAGCTGCCTGTCGTGATTGTGATGCCAATCGGCCAGGGATGGTGCGACCGTAGCGCCTCCACACCTCGCAATGTCGGGGAGCGTGCGATAAGATCCCGCGCAAAGCTGCCGTGCTCCGTCAGCCGAGCGAATTCGGCGGCCACCACCTTGCGCACTTCTTCAAAATCATGTGCAAGATCAATGGCAATTTCCATCGGCACGACAGAGGCGATCAACACCTCCACCGCTTTGCAGCCAGCTTGCGATTCGTCCGATGCAGGCGTCCATCCCAGTTGAAGCTCTGTTTCTCCCGTGATGCGGGCGAGATAGATCAGCCAAGCCGTTGCCAAGTATTCCGTGCGATCGAGTGGGGACAGTTTAGCCAAAGCACTTGGAATGCACCACGAGCTCGACTGCCATCCGGGCGGCGCCGCAGCCACGGACGACGACAGGAAAGGAGGATGCAATTTTCTGAACTGCCCCAGCCGCTGTTGCCAAAAATCCTCCCGAGGCGCCAGTAATTCATGGGTGGCAGTTATGCTCCGCACCTGTTCATCGCTCAAGATCGGAAGGCGACTACCTTCATCCAGATTGGAGTGCCTAGCGAGGGCTCGCGCGTCCAGCACCTCCCCGTCGGGGCCGCCAAAGCAAACATCGACATCCTGCGTACCCGTCGCCACACGCCAGTGGCTGGAGTGGACTTTAAGCAGGCAACCTGCCGGAACGCCCGAGCGTCGAGCCAACACCTCCAGGCGTCTGACTGTGACAGCCTCATCGCCTACGAGAGCCTTGGGCAGACACATTGGATTGGGATGATACGGGCCAAAGTCTAGGGCACGCGTCATCGCTGACAACTCTTGGGCGGTTTGATCCCATCGCAGACAGCCAGCCGCATCGGGGCGTCGACGTCTCGGAAAATAGCTTCTAACCACCAGCGCCTGCGGATAGTCCGTAAGCTTCCCGTTCTCGAGGCCAGTTAAGAGCTCGCGGAAGCCCTCGATCGAGGCTTCATAACATTTAAGGTTCAGGGTCAGTGCCGTATCGGTGGGCGCAATCAGCACTTGGCTCTGAACGACGACGTCACCCGTACCAACACCATCATCGATCCGATGCCACGTGATGGCATATTCGGTCTCTTGCGCCAGCAGCGCCCAGGACGTCGCGTGCGTTCCCGCATATCGTGGCAATGGACCGTCGTGGCAATTGAAAGCACCTCGACGCACTCGCCCTAACACGTCCGGTGGCAATAGGAGCGGATTGGCAACGGAGAAAATCCAATCCACCGGCTCAGCCTTCAAAAAGGAGGAGAGCTCTTTAACACTTTCCATGCACGGGATGCTGGCACGAGTCGCCCACTCTGCGAATAGGGCGTCGCCACACAGGGCCGCACCAATGAC
Source organism: Mesorhizobium alhagi CCNWXJ12-2 (assembly GCF_000236565.1). Lineage (GTDB taxonomy): Bacteria > Pseudomonadota > Alphaproteobacteria > Rhizobiales > Rhizobiaceae > Allomesorhizobium > Allomesorhizobium alhagi. The sequence goes on along the minus strand of NZ_AHAM01000196.1, from coordinate 9,595 downwards.
GTGGCCCATCGCCATTGCCATCTGAGCGCAGCGGATAGCGAGCGTACCACTGCCAACAAAGACGCTGGAGGAGATTGATCGCGCTGCAGGATGCCTGTCCCGATCGCCTGGCTCGCAGGCACTCCCGCGCGCAGGAGAAGACCGATGTGCCATCTTCACCCCTCCAGCAGTTCACCCACCAAGCTGGGCAGTTCCTGCCCTAGGCGCCGCCCCTCGGATCTGCTCGGGGGCGCCCACCATCGCTTGTGTAATCTGGCGTGCATTGACGGCAACGAAACTCTTGCGGAGCCAGATCTTCCCAATGTCCCTGCCAAGCTCCCACGTCGCCAATTATCGTCGCCGGCAGTATCGCAGCTGCCACCTGAACTTCGTCTGAGCTTCCGATAAGCGTGATCATCGGACGGCTTCTCCTCAGTCTATGCGCTTTTTAGAGGACTGCGCATGTATCGTGCCAAAGGTGAAACCGTTCTCAATCGATGTGATAGCGATAATACTGCTATGTCACTTATCCGACATCGCCGGACAATCGTATCATTGAGCGCGCTGTCAATCGGCACAAGCGTTCCGGAATCTCGCCCGATGTGTTCCGGGCAAAGAAAGCGGCCTGGAACGTCAAAGGGATTTTTCTGGCCCGGCTGCACCGTTCGTCGGGGTGACTCTCCTGAATTTCCCATAATGCGTGATCGAGCCCAGTGGTTCTCCCAGTGGACCGCCTAGAGCACGTCCTCTTAATCCGGGTCATATCCAGCGGCTGCGAAGTAGTCGGCGCATTCCTGTGGCTCGAAGAGTTTGCGATTTACCAACTGCGTTCCACGAGGCGTCGACTGAACGCTCCGCCTTGGCCCGCAAGAGCCGCCTTGAGCTTGGAGCGGGACTGTAAGGCGGAAGGTCGCGCAGTTCGCAGCCGCGTGCTCGATGGCCTGATGGACGCCATCCGCTTTGTGGGCCGGCAAGTTATTCCATAATGACAATTTCGCCTGCACATGTGTCGGGACGAGAACCTGCTCGACATAAGCCCGAAAAGGCGGTGGTTTATATGAGACTTGGCGTTCGTTCGCTTTGCTCAATATGCCGAGCCTGCCGGGTCGTTGAGCTTGTGGCGCTCGGTTCCCTTGAGGGGCGGGTTGAAGATACTGACGAGGATCAGGTCCTTGTCCCGACCCCCGCGCAGAAGATGCTTGTCATGCTTGTCAAGCACATAGATGTCGCCCTTGCGAATGGGGAAGACATTACCGACCATGTCCTCGACCTCGCCCTCTCCGGCGATGCAGTAGCAGGCTTCGAGATGATTACGGTATTGCAGAAGCGAGACGGTGTTAGCGCGCACTACGGTGTGGCAGATGCTAAAGCCCATGCCGTCTTTATCCGTCAGGAGGCGGTGGCTAGTACCATTGCCCCAATCGACGAAGTGATCGGTCGCTTCAACATCCTGCAGGCTACGCACAATCATAGCGCTATCCTTTTGTATTCCGCAGCCGAGCCGGAGTCGGGCGCGTACTACCGTGATGTTTCCACTTCTGCGCGGTACCGCCGCCAGCGCTGGCAGGTTTCGGAATGCCGTTGATGATGTTACCGGCCACATAACGTGTTTTCGGTAGCAGATCTGGCAAGTTGTTTCCTTCCTTCGCTGGGCCTCCCGACACGAATACGGCACCGAAGCCTGTTAGCTAATGAAGCAAATCGCGTGCCACCCTAGTAGACGGATAAGGAAAAAATTTGTGGGTTTTTTCAGCTAGTTAGAGAGTGGAAGGATTAGCAGGGCAGTGAAGCCAATCTGACAAACTGCCAACAGATGGCGGACACAATGCTGTCCGGCTATCTGGATGCTCGACGGGCTGCCGGAATTGTTTGACGTGCTCGGAGACAAACCCTAGGCCGTCTCTCGCTTCCTCGTCCAACTTCATGGCGAGCTCGATGGCAGCACCGGCCTTGATAAGGCGCGCAGGTCGCCCTTGGCGTTAGCAAGGAGTTCAAGCTCTCACACTATAGGCTTGATGCGCAGAGTTTCGACCTCGTGCCCAGGCGCTATGTAGTGGCCAAAAGCCAGATCGAAAGTTTCTGCGCGGCGCGACCAGTACTCATGGATCTCGTCCCTGAGGTCGAAGTTCGCTCCGGGCTCGGCCTGCTCGTCAGAGATCATTTGCCGAAACCGTTTCGCGCGAGGATTTCATCGAAGCGTTTGTGCGCCCGGGGCGGCACGTCCACGTTCAAGAACGAAGCTTCCAGCGCGGCGTCGCCGACGCGGATAACCATCACCATGCCCATGCCGACATGCGGCGAGCATTTGATGCCATAAAAGCCTTCCTGGCCGAGTGTGACCTCGATCTCCTCGTTGATCTTGCCTTTGAAGCCGGGGTGACCGTCCGGGACCATGCCGTCGATCGTCGCGGCATTGTGGCCGCTTGCGGCCGCGATGAACTTTACGGTGTCGCCCGGCGCGATCTGGACGAAGTCAGGCTCGTAGACCATCGGGCCCGTCTCGTTGCGGTTGAGCATCTTGATGTCGTGCGTCTCGGCACAGGCGGACGACGTTGCCAGCGACAGGAACAAAGTCAGAATTTGCAAGCGCATGGGTTTTTCTTTCAGGAAGCTGGATGGAAGCGGAACATGTGCGTGCCGTCTGCCGGGTCGGTGAGAATGCTTGCGCGAACGCCGAACACCGCGCCGATCCGCTCGACAGTGAGCACCTCGTGCGGAGGGCCTAGCGCCACGAGCCGGCCGCCAGACAGCACGCCGACGCGATCGCAGGAGAGCGCCTGGTTCAGATCGTGCAGCGCGACAACCGATGTGACTGGCAGTTTCGCGACCAGGTCGAGGATCGAGAGCTGGTGCTGGACATCGAGGTGGTTCGTGGGCTCGTCGAGAAGCAGGATCTGAGGCTGTTGCGCGAGCGCCCTCGCCAGGTGGACACGCTGGCGCTCCCCACCGGAAAGGGTTGCCCAGGAACGGCGCTCGAACCCTTCCATGTCGGTGTCAGCAAGCGCTTGCGCCACGATGAGGTCGTCTTTCGGCGACCATGGCTGCAGCGGCGTCAGCCACGGCGTGCGGCCAAGGTCGACCGCATCTTTCACGGTGATGGCCTCAGTGGTCTCTGCCTGTTGTTCGAGAAAGGCGATTAGTTGGGCGACGGCGGGGCGCGGCATCGCGCGAAGCGCCTCGCCCTTGACGCGAACATCGCCTGACGTCGGTCGTCGGATGCCTGCCAACAGTTTCATCAGGGTCGACTTGCCGGAGCCGTTCGGCCCGACGAGACCGAGCGTTTCATCCTCGTTCACCACGAGATCGACCCCAGCGACGATCGGTTTCCCTCGCACTGACCAGCCGAGATTGTGTGCTTCCAGAATCATGGCGCGCCCCGCCCGCGGATCAGGATCACGGCGAAGGCCGGCGCTCCAACGAGTGCCGTAATGACGCCGATCGGCAGGACCTGCCCGGGAACAATGGTGCGTGAGAGCACATCTGCGGTGATCAGGAACACCGCGCCGATGAGCGCCGTCGCCGGCCCTAGCCTCCCGTGGCGCACGCCAACGAGAAACCGAGCCGCATGCGGGATAACAAGCCCGACGAAGCCGATCGAGCCGACGATGCTCACCATCACCGCCGTCACCAGCGCCGTGAAGCCGATGAGGACGACCTGCACTCTGCGAACTGGTACTCCCAGCGACGATGCCGACTCGGAGCCGAAGGCGAAAGCGTCGAGAGCGCGCGCATACCAGATGCAAGCGGCCAGTCCGACCAGGGCTATCGGGACCGCCAGCCAAACGTCGGGCCACCGTGCGCCGCTCAAATTGCCCAGCAGCCAGAACATGATACCGCGCGCTTGCTCGGCATTGGCCGACTTGGTGATGATGAAGGAGGTCAGCGCGTTGAAGAGCTGCGACTCGGCTATGCCTGCGAGCACGATCTGTCCGGTGCCGTGCGACGTAACGCCACCGCCAGCCGCGCGCGCCAGTATCGCCACCAGGGCAAAGGCTGCGACGGCGCCAACGAAGGCTCCAAGCGACATCGAAATCGCGCCGGCGCCCAAGCCGGCGACAGCCACGGCCACCGCGCCGGTCGAGGCACCGGCGGAAATGCCGAGAAGATACGGGTCGGCCAACGCATTGCGCAGCAGCGACTGCAGCGCCATGCCGGAGATGGCCAGGCCCGATCCGCAACATGCCGCGATGATCGCTCGCGGCAGGCGATAGTTCCAGATGATCCCCATGTCGATTGGGTCGAGCACGTAGGCCGAACCAAAGATCTTGTTGGCCAGAGTCTGCAGGACGATCGAGACAGGGATCGGCGTCTCGCCGATGCAGATTCCGGCCAGCACTGCCGCAACGAGCGCGGCGAAACCGAGCGACCCCCGGCCGAGCCGGGAGACGTAGATTGCTTGCGAGGCGGTCAGGCTCACTTTGCCAGTCCGAAATCCTTGAGCGACTTCGACAGCACCTCGATGCCGGCAATCGTGCGGATGGTCGCATCCATCGCATGTGCGTCCATGACGACGATGCGGTCGTTCTTGACGGCGTCCATCTGGCTCGCGACCGGATCGGATTTTAGGAACTCCAGCTTCTTCACGTAGTCGTCAGCGGGGAAACGGCGGCGATCCATCTTGGCGATGACGATCAGCTTCGGGTTGGCCTTGGCGATGGTCTCCCAACCGACAACTGGCCACTCCTCGTCGGACTCGATGATGTTCTTGATGCCGAGCTTGTCCATTATGTAGGCCGGTGCGCCCTTGCGGCCCGCGACATAGGGGTCGATGTCCATCTCGGCGCTGGAGAACCAGAAGACCGCCGAGACGTCCTTGAGGTCGAGCGCCTTGGCGCGTTCGACGGCGGCATTCTCGCGCTCCGCGAGGCTGGCGACGAGTTCCGCACCCTTGCCCTGGATGTCGAAGATCTGCGCCAGTTCGCGGATACCCTGATGGATGGCAGCGGTGGAAAAGAGCTCGCTGCGCGTGCCATCGGCGCCGACCGTATTGTCCTTGGCGACGCAGTCGGCCGGCAGCACATAGGTCGGTATGTCGACGTCATGGAACTGGGTGCGGGTCGCGACGATTCCGTCAGGACCGACATGCCAGATGAACTGAACGGTCACCAGTTCCGGCCTCTTCGCGACTACGCTCTCGAAGCTCGGATCATTGTCGGCGAGCCGCTCGACCTGGTCGTCGATTTCTTTGAATTCGGGAAGCACCTCGTTGAACCAGACCGAGGTGCCGGTCACCTTGTCGCCGAGGCCTAACGAATAGAGCACTTCGGTCGCCGCCTGGCCGACGGTCACGGTCAACGCCGGCGCCTTCTGGAAGGTCAGCGTCTCCCCGCAATTCTCGAGGGTCAGCGGATATTTCGTGGGCTCAGCCGCCGCGGCGGCCGTGAGGAAAGCGAAACTAGCGGCAACAAGTGCCAAGCGCGAAAAAGTCATGACGCGAACATCTCCGATCGGTTGCTGGCAGGGATCGAAGGAATCGGGTCAGGACGGCAATGATCGTCATCGCGTCGCAACGGACGAGATGCGGCTGCACTTCACGTGTGGCTAGCGTCATCGACAACCTCCCCGGACACCCCGCCCGGCGCGTTCAGTTACGGGTGTCGGTAGGTCTCCTGACTGACGGGTCATCGTCCGTCTCGGCCTTCCCGGGGGCTAATCCCAGTGGCATGATCGAGATGGACTCACCGCCTACAGTTGCGGGGGCAGTTTCGTTTCGCGGCCAATGAGGGGCAGCGCCGAATTCCCTGTTATTTCCTTACGGAAACCGACACCCGTTCCTAGCCAATTGATTTGCTCGCATCAAGCGGTCCTTTCCCGAGCCCAACACCTTTATGCCCGTTGCAGTTTGTTACGTTATTACGTTACGTACCCATGCTACTTAACCAAGGAGAGCAGCAAATGCAAACACTATGGAGGAACGCAGCGGCGATGCTCGCGCTGCTTGCGGGAGCCAACGAAGCATTGGCCGACGAGAAAGAGGCCTGGAGTGTGTTCGTCTCGGACCACGCCGCACCGACCATCACGGCCATCGATGCAGTCAGCGGCGAGAAAATCGGCACGTTCCCCGTGAAAGGCCCCGCCACTCTTCATCGCAGCGCGAGCGACAGGGCCGTGTTCGCGATCCAGGGGACCGCCGGCACGGTCACGGCAATTTCGAGCGACATCGCCTCGACGACCATGGCGATCATGGCGACATCGACATCGCGACGCCGAAGCTCATCGGCACTGAGATCGTAGTCGAGAAGCCGTCGCACGGCGGAGAGTTCGCGGCTTTTTTCGACGGGGAAGGTGTCGCCCGCATCATCTCCGAGAAAGCGGTGCTGCAGGGCATGTCGGACTTTCGGAAGTGAAGACGGACCGCGCCGCAGCATGGCGTCGCAGTCGCCTATGGCTCTCATGTCCTGCTGTCCGAGCCGAACAGGGAGAAGCCGAACGAGCTTCCGATCGGTATCAAGGTCGTTGACGAAGCCGGCGCACAGGTTGGCGGCCTGCACGCCTGCCCCGATCTTCACGATGACGGCAACGCGGCAGCCCTCGCGGTTGTGGAGGACGTGATTGAGGAGGGTGGTCTAGCCGGCGCCGAGAAAGCCGGAAAGGACGGTGACGGGCAGACGTTTTGTGGGTCTGGCTCGCCCTTGTTGAGCAGGTAAGTGACGAGAACAGCGTCCCGTCTTTCCAATCCGATCAGCACCTGGCCCCCAATGTCGGCAGGATGGCCCCGGCAAATGTCGAAAACAGCGTACCACCCCAGGGCTCGGCAAGTGTCTCCTAACTCGCCGGCCCTTTTGGAGGGGTGCAGCCAACTGGCTCGTTCCCGAATGCGCGCACGTCTAAATGCCTTAAATCTCGAGCCAGGCTCATGCCAGCACCTGAATCATGGCAATCTCTCTGCAGAGACGACATCGGCAGTTCCGGCCGCAGTGTCGGAAGGTCGCGAGCGCGAGCACGTCACCTTCATGTACTCGCCCTCGCGCGGCGCCAAAGCACTCGTCCCTGCTATGTACGCCTGGCTATGAAACATGCATGCGACTTCATTGGTCGCGTCAGGTCCACTGATGACGTCGATCGCCGTTTCCGTCTTGCAATCCGCCGGAGCGACGCTGACCGAGCAAATCAATATGAGCGTCTTGAGCATGTCCCCCTCCCTTTAAGAGCTTACCCCGATTTGATCAGGATGGGCCTTGGGAAGCAGCATCTCCAAATGGGTATGGGGAACATCATTTGGTTCGACCGCTGGTGACCCGTCTGACGCTCTGCATCCGCATTGGTCCAGCCATCCGGGCCGTTGTCGATCCAAGCGGCGTCCAGAGCATCCTCCAGAGCGATGCGGAGGAGCCGCCGCGCGTCAGCCAGCTCATTTTCCGTCGGCGCGCCCGAGCGGATCAGCGGCGGCGCGAAGGACAGCCGCCCGCTGCCACGCCGGATCTTAACCAGGCCCGCCCCGCATTCCTGAACGATCTCATCGTCGCTCTTCGGCTTGCCGCCCGCTGCGAGCCACGCATGGCAGTGCCATGCGTAGGATGGCAGGCGAAGGGAATCTCGCTCTGGAGCGTGAATTATCCTTACCCTGTAGTCCGCCTCCGATCGTGTCGGCGGCAAAAGGACGGTGGTCTCAGACAGGTTGAACCACCGGGCGATGCCCTGCATGTCCTGCGTCTCGAGACCGCCGGCACCCGAGATCCCCGCCACTGGATTGCCGAAAAAGCGGTCGACCGCGAAGACGTCAACCAAATGGAATGTTGATGAGTCGCTTAAAGCTGGAAAGAAGCTTGAAGCTCTGGGAAGATCCCCGGCGTTGACGATCCCTCCCGCCGATACGTCCGTATCATAGAGAACGCTGGACACTGGCTTCGCAAAACCTGATTGTTGGCAATGGGATCGTTAGGCAGCGTCTTCGACGTCGAATAGTCTCTATTCGAAGAACGTTTCGAGTTCGATGCCTGGAGATGGGGCGCAGGTGCGCCGCAATTCTTCGGCTTCGCGTTCGTGGATCTGTACCGGTATCGTCCTGACCCCCACATCTTCGAGCATTCTGGTCCGATGTCGGCCGTTCACGAAACCCACGGTGATTGCCTGATCGTGATTGTCCCATCCGTAGGAAATTCGCGGCACGGTAAGCCTTCCGATCTGCGTTCCATAGGTCTGGACGTTTATTGTGGTGAAGGGAATGATCGTGCTTTCCAGCCCCTCCCTGTAGATCTGGTATTTTCTTACCTCCCATGTGCGCGCTTGGGGCAGCAGAAGAGCGCGAGGGCTTTGTTCCCAAACTTGAATTAATCGCGGAAGATCGACCCAAACGATAGGCCAGTCGCAAAGCCGGTCTTTTTGGAAATGGGCAACCTGATTATTGAGTTCAGGGCAGCGAATGACATAGATTTCGTTGTTTTCCGGCATCGTCTCAGTTCGATATTTCACAATTCACGGCTGTAGCTCGCTGGTTTTATCCGATGGAACCTCGCAAGAAAATGATGGCTTTGGCGTCTCCTTCGGACCGGTGCTACTCGCTGCTTCGCAGCTCCCCGAACCTGACCGTGCCCGCTCCGGCTCAGCAACGGTGGCCTTCCCCGTCTTGTTGCAAGCCAGAAATCCCGGCTTCGCCTGGTCGCGCGCCGATGGCCAGTTTCGGCCCAAGGTAACGCCCACTGACGCTTCGCCGAGGCGACATTGACGAGCGCTTACATTACTCACGCTAGTGCGTCTCCACGTATCCCTGGCCTTTGCATTCGGCGCACGGCGACGGCAGAAATCCGACGCCGTTCTTGACGATCGGCGCGTTGCCGGGATCGGGAGCGACCGCCAGTCCTTCACCGGCGCATGTCGGGCAAGAGGTCTTGCCCTTCAGCCAGGAACGCTTGCGCTCATGCTCTTTCAAAATCGCCCGAAGCTGTCGCTGCGTTCGCGCGTCAAGACGATTGAGGTCCTTCCCGTCGAGAAGGGAACGGATCAGTGCGTTGGTCCGACCGTCGAATTGATCAGGCCGAAGTTGTTCAAAATATTTGCGCCAGTTCATCACAAATGTCGGTAGCAGCCACGGTGTTTCGGGCCAAGGCCCTTGCGCAGAGACAGCCCGGTTTAACCGGGCTGGAAATCTCGCGGACCGACTGCTACCGGAAACGATGCGCTGATGGAAACTTCCCGGTTTCATCCCTGTTGCAAATGATTTGCAATTGCATTGACAGGCGCGACGGCCTGCCCTACCTATGCGTCGGCTACCGCATTGGGCGGCGCCCATAACCCAGGATTCATCATGCGATTGCTCGCTCGCGCTCCGGCCCTGCTCCTTCTCATTGTGCTCGGCGCATGCTCCGCCGAAGGCGGAGGCGACGCCGAAAGCCGAGGAGCGGACGAAAAGATGGTTGCGGTGACCACCTTCACGGTGATCGCCGATATCGCCCGCAACGTCGCCGGAGATGCGGCGGTGGTGGAATCGATTACCAAACCCGACGCTGAGATCCACAATTACCAGCCCACGCCCGGCGACCTGATCAAGGCTCAGAAGGCCGACCTGATCCTTTGGAACGGCCTCAACCTCGAACTCTGGTTCGAAAAGTTCTTTTCCAATCTGAGCGATGTGCCGAGCGCCGTGGTGTCGGAAGGCGTCGAGCCGATGGGCATCGCA
>NZ_AHAM01000197.1 GCF_000236565.1 Mesorhizobium alhagi CCNWXJ12-2 | reverse complement strand
CGCACCATGACCGTCCAGCAGATACACCCGCGTGTTCGCAATCGGACGGCCGATCGGGACACTGAGAGCTCCCTCCTGAATCGGACGCACAGTGTAGGTAGTCGCAAAGGTCGTCGTCTCGGTCGGACCGTAGCAGTGAATGAGACGGACAGGACCTTCTTCTCTCAGCAACCTCAACAATGATGGGGGGTCGTTCCATTCGCCTCCACAGAGGAGGTATTTAAGTTGTGCTAACGTCGGGGCAATCGATGATGTATATTGGTTGAATAGCGCTGTTGTGAGAAAAAGTGATGTCACCCGTTTCTGTTCAAGCGCCCTGGCAAAACTTGATGCATTTAAAACGGTTGCGGCATTCATTATAATTATGCAGCTCCCGTTAAGCAGCGGCGCCCAGACTTCAAATGTGCTGGCGTCGAAGGCGGGATTGGCGGCGAAAGCGACACGATCTCCGGCACCGATCTTCGCATATCCATTATTCATCACGAGCCGGTTGACAGCACGATGGGGAACAACAACTCCCTTGGGAAGGCCGGTCGAGCCGGAAGTGTACATCACGTAAGCGGCAGCCTCGGCGCTCAATGCCAGGCCAGCAGGATCGGTACTACATCCTACTCCGGCCATGAGCGGCTCAATGGCCAGAACAGCGATCGTCACCTCAACGAGATCATCATCGTTACCCTCGCTAAGCACCAGGCGTGCAGCGCAGTCGGCCATCAGCCATTCTTGTCGCGCAGACGGAAGAGAACGATCGATCGGTACATAAACTCCCCCCGCCTTGAGGATCGCCAGCTGCGCCACCACAAGGGCGACGGAGCGGTCGAGCACCGTCGCAATGCGATCCCCCGGCCTGATCCCGAGGCCGATCAGATGATGCGCCAGCCGGTTGGCCCGCGCATTGAGTTCGCCATAGCTCAACCGCTCGTCGTCATGGACCACCGCCACCGCCTCCGGCGCCTGGCGTACTTGCGCCTCGAACAGCTCATGGATGCACCGCTCCGACGGATAGGCCGCGTCCGTCCGGTTCAGCTCCTCCAGCAGATGGGTGCGCTCGGCCGATGGCAGCAGCTCGATGCGGCTGACCGGCTGCCCGGCATCGGCGACCATCGCCCGCAGCAGCGCCAGCAGATAACCACGCTGCCGCTCGATCGTCGCCTGATCGAACAGCGCCGTGGCATAACCAAACGTTCCGGCGATCTGATCGCCATGCTCGCCAAGGTTCAGCTCCAGATCGAACTTGACCTGATCGAACCCCTCCTCCGCAGCCTCCACGCGCAGCCCCGGCAGATCCAATGACCCGACGGTGTTGTTCTGCCAGGCCAGCATCACCTGGAACAACGGCGTGTGATCGAGGGCCCGCGGCGGCTTGACGATCTCGACCAACTGCTCGAACGGCAGGTCCTGATGCTCCTGCGCGGCCAGCGCCGTGCGCCGCGTCCGCTCCAGAAGCTCCGACACGCTCGGCTCGCCCGACAGGTCCAGCCGAAGCGCCAGGGTGTTGACGAAGAAGCCGATCAACTCTTCGATCTCGCGCCGGCCACGATTGGCGCTCGGCACGCCGATCACAAGGTCGTCCTGCCCCGACAGACGCGACAGCACCGCCGCCCAGGCCGCCAGCACCGTCATGAACACCGTCGTGCCGTGCTGCCGGCTCAGCCGCTTCAGACCCCGCGTCAGAGCCGCATCGATGACGATCGGCACACTGGCTCCGGCAAACGACTGCTGGGCCGGCCGCGGCCGGTCCGTCGGCAAGGCAAGACGGGCCGGAGCGCCTGACAGGGCGCTGCGCCAATACTGCGCCTGGCTCTGCAGCCGTTCCCCCGACAGCCACTGCCGTTGCCAGGCGGCATAATCCGGATACTGGATCGCCAGCGGCGGCAAAGGATCGTCCTGTCCAGTCGCGAACGCCCGGTAAAGCTGACTGAGTTCACGCACCAGCACGCCCAGCGACCAGCCGTCCGAGACGATATGATGCTGGGTCAGCAGGAAGACGTGCTCCTGATCGGATATCCGGATCAGACGCCCTCGGATCAGCGGCCCGCGCGACAGATCGAACGGCGTGTGCGCCTCTTCATGACTCAGATCCAAAAGCGCCGCCTCGGCATCTTGCCTGTCCCGCAGATCGTGCTCGAGCACCGGCAGCCCTGCGTCCGCCGGCAGGACCTCAACCCGGGGCTTGCCCTCCGGTGCGACAAAGACACTGCGCAGCGCCTCATGGCGGGCAAACAAACGGTCGAGGCTGCGCTGCCAGGCGCTGCGCTCGAGCACCCCACACAGCCGCAGGGCCAGCGGCATGTGGTAGTTCGTGCTGCCTTCGTCCAGCTGCGCCAAAAACCACAACCGCTGCTGCGCGAACGACGGCACAAGCGGCTCATGACGCGACACGGCCACAATCGCCGGCAGGTCTTGCGGACCGGAGCGGCTCAACTGCTCGACAAGGCGCGCCGCCAGATCGGAAAGCACCGGATTGGCGAACAGCGTCGTCAGCGGCAGTTCGACGCCAATAACCTGCGACAGTCGGCTCATCAGCTGCACCGCCAAGAGCGAGTGGCCACCGAGTTCGAAGAAGTGGTCGTGGCGCCCGACCCGCTCGATACCGAGAAGCTCGGCCCAG
>NZ_AHAM01000198.1 GCF_000236565.1 Mesorhizobium alhagi CCNWXJ12-2 | reverse complement strand
CGCACCATGACCGTCCAGCAGATACACCCGCGTGTTCGCAATCGGGCGGCCGATCGGGACAACTGACGCGTCAAAATCAGCCGGGCAATTCCAGGCTGTAACGTCGATAGCAGCTTCCGTAGGACCATACAGATTGTGCAGGCCAGTCCAAGGCAATACGCGCCGAACCTTGTGCACAAGGGAGGCAGGAAGCGCCTCGCCACTGGCCACGAGACGCTGCAGCGATGTGCAGCGATCAACACCCTTCGTGTCAATGAAGCTGACCAGCATGGATGGTACAAAGTGCGCAGTGGTGATGCGTTGGCTGATTATAAGGTTTACAAGCGCATCGGGGTCTTTGTGTGCAGCCGGAGGCGCCAGCACCAGGGTCGCCCCTTCCAGCAACGTCCAGAAGAATTCCCAGGCCGACACATCGAAGCCAAATGGCGTCTTCTGCAAGACGACGTCAGTCGTATTGAGAGCGTAGGCTTTCTGCATCCAGATCAGGCGATTGATAATAGCCCGATGCTCATTTTGTGCTCCTTTTGGGGTTCCCGTCGAGCCTGAGGTGTAGATGATATAGGCGAGGTGGCGGGAGGTGAGGCCAAGCGCGCGCGGCTCGGGGTCACAGGCGGGCAGCTCCGCCCAGGTGGGAGTAGCCGTCTCCAGATCGATCAACGTCAGATCGACAAGCGCCTCGGGGCCGAGTGCGGCGCGGCCGGCCGCATCGGCCAGCAGCAGCTTGGGGGCGGCATCGGCGAGCACCTGGTTGAGCCGTGGGCTCGGATAGGCCGGATCGAGCGGCACATAGGCGCCGCCCGCCTTCAGGATCGCCAGCAGCCCCGTCACCATCGCCGGGCTGCGCTCGACGCAGATCGCCACCGGCTGATCCGGCTTCGCCCCAAGGGCGATCAGATGATGCGCCAGCCGGTTGGCCCGCGCATTGAGTTCGCCATAGCTCAACCGCTCGTCGTCATGGATCAGCGCCACCGCCTCCGGCGCCTGGCGTACTTGCGCCTCGAACAGT
>NZ_AHAM01000199.1 GCF_000236565.1 Mesorhizobium alhagi CCNWXJ12-2 | reverse complement strand
CCTGTTCCCGCAGCCGATCGTTGAGCGCCTGCGGCAGCATCCGCCGTGCCTCGCCGACCCCGCTGCCGTCGCCGTAGACCTCGCTCAGCCCGAACGGCATGGTCGGCTCCTCGATGTCGGCCAGCAGCCCCCGGAAGAACTCATCATGCGCCTTGGCATCACCCCCCAGCCGCGCCTGCGCCACCAGATTGCGGAACGGCTGCGGTGCTGCAAGCTCACGCGCGCGTCCCTCCAGCACGGCCTGCACCTCGGCATGTATCACTTCCAGCGTCGTGTGATCGCCGATCAGATGATGCTGCAGCTGCAGCAGCAGCCAGCGTGTGCTGCCGGGCTCGCGCGCGATCACAAACCGCAACAACGGCGCCCGGCCAAGATCGATGCGCTGCCGGCGCGGATCAAACCGGCGCCGGAGCTCATTGGGGCCGGAACCGTCACAAGCATCCAGCTCGACCTCGCTCACCTGCAGCGGCGCGCGCCGCCACACCACCTGGGCCGGGCTCGACAGCCCCTCCCAGACAAAGGCCGTGCGCAGGATGTCGTGCCGATCCACCACCTGCTGTACCGCGCCAAGATAGCGCTCCAACAGGTCACGCTCGTCAAAGGCCATCTGCGACACCAGCAGGTAAGGATCGCCCCGGCTGGCCAGCAAATGGTGGAACAGGATGCCGTCCTGCAGCGGCGACAGGCCATAAATGTCCTGGATGCTGCCGACACCACCGGGTACCGTGGCGACGATCCGGTCGACCTCCGGCTGGGCCAGATCGATGAGCGGCAGCATCTGCGGCGTAATCGCCGTACTCTGTTCGGTGATCAGGTTGGCAGGCACCGCCACCTCGTGATGGCTTCCAAGGCTGGCGGCAAGATCGGCCAGCACCGGCTTGGCGAACAGGGTGCGCACCTCCACTCCCAGCGACAGCCGCCGCAGCCGCTCCATCAGCTGCACCGCCAAGAGCGAATGGCCACCGAGTTCGAAGAAGTGGTCGTGGCGCCCGATGCGCTCGATACCGAGAAGCTCGGCCCAGATCTGCGCCAGCGCCGCCTCGACCTCGCCCTGCGGCGCCTCATAGGCCGCCCT
>NZ_AHAM01000200.1 GCF_000236565.1 Mesorhizobium alhagi CCNWXJ12-2 | reverse complement strand
GATGAACCGCTCCGCCGTCAGCTCGGGCCGGTTCAGGTAGCCACGTGCAACCCCCGCCCCGCCAATATAAAGCTCCCCCACCGCCCCGAACGGGACGGGCGCACCATGACCGTCCAGCAGATACACCCGCGTGTTGGCAATCGGGCGGCCGATCGGGACAACTGACCCATCAAAGTCATCGGGACAACTCCAAACCGTCGCGCAGACTGTTGCTTCGGTCGGGCCATAGGCGTTCACGATAGATGCCGAGGCCAGACTTCGGACGAGTTCAGCCTTCGGCAGTTCGCCAGCAAGAATGAGAACTTGCGATGCCAAATATCCCGGATCCCTGCTTGCCTGAAGCAAGGCTGGAGGTAACGTCGCATGGGTTATGGCTTCGCTTCGCAGGTAGTCCGATAGCTTGTTACTCGCCTGGCGGAGCGCGTCCGCAGGCAAGTGCAATGCGGCGCCTGAGCCAAACGCCATGACAAGCTCCCAAGCACTTGCATCAAAGCCGAAGGAGGCAAACTGCACGACACGGCTATTTGAACAGACGCCAAAAAGCTCGATCTGAGCCAACCCCAGATTGACCAGGCTGTGGTGCTCGACCATGACGCCCTTTGGCGTTCCGGTTGAGCCTGAGGTGTAGATCACATAGGCGAGGTGGCGGGATGTGAGGCCAAGCGTGCGCGGGTCGGGGTCCGAAGCCGGCCGTTCGGCCCAGCCCGGCGTGGCCGTCTCCAGATCGATCACCGTCACAGCGGTCAGCACCTCGGGGCCGAGTGCTGCGCGTCCGGCCGCATCGCAAAGCAGCAGCCGCGGCGCGGCATCCTCGACAACCCGCCGCAGCCGCTCGCTGGGATAGCCCGGATCCAGCGGCACATAGGCGCCGCCTGCCTTGAGGATCGCCAAGACACCGACCACCATCGCCGGGCTGCGCTCCAGGCAGATCGCCACCGGCTGGTCCGGCCTGACCCCGAGCGCGATCAGATGATGCGCCAGCCGGTTGGCCCGCGCGTTGAGCTCGCCATAGCTCAGGCGCTCGTCCTCGCAGACCACCGCCACCGCCTCTGGCGCCTTTTGCACCTGCTGCTCGAACAGTTTATGGATGCACCGCTCCGACGGATAGGCCGCCGCCGTCCGGTTCAGATCCTCCAGCAGGTGGGTGCGCTCGGCGGCCGGCAGGATGCCCAGCTCCCGCACCGGCGTATTGGGGGCATGCTCCAGAGCCTCCGCCAGTTGCTCGAGCACGTGCTGCATGTAGCCGCAGACCCGATCCGCAGAGACGGGCTCAGCCACCTGCGCCGTCAGACCGAGCGCCTCGCCAAAATCCTCCACCGACAGGGTCAGCGGATAGTTGGTGCGTTCCTCCCCGCCCAGCCATTCCATGCCGGACAGGACATCATCCGTTCCACCGCCGGCCATGGCCGCCGGCGTGTTGTGGCGGTAGTTCAACAACGCGCTGAACAGCGGCGCCGGCGCCGCAACGCCGCTGCAGCGTTGCGCCAGCGCCAGCGAGGCATGCTCGTGCGCCAGCAGCTCGGAAAGCCGCGCATGCGTGGTCCGCACGCTCGCCTCGACCCCGGTACCGTCCAGGTCAAGCCGCACAGGCAGGGTGTTGATGAACAGGCCCAGCGTGCGGTCGGCGCCCGCACCCGCATGCATGCGGCCGAACAGCACCGTGCCGAACACCACCTGCTCTCGCACGCTGCTGC
>NZ_AHAM01000201.1 GCF_000236565.1 Mesorhizobium alhagi CCNWXJ12-2 | reverse complement strand
CAAGGAGAAGCTGCAGGAGCGTCTCGCCAAGCTGGCCGGCGGTGTCGCCGTCATCCGCGTCGGCGGTGCGACCGAGATCGAAGTCAAGGAAAAGAAGGACCGCGTCGACGACGCGCTGAACGCCACGCGTGCAGCCGTTGAAGAAGGCATCGTTCCCGGTGGCGGCGTCGCGCTGCTGCGCGCTTCGCTGGCCATCACCGTCACCAGCGCCAATGCCGATCAGACGGCGGGCATCGCCATCGTCCGCCCCGCCCTGCAGGCTCCGGCCCGCCAGATCTCCGCCAACGCCGGGGCCGAGGCCTCGATCGTCGCCGGCAAGATCCTCGACAACGAGGGCGCGACATTCGGCTTCAACGCCCAGACCGGCGAATATGGCGACATGATCGCCATGGGCATCGTCGATCCGATGAAGGTCGTGCGCACGGCTCTCCAGGACGCGGCCTCGGTCGCCGGCCTGCTGGTCACCACCGAAGCCATGATCGCCGAGTCTCCGAAGAAGGAGTCCGCTGGCGGCATGCCGGGTGGTATGCCCGGCGGCGGCATGGGCGGAATGGGTGGCATGGATTTTTAAGGTCCACGCGTCTAAACAATCTCGAAGGGCGGTAGCGATGCCGCCCTTTTCTCTGGCGCGGATCCAAGCCGGCTGCCCGATCCACAGGCCTGCATGCGGCGCACTTCACGGCGGACACCAATGACTGAATTCATTCTGTTCGCCATAGTCGGCTTTCTCGCCCAGGCGGTCGACGGCGCGCTCGGCATGGCCTATGGCGCGATCTCCTCCACGGTTCTGCTCTCTTTCGGCGTCCCGCCGGCGCAGGCTTCGGCCGCGGTGCACGCGGCGGAAGTGTTCACCACGGCCGCATCGGGCACGGCGCACCATTACCACCGCAATATCGACTGGAAGCTGTTCTGGCGGCTTGCACCGTTCGGCATCCTCGGCGGCTGCCTCGGCGCCTTCGTGCTGACCTCCTTCGACGGCGACATGGTAAAACCCTACGTCACGACTTACCTCGCCACAATCGGGCTCTGGCTGTTCGTCCGGTCGTTCCGCAAGATGCCCACCAATCCGGTTCCCACCCGCCTGGTGGCGCCGCTGGGCACCGTCGGCGGATTCCTCGACGCGGCCGGCGGCGGCGGATGGGGTCCGATGGTCGTGACTGGCCTTCTTGGCGCCGGCGCGCCGCCCCGCTACGTGATCGGCACCGTCAATGCCGCCGAATTTCTGATCACGCTCGCAGTGTCCATCACCTTCATCGTCGCGCTCGTCACCGGGCATTGGCAGGAAGCGGGAGCGCTGTCGACGCATGCAAGCTCGGTGCTGGGGCTGATCGTGGGCGGCATAGTCGCCGCGCCGCTTGCCGGATTTATGGTCAAGGCGATCCGCGAGCAGACGCTTCTGCGCCTCGTCGGTTTCCTGATCATGCTGCTCGCTTTGTTCCAGACCGCCCAACAACTGGGATTCGTTTAACCTGAGCAAGCGGACTGCCCTTCCAAGGCTTCGCTTTTCTCTGAAGAGCCACTACTTCAGCACTCCAGCGGCGCAGCAAGGGTCAGACGGAAGTGGCAATCACATTAAGGTTCTCGATCATGGCCTGGACTTCCGCGTAGAGCTCCGCGTTCGTCTCGCCAGCATCGATCTCCACGATCAGGGCAAAGCGAGCATTGCGATTTTCCGGATCGGGGATAGTCTTGGTCTTCCACCAGCCGGCGACAGGATGCACCGCGATCAAGTTGCGGCGCGCCAAGTCGGATGCCGGGCACACTAATTCGTCGATGTGCAGCGACCCTACATCCCGTCGGTTGCGGCCGAACGTCCACTTGTCATCTTCCTCAAGGATCGGTTCATCGGGTTGTTCGGCGGTCTTGCTGATACGTGCAAGGAACGTGGCCCCGCTCTCGTTCGGCCGGTTCAGCTTAAAGCGCAGATTGTGTGAGGCGTATCGGAACTTCGAACCTCTTGCCGGTTCGGACGGGTTCGGTTCGATGAATGTACTCAGCGCAACGCGCAGGCTCGCGGGCGCATCAACCAATTTGCGCAATTCCGCGACCGGCCACGGCAACTGGAATACCTTCATCTCATTATGAACGTGCTGCGGGGAGGATTTGTCCGCCTTTCGGTAAGGCGTAATCGTGTCCTGCACCACAAGGGTCAGCGCATTGGAAGCGCTGCGACGCGCGCGCTTCAGGTCCGGAACCCCATAGCCATAGCGCTTGAACAGCGGCGCATAGTCTCCCTTGGCAGGGTTGACCGGCAAATGGCTCCTCATCTGAGGGGTCCAGCGTGCGGACGACACGAACAGGGCGCGGACGGTTTCGGGCCAAAGGTCGGGATAGTCAGACCAAAGCTCGGTCACGGCGCGCGCCGCCAGCGCTGTGGCGCCGCTCGTCTCACCGGTGGTGGTGAAGGCCCGCTGCGGGAACTGATGATCGGTGGTGAGGAGCGACAGCGCAGGATGCTTCATCGGTGGAGGGGCACCGTCAACCAGCCAATTGCCACCCTCGAAAACGATGTCGGGTTTGAGCGGCCAATGCGATGACCAGCTTGCCGTCCGCGATGATGGTGCGAGGTCGCCGACCGGCGCTAGCGGCGCGCCAAACTCGCCCGCCGGCAGCACATTTTTCTCGGTGTATGCTCCTACACAAATCGCGTTCCAGGCATGGGCCGGCGATTCCACTTCGTGGTCCGGGTAATCGCAGACAGTAAGATAGTCGTCGTTCGCGAATTGGTCCTGATTGGTGTTGCCGGCCGACACCAGGAGCAACCGCTTAATCTTCTTCTCGCCGGAAACACCGGAGGTCAGCTGGTCGATCTCGCTTGACCAGGACGTGGGGGCGCCATCGTGGGGCGTATCATCCTCGGTGGTGCTCGCCATCGTAAATGTCCGCCGACGGTCGCCGGTCACCTCTGCAGCATTGATGCCATCGCGCGTAACCGCCCCAAGCAGATGGTGCGGATTGTGGCCCGCGTCCGGGATGATCTTAGCGGACTCCAGCCGATGACGCACATGGATGGGGTTCATCGTCTGCAACGCGGCCGTTAGATCCCCGAACAGGGCTAGGCCGGCCAGCTGCGTACCGTGACCAACGTGGTCCTCAAAGCCCCACGCCGAATCAGCCGCATGACGGTCAGCAACGGCGAGGGCCGGAGCGATTAGCGGATGCGCCCTGCTGACGCCGCGATCGAGCAATGTGACGTAGTTGATGTCAGCACCGTCGTGGAACGTCGTCCTGCCCACGACGTCATCCAGCCAATCCACTTGCTCCTCGATCTCGAGTGCATCGAAATAGTCGGCCGTAACGGTCGGCGCTGCGAGCGCCCGGACCCCACCCAGCCGACGCACGGCCAAGGCCATTGCCTCGCCAGTCGACGTTCCGATCACAACGATATCTTCGGGGAATTCGAGGCGGTCGGTGCTGATGACGACGCCATATTCAGGAGCGCCTGCAATGAACTGGACAGCCGTTGCCTTGTCGAGCCAGATTTCCCAAGGCCTCGCGCCGTCTCCTTCGGGAAATTTTTGATTGGGGCTGCGCCACAACGCCCGCAAGCCGGCCTCGACAATCGCACCGATGCTCTGCACGAGGTCGGCATGAAAGGGTCGGCCTTCCGACCCGTCCTTTTTCGTCCGGTTCTTCTCCCGAAAGTCTTCGATCTTTTGACGGAGCTTGCTGATGCCGTTCTGGGAGGCGAAGACGGTGGCGCGACTAGGTTGCTCGTTCGCAGTGGCTGGCTCGACACTGAGGAGTGTGAGGCCGCTGGCATTGAGGCCAGACGTCGCCATCACCTCTCCCGGGCGTCCTTTCACCTCGAGATAAAGGCCGGGCCGGTTGACGGCTGCTACATTGGAAAGATGGTCAAGCGCCTGGAGGAGAGCATGTGCATGGGCCGCCCGATCGGCAACGTCACTTGGCCTTTTTGGCGACCCGCCGCCTTTGGCTTTGAAGACCTGCGCTCTTCCGCGACCCTGCAGGATGAAGTGTTCGCGGTCCCTCGGCATCCCCAGCCATTCCCCCTATTCCATGTAGCGAGCGGCGTCGGTCCAGGGAGGCGATGAGGGCTGTGGTCTCGATGCGGTCCTGATTTGCCAATACCGTTCTTCTTGCGGCGTCTTCCGCTGCGGCAACAACGTCGGCGGTCGATAAGCCTTCGGCGTGATGTGTGACATCGCGCCAGTCGACAGCGTTCGCCTCAAAGCCGCTCAACCGCCGGCGCAGCGCCTTCTCAATCGCTGAACCAGTTGGCATCTCGTACGGCAGAACGAGGTCGAAGCGACGCAGGACGGCTCGATCGAGAATTTGCGGAAGGTTCGTAGTCGCGACAACAATCGATGGGCCTGTGTCTTCATCCAGGAACTGCAGGAAAGAGTTCAGGATACGGCGGGCTTCACCAACATCGTTCTCAGCTCCCCGCGCCGCGGCAAGCGCATCGATCTCGTCGAACAGGTACACGCCCCGCGTGGTTCGAACCGCATCGAAAATCATGCGCAACTTTTGGGCGGTTTCGCCCATGAATTTCGTGATCAGCCCATGGAGCAGCACGGTAAAGAGCGGGAACCGCAGTTCGCCGGCAAGCGCGGCAGCGCTTAGGGTTTTCCCCGTTCCTGGAGGCCCAGCCAGCAATAGTCGCCGGCGCGGCCGCAACCCCTTTTCCTCCAGCCGCTCGCGCAAGCGCGTTTCGGTGACGATATGGGCTAGCTCGTCCTCTAGGTGAAACGGAAGAATGACGTCCTGGAGCCGCGTCGAGGGGTAACTGGCGTCGAGGAAGCCTGCGAGGTCGCCTCGAGGCGCTGCCAACGGCGTTGGCTTTGCAGTAGCAGGCTTCTGCGGAGTCCGACTCGCTTCAGCCCATTGCCTGAGCTGCTCGGCAAGCCTGGTGTGTCCTTTTTGGCTCTCCGCGGCAGCAAGCTGCATGGCGAGATCGAAGAAGCGTTCTTCGTCACCTTCGGCATGACTCTTGACGAGGCCTATAAGTTGCTGTGCCGATGCCATGCTACTTCGCCTTCCAGAGCTCCATGTGATCGCACCAAATCACCTGCAAAGGAGTTTATATGTCTAAAAAGTTAATGGAAGAGCGCGACACCCGTTCCAAGCACGTTCAACCGCCTTATTGCCGGACCTCGCCGGAGCCGACCCACCTTTCCGGCAAGGGATAACCTGCAAAAAAGACTTCAATGGGAAGCGGAAAGCTGTCGGAGGGGATGATGGTGCGCACCGATCAGACACGCCCATGCCGGTAGCCCCTCGAAATCCCGCGTTAAACGCTCGCATCCCGTTGCCCGACATCGGCCTCTCAAGCCCAACGCCCGCAACCAGGCATCGACCTGTCCAAACGCGTCCTGTCGCCACTGCTCGGCCGAGCGTCCCTCAAGAATGTCGGTTTCGGGTGCGAATTTGCGCACACTCGTGGCACCGCAACCGTCGACCGTGTCGAACTTGAACGATGTGCTGATAGCCTTGCACGCCGCTCTCGTGCTCGAGCACGGGCTTGCAGGCTTCGACCAGCGCCTCCGTGCCTCCGGGATAGTTGCGATTGCAATAATTGATGTGGCAGAGCGATGCCAGCGGCAGTTGGTGTTGTGTGCGGAGTTGAGCAGTGGCCAGACAACGGTCATGCTGAGGCTTGATCTCGAACTGCAGGTGCTCGCGCAGGTTCCTGTCGAGAGCGTCGAGGGGCCCGTCTGCCTGCCGCTTCGTGGAATGAGTTTGGAGGTAGCGCTCAGCGAAGAGCCGCGCTCCGGCGTGAAGCGCAAGCTCACGGCAAGGAAGAAGCCTTTAGGCGCTAGCAGACTTTGATTGTAGGCCCATAATATCACACACCAATCACACCTAACCTCGCTTGAACGGGGGCAAGCCTCCGACGTTCGTTGAGACGCTCTATACGACACCGCTGGCAATCAAAACGCTGTAACAAATCCTTCAAATAAATTTACAAGGTCTTCACGACCGCCAGTCGTTGACAATGATACGTTGACCGCAAGTCTGAGGTCCGGCACGGCCAACAAAAGTGATGCCGACTACCTTCGGGCCGCCGCACAGCACGCGACAGCGGGTTAACAGCAATGGTAAGAAGAGCGCTCATCTTGGTTGAAGGTCATAGGGGTACTGGTCTGCTCCAAGCGGCTCAGTGTCTTGATCTTCATCCAATTATTCTGACGGCTGATCCAGCTCGGTACGACTATCTTGCGGCGGAAAACGTTGAGGCAATCCGTGTCGATGTTGACAATCTCGATGCGTTGATCCGCGAATGTTCCCGGCTGCGTGCGACCCATGACATTGCTGGCATTACTGGCTTTGCGGGGGACCACGAGTCGGTCTATGCGACAGTCGGCAGGCTTTGCCGGCATTTCGATCTACCGGGACCGAACCCTGAATCGATTGAACGAAGCTGCGACAAATTCAATCAACGCCAGTTCCTCGCGCAGGCCGGCGTTCCAATACCTGCTTATCGGTTGGCAACGAATGCGGCGGAGGTAGAAAGCTCGGCTGCGGAGATCGACCACCACCGGCGTCATCGGCAATGGCGTGCTGGCATCGCTGACGCATCCGCAGCAACTGCACCGGGTGCGCAGCGGCCAAGTTCCGTGGTCGCAGGCGATCGAGGAGATCCTGCGCTGGGGCAGCACCGTGGCCAATCTGCCGTTCCGCTATGCCACCCAGGACGCAGAGATCGACGGATGCGCGGTCCGCCGCGGCGATGCCGTCCTGATGGCGTTCCATGCGGCGAACCGGGACGAAAAGGCCTTCGGTCCCGGCGCCGACAGGTTCGATATCACCCGGCGGCACAACCTGCACCTGTCGTTCGGCCAGGGGCCGCATTTCTGCCTGGGGCGCTGCGCTGGCGCGCCTGGAATTGCGCTGCGCCTTCCCCGCGCTGTTCGTGCGGCTGGAGGATCTGGCTTTGACCATCGCCGCGGAGGACGTCGTCTACATGCCGTCTTACGTCATTCGCTGCCCGCAGCGCCTGCCGGTCACCTTCCGCCCTTCCGTCGCTTAGAGAGCCAAGTGCCACCATGTCCGAACAACCCTTGCCGACGCTGCCGATGTGGCGCGTCGATCACATCGAGCCCTCGCCCGAGATGTTGGCGCTACGCGCCAACGGTCCGATCCACCGCGTGCGCTTCCCGTCCGGGCACGAAGGCTGGTGGGTGACAGGCTACGACGAGGCCAAGGCGGTGCTGTCCGACGCGGCGTTCCGGCCCGCGGGAATGCCGCCGGCTGCATTCACACCGGATTCGGTGATTCTCGGTTCGCCGGGGTGGCTGGTCTCGCATGAGGGGGGCGAGCATGCCCGGTTACGCACGATCGTGGCGCCGGCCTTCAGCAACCGCAGGGTGAAGCTGCTCGCGCAGCAGGTCGAGGCGATCGCCGCGCAGTTGTTCGAGACGCTGGCGGCCCAGCCCCAGCCCGCCGACCTGCGGCGCCACCTCTCCTTTCCGCTTCCGGCCATGGTCATCAGCGCGCTGATGGGCGTGCTCTACGAGGAACACGCCTTTTTCGCCGGGCTGTCCGACGAGGTGATGACGCACCAGCATGAAAGCGGCCCGCGCAGCGCGTCGCGCCTGGCCTGGGAAGAACTGCGCGCCTACATTCGCGGCAAGATGCGGGACAAGCGCCAGGATCCGGGCGACAACCTGCTGACGGATCTGCTCGCGGCGGTCGACCAGGGCAAGGCGACCGAGGAAGAGGCGATCGGCCTGGCGGCGGGCATGCTGGTGGCGGGGCACGAGAGCACCGTCGCGCAGATCGAATTCGGCCTGCTGGCCATGTTCCGCCATCCGCAACAGCGCGAACGCCTGGTCGGCGATCCATCCCTGGTGGACAAGGCGGTGGAGGAAATCCTGCGCATGTACCCGCCGGGCGCGGGCTGGGACGGCATCATGCGCTATCCGAGGACCGACGTGACCATCGCGGGCGTGCATATTCCCGCGGAGAGCAAGGTGCTGGTCGGTCTGCCGGCGACGTCGTTCGATCCACGCCATTTCGACGACCCGGAAATCTTCGACATCGGGCGCGCCGAAAAGCCGCACATGGCGTTCTCCTACGGGCCGCACACCTGCATCGGCGCGGCGCTGGCCAGGCTAGAACTCAAGGTGGTGTTCGGTTCGATCTTCCAGCGCTTTCCCGCGCTGCGCCTGGCCGTGGCGCCCGAAGAACTGAAGTTGCGCAAGGAGATCATCACTGGCGGGTTCGAGGAGTTCCCGGTGCTCTGGTGATGCGCGGACGCCGTCGGGAATCGCGATCTTCTCCGCAATTTGCCGGCGCGCCTGGCGCGCGCCGGTCAGATCAGCCAGCCAACAGGTAACCAAGATGGACGTGCAGGAAACCACGGCAGCATGCCGGGACGCCTTCGCCGAACTGGCGTCGCCAGCGTGCATCCACGACCCGTATCCGTTCATGCGGTGGTTGCGCGAGCACGATCCGGTGCATCGCGCGGCGTCGGGCCTCTTTCTGTTGAGCCGCCACGCCGACATCTACTGGGCGCTCAAGGCCACGGGCGATGCGTTTCGGGGACCGGCGCCGGGCGAACTGGCGCGCTATTTCCCGCGTGCGGCGACCAGCCTGTCGCTCAATCTGCTGGCGTCCACGCTAGCCATGAAGGAACCACCGACGCATACGCGTCTGCGCCGGCTGATCTCGCGCGATTTCACCATGCGCCAGATCGACAACCTGCGGCCGGCCATCGCGCGCATCGTCGCAGCGCGCCTGGACGGCATGGCGCCCGCGCTGGAGCGCGGGGAGACGGTGGACCTGCATCGGGAATTCGCGCTGGCCTTGCCCGTGCTGGTCTTCGCCGAACTGTTCGGCATGCCCCAGGACGACACGTTCGGGCTCGCCGCCGGCATCGGCGCCATTCTGGAAGGCCTGAGCCCGCACGCCAGCGATCCCCAGCTCGCCGCGGCGGACGCGGCCAGCGCCAGGGTGCAGGCCTACTTCGGCGACCTCATACAGCGCAAGCGCACCGATCCGCGCCACGACATCGTGTCGATGCTGGTCGGCGCACACGACGACGATGCCGACACGCTGTCGGATGCGGAGTTGATCAGCATGCTGTGGGGCATGCTGCTGGGCGGCTTCGCCACCACTGCTGCGACCATCGACCATGCGGTCTTGGCGATGCTGGCGTATCCCGAACAGCGGCACTGGCTGCAGGGAGACACCGTGGGGGTGAAGGCATTCGTCGAAGAAGTCCTGCGCTGCGACGCGCCCGCCATGTTCAGCTCCATTCCGCGTATCGCCCAGCGCGACATCGAACTGGGCGGCGTGGTGATCCCGAAGAACGCGGACGTACGCGTGCTGATCGCGGCCGGCAATCGCGACCCGGACGCCTTCGCCGATCCCGACCGCTTCGATCCCGCGCGGTTCTACGGCACCAGTCCTGGCATGTCGACCGACGGGAAGATCATGCTGAGCTTCGGCCACGGCATCCACTTCTGCCTCGGTGCGCAACTGGCCCGGGTGCAGTTGGCCGAGAGCCTGCCGCGGATCCAGGCGCGCTTCCCCACGCTGGTATTGGCCGAGCAGCCGACCCGGGAGCCCTCCGCGTTCCTTAGGACGTTCCGCGCGCTGCCGGTGCGGCTGGATGCGTAGGGGGGCTGAGATGCGCGTCGTGGTCGACCAGGATCTGTGCGGAACCACCGGGCAGTGCGTGCTGACGCTGCCGGGCATCTTTCGCCAGCGCGAACCGGACGGCGTGGCCGAAGTGTGCGTGGCAACGGTCCCGCAGGCGCTGCACGCCGCCGTGCGGCTCGCGGCCAGCCCGTGCCCGGTCGCCGCCATTCGGGTCATCGAAAGCGGCGCTGGCGATGACGAGCGCGCCAGCGCCGACCCTGTGCCTTCTCCGGCGGAGGCCGAGCGGCATGCCGCGAAAGACCAATGCAATCCAGGAGGACACGATGGGACGGTTTGAAGGCAAGGTGGCCGTGGTGACCGGCGCCGGCGCCGGCATCGGCAAGGCATGCGCCCTCGCCATCGCGCGCGAGGGCGGCAAAGTGGTGGTGGCCGACATTGATGGCTCGGCGGCCATCGCCTGCACCTCGCAGATCGCGGCCGAAGCGGGCCACGCTCTGGCCCTGGCCATGGACATCGCCGATGCGCAGGCGGTGGCGGCGCTGTTCGAGACGGCGGAGCGGCACTTCGGTGGGGTCGACCTGCTGGTGAACAACGCGAGCGCCATGCATCTGACCCCGCGCGACCGCGCGATCCTCGACCTGGACCTGGCGGTCTGGGATCAGACCATGGCGAC
The DNA here is from genome assembly GCF_000236565.1 of Mesorhizobium alhagi CCNWXJ12-2. Lineage (GTDB taxonomy): Bacteria > Pseudomonadota > Alphaproteobacteria > Rhizobiales > Rhizobiaceae > Allomesorhizobium > Allomesorhizobium alhagi. Next base: position 8,736 of record NZ_AHAM01000201.1, on the reverse strand, counting down.
CAATCTGCGCGGCACGCTGCTCTGCTGCCGGCAGGCCATCCCACGGATGATCGCCCGCGGCGGTGGCGCGATCGTCAACATGTCGTCGTGCCAGGGGCTCAGCGGTGACACCGCGCAGACGTCCTACGCCGCGTCGAAGGCGGCGATGAACATGCTGTCGGCCTCGCTCGCCACCCAGTACGGTCATGCGCAGATCCGCTGCAACGCGGTTGCGCCGGGTCTCATCATGACCGAGCGTCTCCTCACCAAGCTGGACGAGTGCATGCAACGGCATCTGCGCCGGCACCAGCTCCTGCCGCGCGTCGGCCGCCCCGAGGACGTGGCCGCGCTGGTGGCGTTCCTGCTCTGCGACGATGCTGCGTTCATCACCGGCCAGGTCGTGTGCATCGACGGCGGCATGCTGGCGCATGTGCCGACGTACGCCGACGGTGGCAACGGCCGCGCCGCGCGGCCTGCCGGCGACACCGCCGAAGCGGCCGCGGCGCCGCGCTGCTGATGGACATGCTGCTCAACCCGCTGAACCGTCGGCACCGGCTGCGGTACGACATCCCGGTCATGCCCGGCGCTTTCCCCCTGGTCGGGCATCTTCCCGCCATCGTCTGCGACCTGCCGCGCCTGCTGCGGCGCGCGGAACGGACGCTGGGCAGCCACTTCTGGCTGGATTTCGGCCCTGCCGGACACCTGATGACCTGCGTGGATCCGGATGCGTTCGCTCTGCTCCGGCACAAGGACGTGTCCTCGGCGCTGATCGAAGAGATCGCGCCCGAATTGCTTGGCGGAACGTTGGTCGCCCAGGACGGCGGCGCGCACCGGCAGGCGCGCGATGCGATCAAGGCGGCGTTCCTGCCCAAGGGGCTGACCCAGGCCGGCATCGGCGACCTGTTCGCGCCCGTCATCCGGGCGCGGGTGCAGGCGTGGCGCGACCGCGGCGACGTAACCATCCTGCGCGAAACCGGCGACCTGATGCTCAAGCTGATCTTCAGCCTCATGGGAATCCCCGCGCAGGACCTGCCGGGATGGCATCGCAAGTACCGGCAACTGCTGCAGTTGATCGTCGCGCCCCCGGTCGACCTGCCCGGACTGCCCTTGCGGCGCGGCCGCGCCGCCCGCGACTGGATCGACGCGCAGTTGCGCCAGTTCGTCCGCGACGCACGCGCGCATGCCGCGCGCACCGGGTTGATCAACGACATGGTGAGCGCCTTCGATCGCAGCGACGATGCGCTCTGCGATGACGTCCTGGTCGCCAATATCCGCTTGCTGCTGCTTGCCGGTCACGACACCACCGCCTCGACGATGGCCTGGATGGTGATCGAGCTGGCGCGGCAGCCTGTGCTGTGGGACGCCCTGGTCGAGGAGGCGCAACGCGTGGGCGCGGTGCCGACCCGGCACGTGGACCTGGCGCAGTGTCCGGTCGCCGAGGCGCTGTTTCGCGAGACGCTGCGCGTGCATCCGGCGACCACGCTCCTGCCGCGTCGCGCGCTGCAGGAATTGCAACTCGGCCAACGGCGCATTCCCGCGGGCACCCATCTGTGCATCCCGCTGCTGCATTTCTCGACCTCGGCGCTGCTGCACGAAGCGCCTGATCAGTTCCGCCTGGCGCGGTGGCTGCAACGCACGGAGCCGATCCGGCCGGTGGACATGCTGCAGTTCGGTACCGGCCCACACGGCTGCATCTGCTACCACCTGGTATGGCTGGAACTGGTGCAGTTCTCCATCGCCTTGGCGCTGACCATGCACAAGGCCGGGGTGCGGCCGCGGTTGCTGAGCGGCGTCGAAAAAGGCCGGCGCTATTACCCGACCGCACATCCGTCCATGACAATCCGCATCGGATTCTCATGAGCTGGCATCGCATGCCCCGTGTGGCGAGGCAGCGGCGCCGGCGACGCGCGGCATTGCTGCACTCGGCGCGCGCGCTCGGTGCGACGCCGGCAACACCGCGGCGGCTCGCCGCTCGCCGTGGCCGTCTCCTGTCAGGTTCAAGGACATGAACAACATGCAGACCGGTTCCACGCTACACAACGACCGAACTGGCGTTTCCGCGCTCGGCGGATTGGGCGCGCAGGCGCGCGGCGCATCCGGCAGGCTGCTGCCGGAGATCTGGATGCAGGACGGCGCAAAGCGGGTCGAACAGGCGCTGGCGCGTCTTTTCTGCGCCGAAGACGACGGTGAGACCGAGCTGATGGCGGCGATGCGCTACGCCACCTTGCATGGCGGGAAGCGCACCCGCGCCTTGCTCTGTCTGGCTGCCGGCGCACTGGCCGACACGCAGGCGCACATGCTCGACGACGTCGGCGCCGCCATCGAGATGATGCACGCCTGTACCCTGGTCCACGACGACCTGCCCGCGATGGACGACGACGTGCTTCGCCGCGGCCTTCCGACCGTGCACGTCAAGTTCGGCGAAGCCACTGCGATCCTGGTCGGCGATGCGCTGCAGGCGCACGCCTTCCTGACCCTGGCGAGCCTGGATGCGCCGGGCGACAACCGTATCGCGCTCGTGCGCGAACTGGCGCAGGCGGTGTCCGCCGAGGGTGCCGCAGGCGGGCAGGCCATGGATCTGTCGCTGGTCGGAAAGCACGTCGAGCTGGACAGGATCGTGGCGATGCACCGGATGAAGAGCGGAGCGCTAGTGCGCGCGTCCGTTCGCATGGGCGCGCTATGCGCCATCGCGGAGAATGCCGCGCACGCTGCGCTGTACTGTGCGCTCGATCGCTACAGCGCCTGTTTCGGCCTGGCGTTGCAGGTGGTCGACGACATTCTCGACGCGACAGCGGATACCGCGACGCTGGGCAAGACTCCCGGCAAGGACGCGGCGGCGCAGAAGCCGACCTGCGCGTCGATCATGGGGCTGCAGGCAGCGCGCCAGTTCGCGCTGGATCTGTTGCGCGACGCCGGGGAGGCCATCGCCCCGCTGGGGCCGCGTGCGGAACGGTTGGCGCAGATGCTGCAGCGGGCCAACGCGTATCTGTTCAAGCACGCGCCATCCGCATGAGCGCGCCCGTCCGCATGGAGTTGCCCCTGTGCCGCTGCGATCGGCCGGCGGCAGCTGCACTGTGTCCGAGTCCGCGGCGCCGATCGCAGCGGTTGCCCAGCACGGCCGCGACGTGCGCGGTGTCTGCCCGATCCTGGTTCTCGTCAACCGTCTGCAGAAGGAACATCCCGCGTGAACGCGCTGTCCGAACAGATCCTTTCCGAATTGCGCCACCTGCTGAGCGAGATGAGCGACGGCGGCAGCGTCGGTCCGTCCGTCTACGACACGGCGCGAGCTCTGCAGTTCCACGGCAACGTCACCGGTCGGCAGGACGCATACGCGTGGCTCATCGCGCAGCAACAGGCCGATGGCGGATGGGGAAGCGCGGACTTCCCGCTGTTTCGCCATGCGCCCACGTGGGCGGCGTTGCTGGCATTGCAGCGTGCCGATCCTATTCCCGGCGCTGCCGACGCAGTTCAGGCTGCAACCCGGTTCCTCGAGCGCCAGCCCGATCCCTACGCGCATGCAGTGCCGGAAGACGCGCCGATCGGCGCGGAGCTGATCCTGCCGCAGTTGTGCGGCAAGGTCGCATCCTTGCTGGGCGGCGTGGCGTTTCCGCGCCACCCGGCGCTGTTGCCGTTGCGGCAAGCGTGCCTGGTCAAGCTGGGGGCGGTGGCGATGTTGCCGAGCGGCCATCCGTTGCTGCACTCCTGGGAAGCCTGGGGGACGTCGCCGACCACCGCATGCCCGGATGACGACGGCAGCATCGGCATCAGTCCGGCGGCCACCGCCGCGTGGCGTGCGCACGCCGTGACACAGGGGAGCACGCCGCAGGTCGGGCGCGCCGACGCGTATCTGCGGGCGGCATCGCGGGCGACGCGCTGCGGCATCGAAGGTGTCGTTCCCAACGTCTGGCCGATCAATGTGTTCGAGCCATGCTGGTCGCTGTACACCCTGCATCTGGCCGGGCTGTTCGCGCATCCCGCGCTCGCCGAGGCGGTGCGCGTGATCGTCGCGCAGCTCGGCGCCCGCCTGGGCGTGCGCGGTCTGGGCCCGGCCTTGCACTTCGCGGCCGATGCGGACGACACCGCCGTTGCGTTGTGCGTCCTGCGCCTTGCAGGCCGCGACCCGGCGGTCGATGCGTTGCGCCATTTCGAAATCGGCGAGCTGTTCGTCACCTTCCCCGGCGAGCGCAATGCCTCGGTGTCGACCAACATCCATGCCCTGCATGCGTTGCGACTGTTGGGAAAGCCCGCCGCCGGCACCAGCGCCTACGTCGAGGCCAATCGCAACCCGCACGGTCTATGGGACAACGAAAAATGGCACGTTTCGTGGCTGTATCCCACCGCGCATGCGGTCGCTGCGCTGGCGCAAGGCAAGCCCCAGTGGCGCGACGAGCGCGCGCTGGCGGCGCTGCTGCAGGCGCAGCACAACGACGGCGGCTGGGGCGCCGGTCGCGCGTCCACATTCGAGGAAACCGCCTATGCGCTGTTGGCGTTGCACGTGATGGACGGGAGCGAAGAGCCGACAGGGCGCCGGCGCATCGCGCAGGCGGTGGCGCGTGCGCTGGAGTGGATGCTCGCCCGCCATGCGGCGCATGCATTGCCGCAGACGCCGCTGTGGATCGGCAAGGAACTGTATTGCCCCACCCGGGTCGTGCGCGTGGCCGAACTCGCCGGGTTGTGGCTGGCGCTTCGTTGGGGGCGGCGCGTCCTGGCCGAGGGAGCAGGAGCGGCGCCATGATCCAGACCGAACGCGCGCTGCAGCAGGTGCTGGAGTGGGGGCGTTCCCTGACCGGGTTCGCCGACGAGCATGCCGTGGAAGCGGTCAGGGGCGGCCACTACATCCTGCAGCGCATCCACCCGAGCCTGCGCGACACCAGTGCCCGCACCGGCCGCGATCCGCAGGACGAAACGCTGATCGTGGCGTTCTATCGCGAACTGGCGCTGCTGTTCTGGCTCGACGATTGCAACGACCTTGGCCTGATCGCGCCGGAGCAGCTCGCCGCGGTGGAGCAGGCGCTGGGGCGGGGCGTGCCGTGCGCGCTCCCCGGATTCGAGGGCTGCGCTGTGCTGCGCGCTTCGCTGGCCGCGCTCGCCTACGATCGTCGCGACTATGCTCAGCTTCTCGATGATACCCGGTGCTACTGCGCGGCGCTGCGCGCCGGACACGCGCAGGCGGCACGGGCGGAACGCTGGTCCTACGCCGAGTACCTGCACAACGGCATCGATTCGATCGCCTACGCGAACGTGTTCTGTTGCCTGTCGTTGCTGTGGGGGCTGGACATGGCGACCTTGCGCGCGCGTCCGGCGTTTCGCCAGGTCCTGCGGCTCATCTCCGCGATAGGGCGCCTGCAGAACGATCTGCATGGACGCGACAAGGAAAGGTCGGCCGGCGAGGCCGACAACGCGGCGATCCTGCTGCTGCAGCGCTATCCGGCTATGCCTGTGGTGGAGTTCCTCAACGATGAGCTGGCCGGCCATACGCGCATGCTGCACCGGGTGATGGCGGAAGAACGCTTTCCCGCGCCGTGGGGACCGTTGATCGAGGCCATGGCGGCTATCCGCGCGCAGTACTACCAGACCTCGACCAGCCGCTACCGCAGCGACGCTGCTGGGGGAGGCCAGCGTGCGCCGGCCTGAACGCCGGGAGGCGGCGGCGTGCGCGCGCTGCCGTCGGTCCGATCCGACGCAACGCCGTCGCCCGATGCGACGGATGGAGCGAGCATGAGCGACACCGCCCTGAGCCGGCGCAAGGAGGACCATCTGGACATCGTGCTGGATCGGCGAACGGCGGCGGCCACGGTCGCCGCCGGCTGGGAGTACATCCGTTTCGAACACTGCGCATTGCCCGAGTTGGACCTGACGCAGATCGACCTGCGCGCCTCGCTGCTGGGCAAGACCATGCGCGCGCCGCTGCTGATCAGCTCCATGACCGGCGGCATGCCACGCGCCGAGGCCATCAACCGGCATCTGAGCGAGGCAGCGCAAGCCTTGGGGATCGCCATGTGCGTCGGTTCGCAGCGCGTGAGCCTGCAATCCCGCAACTCCCAGGGGCTGACGCGCGCGCTGCGCCGCCTGGCCCCAGACATTCCCTTGCTGGCCAATATCGGCGCCGCGCAACTGCGCGAGGCCGACGGCCTGGACCTGGCGCGCCGGGCGGTGGATGCGCTGGAGGCCGATGGACTCATCGTCCATCTCAATTCGCTGCAGGAAGCGGTGCAGCCGGAGGGCGACCGCGACTGGCGCGGCGTCCTGGCGCAGATCGCTCGCGCCGCGCGCCGCGTGGGCGTGCCGATCGTGGCCAAGGAAGTGGGGTCGGGCCTGTCCGCCTCGGTGGCCTGTGCGCTCGTCGAGGCGGGCGTGGCGGTGATCGATGTCGCCGGCGCCGGCGGCACCAGTTGGGCCGCGGTGGAGGGCGAGCGCGCCCGCGATGCCGCCGACCGTGCAGTGGCGATGGTGTTCGCCGATTGGGGGATTCCGACCCCGGCCAGCGTGCAGGCGGTACGTCGGGCGCTGCCAACGGTGAAGCTGGTCGCGTCGGGCGGGATCCGCGACGGCGTCGACGTGGCCAAGGCCATCCGCCTGGGCGCGGACATCGCCGGGCAGGCGGCCGGCGTGCTGCGCGCGGCGACGGTGTCCTCCGAGGCGGTTGTCGCGCATTTCGAGATCGTCATCCGCCAGTTGGCCGTCGCCTGCTTCTGCACCGGCTCGGCTGATCTGGCGGCGTTGCGTCAGGCGCGCTTGTTGGCGTCGGTTCCGGTAGAGGGCGAAATGACACCCTAAGGTCTGCCTCCTCTGTCTTCCCTGACAATGACCCTGTCGTCTGTGCAAGCAGGTGCAGGGTTCACATAGGCGACTGGCAGGGCCGTTAAAGCCGGATTTCACTAGCAGATGCGTGGAGGGGTCAAATCCTCACTTCGATTGACAGGCCGGAGGCTTTTCCTGATTCCTCACCATGCGGTGAGTTACCGGCTGCCGCATCTCGGCCGTGAATATGCCAAACCGATTACATTGTTGGAAAGAAGTAACTCGAGCGAAAATGTGCAATTTGCCTTCGACACGTGTCCTAACCGCGCAGAGATATCAATTTCCACGTCCTGGAATTCAAGAAAGTCATTATACAGTGGAAAATAGGCTTTATATACAGCCTCCTTCAAAACAAAGAGGTTCCGCCGTTCAAGCAGGCGTAGATCGTACATGCGTTGCTCGTTAGGGGTAGCAATCAACTCGATCAAGTTCTCCGGCAGAGGTTCATTAGGTTCAATGTCGATGCCGAGAGCTGCAATCCTCTTCGTCCCGGCAATAGCGGCGGCTGCTACTGTATCGTGGTGAGCCAAAGATCCGACGATGCCGGCTGGCCAGATCGGAACACCAGAGCGCGTCTTTAAGATCGGCAGTGGTGGGAATCCCAGTTGCCCAAGAAGTGTTCGGGCAATAACTCTTGCGGCACCGCTTTGGCGGCGGACTTTGGGAACAGCGCGTCCCGTAGAGGTAACTTCGGAAGCGTACAAGGCCGATTCGTCAGCCAGCTCTATCGGACGAATGCCGACGAGGATGTTCTGTTGATCAATCGTGATAATCTCCATCCATTTGGTCCTATGAGCTTGTCCAATGAGAAGCTCAGCCAATGTAGCTTGGCGTTGGAATTAATCCGACTCGGGCGTCGATCAGCAGCGGCGGCGGACCACACATGAAGCGCTTCCCATCTTTGGATCACCAAGCCAGGACTTTCCGACATTCAGGGTATTGTCGGGGTCTCGAGACTGAACCCGGTCGGGGTGCCAGAACCGTCGGAGCAGTTCGCTAGGGATGTTTTTCAAGGGCCCCGGTTAAGGGCGTAGAAATGGCTCGGGCCAGAGCTTTGCGGTTTTCCAGAACACTGATCATCGTCACGTGGTCGCCTCCAATCGGTACGGCAGTAATGGCCCCTCGACTCAAGACGCGGTCCCAGCCGCGCATGGGCGAACGTGCCTCTGGGCCTAATGAACTCTTAGCTTGTCGTGCTCGAGAACTGAAGAGAGCCTCGGTGGCATAAAACTGATGTATCGCAATTGGCAGGGATGGGACTTGGTACGCCTGCAGCGCCTTGTGAAACTGGGCGATCTTTTCATACATGAACACTTCATTGTGGAGATCACGATCCAGAGGTATCGCCCCGATTTGCTGCGCCTTTTCGAGCAGCTGAGCGATTGAACTTTGTCCAGCAAATTGCTCCAACACTTCGAAGCTCTCATCATCTGAGGATTCAAAAGAATCGAGCACCACGTCTCGTACCAATTGGAAGGATGATATCTTTGTCAAGTTTGCAGGTAGCGTAACATCGATCAACGCCATGAAAGATATAGCTTCATCGAGATCCAGTAAGAGCTGGGCTATGGCGTAAGCCAAGATTCCGCCTGATGAGTATCCAGCGAAGCGATACGGACCCTGCGGCTGGATCTCTCTAATCGCCACGATGATGTCCGCGGCCATCGCCTCAAGAGATGGTGGACAAACGTCATTGAAAGGCGGCCATGGTAGAGCGTAGATGGGACAGTCTGTGTCCATTTCGTTCGCCAAACCGAGGACATAGGAACAATCGCCCAAACCTGTGGGAACAAAGAAGAGCGGCGGCTGCGATCCGGTTGGTCGTACGCAAATCACTCCCGGAGTACTGGGCTGTCGCTCCAAATAAATCTTCGATGCAAGTTCCTTCAGAACAGGGGCTTGGAAGAGGTCGGCGGCGCTAAAGTTCAGCCCAAGATCTACTGCTCGACTGAGCAC